>DAOTTJ010000236.1:0-11415 GCA_034437695.1 Ktedonobacteraceae bacterium
TCCAGTGCAGGAGTACCGTGCTCATGCTGAAGCAGCTTACCAGGAAGCTCTGAGACATTCTGACAACGATCTTACCGTCCTGGCTGAAATGGAGCCACTGCCCGGCGCGATCTCGAGTGTGCAACGCCTGGCCGCGCACAATCACGTCATTTATACGACGTGTCGGAAAAAAGCTACCCTGGAGGCAACAAGAATGTGGCTGACGAGGGTTGGCTTCCCTTTTCCTGGGAACGTGGCTATCTGCGACTGGTATCACTCAAAATATATCCACGCACACGAGCAGGCCGGGGACGACGAACACATTGTACTCATCGACGATATGATGGAGCAGATCATCAGATCGTTTGGGCGGCTCGCGCACGAGCATACCCAGATCGCGCTTAGCTTGCTTCGCCGTATCGAGGTGGTTGGCTTCGGGCATAGGAGCTTGCCATCATTGCCGGAGCGTGTCCCGTTCGCACACTCTCTCCTCACAAACTGGAGCGAGCTGGAGACTTGGCTGGAAGCAAAAAAAGAGAGGATGTCAACATAACCTTGCTGGCACCCTCCTTGAGAGTTACTTCTTTGGAGATGAAGTCGCTGGATGCTTGTCAGTATCGGGGTCATCCGGCGACTCTTTGCGGAACGGAGTCTTCGGAACGGTCCCCATCTCTACTCCCTGGTCAAACGCCGGATCGTTGATCATGCGGAGAATCGCCTCGGCTTCTGTCTCCTGTTTCTTCTCGCCGTCTTTCTTCTGATCTTCCCTGGTCCTCATTATCATCCTCCCAATCATACAATCTTGAACAGTATCAAAAGTGCTCCCACAATGAGTACAATGCCTATACTAACCCCTATAATGACACGTTGTTTCAAGCGAGAACGCAATATTGCTTGCGCCATGATCGGCTGAAGTGCTACCGAATCCTCTGCTGCTTGGAGCACAATCGATTGCAGCACTGCTGGGAGTATCGGTGGTGTCTCCATCTCAGAATTGGCGATAGGTGGTCGAGATTGGTGCTCTTTAGACTGGAAAGGAGGGAAGCTCAGGCCAGTTCACCTCGTTTCTCAGATCAAAATCCAGCACAAACTTTTCGTATCGATCGATCAAAGAATGGTGTTGTAACAACACGTCGATATCAACGTGTTCCACTTGATCCCCGTAGTAAATTTGGAGAATACGAAGCAGCACAAGATCACGTGCATGCCAATCGCCTGGCGCACGTGTTTTTACTTGCACACGATCCTGGCCTAAAACTTCTCGTAATTTTTTTTCTCTCTCATCCTTCTCCCACACGATTGCCCGAGAAGCTGTAAAATCTTCTAGAGGTCCAATCACGAAAAGCATTTGCTTTGACATCAGCAAGTGCTTTTCTTTTGTCAAACTCGCAAGCGAGAAAAGGTTCGTTGCAACATCGACGATGAAGAATAGCATAGGAAGCCACGCGAAACAACCTTTTGCGAGAGGCTCTCTTTTGTGCTATGCTCCCTATCAACACAATCATCTCCTTTCTCGATATATTCCTCTTGTGTCGCTTCTCAAGCCATGCGAGAGGCTATGCTCAACGTAGCAACCCGTGGGCCACCTCCCTCTCGCAAAAACCAGCCACTCACCAGAAGTGTACAGCACCGGAGTGCCTGACACTCGCTTCGACACTCCTTCTCTACGCTTCGGCAAAGGTAGAAGAGAAGGAGGCTTCTCCTTCGATCCTTTTTCGGGTACGCAGAAGGAGTGCTCTTGCGCACTGATGAACCACTGCTCGAAGAAGAAGAAACCTTGACCTAGACGAGGGAGAGGAAGCTTAACTCGACACACCTCGGTGGGCCGTATAAGATCGCTCGCTTCATAGCAAGGGAAGCTTTCTCCTAAACCTGTTTTCTGGGATGTTCTCTTGTTCTGCAGGTCAAGTTTAGACCAGATATCACCGGATTTTTAAACTCTATGTGAAACAGACTCAAGGTTCTCTGTAGGAGCCTTGAGTCTGTTCTATATATGTTTGTACCTTTTACCTACTCCCTCGTTGCGCGTCTCGTGGGGGCTTGAAGACGGGGAGCACTTCCCTACACCTACACGAGGAATATACTCAATGACATGTATCAGAGAACTTTTCGCCTCTTTCAGAGAACGTTTCCAATGTATGGGAGTTGTCAAGCAAAGAAAACAGGTACGCGTCTCGCACATACCTTTTCTGCCTGATGTATCCACCGTTTCCCGAGAGCGTTTGGTGCTGTTTTCCTCTGTTTTTGCCCCATAAGGAAAAGTTCTCTGATAGAAACGAAAAGTTATGCGAAAAAATCTTGCTCTTTGCTTTGCGTTTGGGTATACTCGGAGGGTATGCATCCTCTTTGCCATTTGTCAGCATGATTTTGGCCGCTTTGTGCCAAAAGGTTGGCTGTATTACTGCGGATTGAAGAATGTTGCTGCCATCTCTGCATCTCATGACAGGAAAGGAAATCACGATAGCGAAATATGTTGAGTTGAATGGAATTCGTACCTGGTACGACGAGCAAGGCGCAGGTGAGTCCCTCGTTTTGCTCCATCCCGGTGGGGTTGGGGTGGACTCACGGGCGTTTGGACCAAATCTGCTAGCGCTGGCGTCCCATTTCCACGTCTTCCTTCCGGAACGGCGCGGCCACGGCCACACCCCAGATGCGGACGGCCCTTACAGCTATGAACTGATGGCTGAGGATACGATCCATTTCCTTGAGCAGGTGGTTCGCGGCCCAGTTCGGTTACTCGGGGTCAGCGATGGGTCTGTTGTGGCCCTGCTCGTTGCTTATAAACGGCCTGATCTGGTAGAGCGATTGATCTGTGCTGCCGGTCCTTTCCATCGCAGTGGCTGGGTTGCGAGCGCGATTGAGCCAGGCAACGGAACGCCAGAATTCCTCATCATCAGCTACGGGGAGGTCTCCCCCGACGGAAAGGAGCATTTCATGGTCGTAGAGAAGAAACTTGACCAGATGCATGCTCTGGGTCCCATGCTGATGATGGACGACCTGAAGAAGATCCGTTGCCGAACACTGGTGATGGTGAGCGATGATGACGAAGTTCCTCTTGAGCATGCCGTAGCCTTCTACCGATCCCTGCCTGACGGGGAGTTGGCAGTCGTCCCCGGTACCTCGCACGGCCTTCTCGTGGAAAAACCAGATCTCTGCAACAAGATTCTGATCGACTTCTTGACCTTAGACCCTGTACCAACTTTTGCGCCAATTCGCCGCGCGTAGGCGATGCAAGACCGCGTTGCGCACGATTCTGGGCGTGAAAGAGGAAGGGAAGCCCCTATGAACTGACGACACTTTTCACGTTTGGTGTCTACGCAAGACTATCACATCAGAGACGCAAGCCTCTATCCAATGCATTCGTTCGTCGCAACCCGTGCGCAAGGTGCGTAATCGCGCTTCCAATGTGAGTGGGCGCTACCCTTCGGTCAAAATGGGTCGCTCAATCCAGTTTGAAAGCCATCATGTTGAGTTATGGGGAATCTACGAGATGGAGCGAGACGACGATGTGCTAGAATACTATGAGCAACCCGTGCGCCGTGTCGGCGCGAGTCGTATCCCCGTTGGAAACGGGAGATGTTGAAGCGAACACTTCTGGACGAAGGAACTTACCTGGAGGAGAAATCCAAAGGGAACCATAGCATGTTCCTGTGGCGACGGATCAGCCAGTGGAAAAAGGCACGGACCGAACGAGCGTAGGTCTGGATCGTCCGTTCACTCCGCGTTTTTCCGCGAGCGCCGGGGTCTCCCGCATGAACGCAAACCAGGCCGTAATATGCCCGGCCTCGATATCGCGAACGGCAGTCAGCCCTTCTTGTTCAAGGAATGTAGCAAAGAGATTCAAGGCCGTTTGGTGCCATTCCAGGGTCTTCGGGCTATGGTTCCCCCCAATGTGATCCTGAATGTACGTTTCAATGGCATTGGCAATGCTCACACCTTGCCGTTTTCTTCGGGGGAGCGGACGGCGATTGCGCAGCTTGACCTCGCTCTTCTCGTTCGAGATCAAGTTTGGTTCGCTGCTCATTGGCACGAGCATTCGTCACCGCAGGTCGTTTCACTTTGCGAGGGCGCGAAGATGTGTCTGTATTGGATGCGGATTCATGAGAAAAACGGGGCGCGTTTTGGGCCATAAAACAAATCCTCCTTGCGTTCAAGAACGCGATCACGACCGGAATCTCGGACAGGAGGAGCGAGGCAGTGCGTGCATCGCGAGGCAGGATGTTGTTAAGCCAGGGCAGGATGCCACAAGAGGCGAGGCAGGATGCCGGTATACGCCTGTTGGCTAAAACAAAAACCGTCTGCTCAAACCCCTCCTTCAGTCCGATTCTTTCGATCGGCCTGAGAAGCGGTTCCAGAGAGACGGTTTACAGAGAAAAGCGGGAGACGGGGCTCGAACCCGCGACAGCCTGCTTGGAAGGCAGGAACTCTACCACTGAGTTACTCCCGCAAAACGATCCTGGTACCTATCTTACCGGTCGGGGTGCGCGGATTTGAACCGCGGACCTCATGGTCCCAAACCATGCGCGCTACCAACTGCGCTACACCCCGTTCTTTCGTCTGTTCTTTCGATCCTGAACATCGAACGCATGCGCACTATAGCATGTTTCTGACCATTTGTCAACGTATCGTCTGCCTTTTCTCTGGCAGGTACGGGTTGCCAGGATCGCTTGTGATCTAGAGACCTAGAACTTTAAATGCGAGATGTCGCCCTTTCTTCTGGGCGATGGCCAGGGTGAACCAGAGCGTTGTCAATGAGTCTAATACTCCCGTCTGCTCATTTCCTCCCAGATAGACTGGCCGCAGGCCGATGTCTGCGATCAGTCGCTCGACCTTTGTTTGCGACTCGCCAGCCGGCCCGCAGTAGAAGAGGTCGGCCTGGATGCCGGCAAAGTCCGGCTCGGCGAAGTTTTCCCAGCCAAGCGAGTTAAAGGCCCGATAGACCGGCGACTGCGGCGTATTGCTCTGAAAATACTCCAGGTTGTGCATTGAGTCTTCTCCCATGCGATTGGCTGCATCGATAAGTATGCAGCCATTGAGCTGTGCGGCGTAGTCTTGCGCCACTTGCTCGACAATTTTGCCCGGCACTGAGATCAGCACAACGTCTGGTTTCCCCTGTAAGGCTTCTTCGATGTTGCTAATCACTACCCGCGCCCCCAACTCTTCATAGATCTCACGCGCATGCTTCCCGTTGATGTCGTTGACTCCAAAATGCACCTGATGACCCGTCACACACCACTTTTTCCCCAATGTCCCTCCAATATTCCCGGCTCCAAGTACGGCTATGTTCAGTCCTTCTCCAACCATTTTCTGGCTCCTTTCAAATATGACCATCTACTCCTGGCAAACCTTGCTTGTCCAGGTTGACTATCCACTCTGTATACTCTCACTCATTAGAGATAAACGTTTGAGTTCAAAGTTTTATTCCAATGATCTATGTTATAGTATACACTATGAGAACGTTTCGTGACGAGTGAAGCCTACCCGAGGAGATCATGCAAGAGCCAGATGAAGCTGCACACCTTATACCAGACTCTCCTATCCAACGTTTGCCCGTGCAGTCTGTCGATCTGCACGATCCGGCCGGGCGAGTCAAGGATTATATCGACTGGGTGATTGAGGAGTGGGGGAGAGAACGGCCCGACCTCGATGTCGAGTCGGTCGGGATTATCTCGCGTCTGGACCGCCTCCAGGCCCATCTGCGTGCGGAGGTTGGCGCTGTCTTTGAACGCTTAGGCCTGACTGGTCCGTCTTTTGCGGTGATTGCGACGTTGCGTCGCACTGGTAAACCGTATCAGCTTTCTCAGCGTGCGCTGATGGACGCTTTGCAGCTGACCGGAGGGACGATCAGCGTTCGCATCGATCGGCTCGAACGCGAGGGGATAGTTGAACGTATGCCCGATCCCCACGATCAACGCGGGGTTCTGGTGCGCCTGACTCCATCTGGCGCACGACTTTTCGATCAGGTTGCCCCTCTTCATCTGGCAAATGAGGCTTCTTTGCTCTCTGCGCTCACTACGCAGCAACGCGAACAACTTGCCGCGTTGCTGCGTATCCTTCTGCTGAGTTTCGATCCTATCGCTCCGGCCAACCCCGCGCATCCCTCACACTGGCTGGGAGCCTCTCTGGCACCCGCGCATCGCGCTCGAAAGATCCGTCGCTCCTCGGGTCTGCCTGATATTCCCGGCCTGCTGGTCCAGAGCGTCGCCTTGCCTGGTCCAGCCGCTGACGCGGGTTTGCATGAGGGCGATCTGATTATCTCGGTCAACGCGAGGGAGGTTCGTTCCATCGAAAGTCTGTACGAGCAGTGGCTGGCCGCTGACGGCGCGGCGCTTACGCTAGAGGTGCTTCGCGGGACAGCGCAACGGAGGGTTCTTTTGTCTGCTGTTGATCTGCCTGCGACTCCTGAGGAGGGGTGAACTGGACGCGCACCTGGTAGAACTTCCCGGTGTTCGGATCTTGCGCTGGCGCTTCGACCGCTCGCTCAATGTTGACCTCGGGGAGGCCTATCTGGTCGCAATACGCACGCAGACGTTGGTGGACCGTTTCCCAGGTCTGCGCGTCAACTTCCGGCGCGGTCATCTCCAGGCGCACGCTCAACGTCGCTGGCCCGCTCTGGATCACCTGCCAGCGCTTGATACCCGGTAAGATGTCGATCATCGCATTAAAAACCATCGGCAAGATCTTTCGCACTGAACCATCTGGCGCTCTCAGCGCGAGGGTATCGTTTTTGCGTCCCATCACCTTGAGAGCGGGAAAGGGATTGCCACAGGGACACGCGTCGGCTCGGACCGTTACGCTATCTCCCAGATCATAGCGAATAATCGGCTGGATGCGGTTGATCAGGTTTGTCAATAAAACCGTGTGCGAAGGTTGACCAGGGGGGACCAGACGATAGTCCTCGTCTACTGGCTCGATCATGGCTCTCTCGCTACATACGTGTAACCACCCCTCTGGACACGAAACCGCGATGAATGGACATTCAGAGGTGGAGTATGCGTCGCGGATCAGACAGTTGAAGGCGGTCGCAATCTGCTGGTGAGCACGCTCTGAGATCGTTTCACCGCCCAACGAGACCACCGTTGGCTTGAGATGTAAACGCCCGGCGATCTGCTCTTCGGCCAGCGCCGCAATGACCGTTGAATAGCCGAAAATAACGGTCGGCTTCTCCTGATTTAAGGCCTGTACCAGTTTCGGCAACGGCATGGTCACTCCAAGTATGGACATACTGGCGAAAAGCGCCTTGAAAACCGGCGAACGCTTCCGCGAGTTTTGCAGGAGTGTAAACGCTGAGACGCTTCCGAAGTGGTCACCGATCGAACTGATGGTCACCCAGCGGATGCGTTTGCGCAACGTGCGCCAGGAGAACATGCCGCTCTGGACCATATTCAACATACGATACGCGAATTCTTCCTTTGGGTTCTGGATAAAAATACCCCGCTGTCCACTCGAACCAGAGCTTGTGCTGAGAAAATAGCTCTCCAGATAAGGTTGACCCACCAGCGTCTTGTCAGCGAGAAAGGCTGTCGCGTTTGCGAGCGTGATGGCCCTGTCCGTGGTCCAATCGTCGAAGTTGGCCATTAATTCAGCTTTGGTGACCGGGGGAAACTCCTGGAGGTCCACTGCATCCGTCGCTACGTGTGCGTAGTGTCTTTGATAGAACGGAGAGTTCTTTCTGGCAAATTCAATCAAATCATGCATTTGCTCTTGCTGACGATCTAGCACCTCGACCGGTTTCATGCGCATAATCTTCCAGACGTTTTGCATTCTCGCAACTCTTTTGCCAAATTCACTCATGTGTTATCTCCTGCTCAAAAAGATGGGTAGTACACGCTATTAACAGCTTTACTTCTACCTCTGTCTATTGTATTACCATATTTGTGTTGGAATTACTAAGAGCTGATTTCATCTTTTTCTTCGCCATTCTCACCATCTCTCTGGTACGACCTGATATATCCTTTGGAAAGCATCAATGACAACGTCGCATCCTCGTATTTCGCCTTCTGCCGTGTTTTTAGTCGATGGCGCGGGCGAGCAGGGACATTTCCCCGCGTTCTGCATGGAGAAGGCGAAAAAGATGAGGAAAAAGATGGTCTATGGTATGGGTTTTCCTCAGAAGAGCAGATATCATAGAGTAGTATTGCTCAATCGTCTGCTTTTTCTTACCGGAGGTAAACTGATGAGTAGCTTCTTGAACCAGCTCGCCACTCTATGGGATGTGCAACGTACATCCCGCCGTAGCGCAACCTTACTGGCTGCACGTCAACGTGCATTGCTGAAAGACTTCGTTCAATTCGCACGCGTACACTCTCCCTTCTATCGCGACCTTTATAGCCATCTCCCTCAGGGAGTGGATGATCTGACCCTCTTGCCTCCGGTAACGAAGCCTGAACTTATGGCGCGTTTCGACGACTGGGTAACAGATCCCAACGTCAAGAGCGCGGATATCCAGACCTTTCTGGCCGAGAAAACACATATCGGCCAGCCGTATCTCAATCAGTATTTGCTCTATACCTCTTCAGGTAGCACCGGACAACATACGATTTTTCTTCAGGATCACGCCGCAACTGTTCATTACCGCACGTTAAATATGCTGAGCCTGGGTCTTGGCGATGTGCGCAGAGCAGTCAAGGCCGGTGGACGCTGGCTGATGGTCGCTGCTACCACTCAGGAACATCTGGGTTCGGTCTCCGGCTTCAAAGCGCTGGAGCGTTCGCGTATGCTCAAGGTCCTCTTTAAGCAGGTTCGTGTCCTCTCCATGACGAACAATCTGACAAAGATTGTCCACGAACTCAATGAGTACCAGCCCAACGTCATCGTCGGCTATTCGGCTATGCTCGCTACCCTGGCCGAAGAACAGCGAGCTGGTCGGCTGCACATTCATCCGACCCTGATCGCTACCGGCTCGGAATGGATTCCCCAGTCCGAGCACCGCTATATCGCTGATGTCTTTCAATGCTCAACTAGCGATACCTACGCGGCAGCCGAGTGTCCTAGCCTCGCGTTTTCCTGTTCCCAGGGATATCTTCACAGTCATAGCGATCGCTTCATTCTGGAAGCGGTCGATCAAAACTATCAGCCCGTCCCTGCCGGCCAACCGTCCCACACCGTTCTCCTGACGAATCTGGTCAACCGCATTCAACCCATTATTCGCTATGATCTCGGCGATAGTATTACGGTCTGCGCCGACCCCTGCACCTGTGGCAATCCCTTCCCCGCTATGCAGATCGAAGGGCGTAAAAATGATTATCTGTCGTTGCCTGGTACCGCCGACTCGGTGACTATTCTCCCGATGGCTATCCTTGAACTCTTACTCTACGTTCCAGGCATGCAGCGCTTTCAAATCTTGCAAACATCACCTATAACTGTCAAGATCCGCCTGACCGCTGAACCCGGCGAGGACGATGCACAGGTCTGGCAGGCCACGAAAAGAAGCCTGTATGCTTTCTTTACTGAGCAGGGCGTGGCTTCTGTACAGGTGGAACGCGATCCCGAACCGCCTGGCAATGACCCGGTGAGTGGCAAGTTTCGCTACGTTTTGAACCAGGTCAACAGCTCTGGCTTCCCTCTCACTGAGATAAGCCCTTCCTATTGACTCTCATAAAAGCTACTTTCTGCTAGATGTATGCGCCCGTGCTTCTCCATGGGTTGCTTTTTTGAGGGTATCGTGCTATATTTATATTAGTCAGTACTGACTAATGAATGGTGAGAGAGACGTAAGCGAACTCTTTTGGAGGAGGAGCATTATGCAAGTAGACGAGAGCCAGTCGCCGCCCGTGGCGTCCTGGCCACCGCTGGCGGGTTCCTACGTTGTAGGTGATCCAGCTTCTCCAGTGGCGATCTGTACTCTTACAAGCACTCAACTGTTCCCCTCATTGGCGAAGATACCCGGCGTAGCTATCGCCGGCCAACTTCACACAGCCAATGTTGGGATCGAGCACGTGGTGCGCAATGTCACAGCCAATCCAGCTATTCGTTTCCTGGTGCTTTGCGGTAAAGAATCGCGTCTCTTTCAGCCCGGTCAGTCGCTGCGTTCTTTGCTGGAATACGGCATCGATGCATCCGGCACGATTGTGAATGCGCTCGGTTACGAGCCTGTTCTACGCAATCTCGCCGCCTGGCAGGTTGAGCTTTTTCGTCAACAGGTCGAGCTGGTCGATTGGACGGAAGAGCAGGATATCATGTTCCTGGTCAACTCTGTGCAGGAACTTGCCGCACGTAATCCGGGACGTTTTCTGGCTGACCAGGTGCCTGCGTCGGTGTACGCGATGGACGATCCAGAGCAGCACAAATTTGTGCGCATTCGTCCCGGTGGCCGACGCGAGCCACTCAGCTACGATGCAAAGGGCTATTTTGTGATCTCGCTCGATCGAGCCGAAGGCTTGATTATTATCCGCCATTATCTTCCCGACCATACGCCGGCCCACGAAATGCGTGGTCGAACCGCCGAGTCTATTTTGCTCGGTCTGTTGCGCGAGGGTCTGGTTTCACAGCTAAGTCACGCTGGCTATCTAGGCGCAGAACTGGCTAAGGCCGAATCGGCTTTGCGTCTGGGTATCACCGTCGACTACGAGCAGGATCGTCCCCTGAGGCGCATAGCTTCCGCAGCTTCTGACGAGGCCAAAGCGAAAATGCCCGCTGGCGGTCCGGCTTCCTCTATGACCTGGGAGATCTTTTCACGCGTCGATGCGCTTGCGCCCGTGGATATCGCTCTGGAAGTGGTGGCTACGCCGGAAGGCCACCTCTTAGAAGGTGTCTTTCTGGAACCCGGTGCAGCCGATCCCGTGCGCACGTTTCAGCGTACCTCTCAGCCTGTCAGCGTTTTCTGGAGCAGCGCGACCCAGGTCGTTATGGGCAAACCAGAACATTTCAATGTAGGAGCTTTGCTGCGTGCGATTGGCCGCCTGGGTAGCTCTGGCGAGGTTGAGGCCGAGCAGATCGCTGTGATGACCAAAGTGGTGAGCCTGCTTCCGACTGAGATAGAAGCGTAGCTCTTCGTTAGGTAGAAGCAAGACGAGGTGATGAACGTTAATCAGCTTCATCGCCTCGTCTTTGTCGCACTAGCTACTACTGCCGACGCTAAGTGCCTCGGGCGTAACTGGCTCGACCTGCTCCTCTTGCTTGCGTGTCTTGAGAAAGCAGCTGGCAACAATTGTCGCTGCGAGTACAATGCATGCGAAGAGGTAGAAATGCTGTAAACCTGTCGCGCCGTTGGCCTGCGAGGCGATCATGCTTCCAGCCAGCGGCACACCTACCGCCTGACCAATGCTGTTGCAAATACTCACGACAGCAAGACTGGAGGCCCGTTGATCTTCAGGCGCTTCCTTGATGGCGACGTAACGAATGGGTGTACCCAGAAAGGAACCCAGACCCAATCCGGCGATGCAGAGTCCCAGAATAAAGAGTCCCAGTCCACCCGGCGGGACGATGGAGAGCAGG
>DAOTTJ010000237.1:0-6944 GCA_034437695.1 Ktedonobacteraceae bacterium
CATGGCTCAAACTAACACTTTTTGTATTTGGAGGAAAAGATGGGATCTTCTTCACGAGTGTGCGGGGTTTGCCACTCTCAAAACCAGGAGAATGCGGCCCGGTGTATGGTGTGCAGGTACCCGCTTCCATCCACAGGCAAGCGTTTCTCACAGGTGTCTGCCTCTCGCCTCGTTGCCCCCGATAGGGTATTGAAGCAACGGTATCGCGTTCTCCGCGTTATCGGTCAAGGGGGTATGGGAACAGTATATATGGGACAAGACCTGCAACTGGGAAATCGGTTGGTCGCGATTAAGGAAATGAGCCAGACCAGCCTTTCCCCCTCAGAAAGGCTAGGAGCAGCGAAAAGCTTTCAACAGGAGGCTCATCTGCTGGCCGGGCTTCACCATCCTCACTTACCCAGTATTTATGATCATTTTGTAGAGCATCACTGCTGGTATCTCGTAATGAGCTTTATTCCAGGTCAGACACTCACTGAATATCTAGCGGAACAAGGGGGAAAATTGCCAGTCGAAGAAGTCCTGGAGATAGGCCTGACCTTGTGTGCTATTCTACACTATCTGCATACTCATCGTCCGCCGATCATTTTTCGTGATCTCAAGCCAACCAATGTCATGCGCACACCTGAGGGGCATCTGTATCTGATCGACTTTGGGATCGCGCGTTTTTTTCAGCCTGGCCAGACCAAAGATACCGCTTACTATGGAACCTCTGGCTATGCACCGCCAGAACAATATGGCTTCGCCCAGACTACTCCCTGTTCGGATATCTATAGCTTAGGGGCTACGTTATACCAGTTGCTCTCAGGCATCAATCCAACACGAACGCACCTGCGGGCATCGATGCTTCCCTGGGATACTCTTACCATCCCAGATTCTCTGAGAACGCTTCTGACCAGCATGCTGGACAGGGATGAGAGTAAGAGACCTCAACAGGCAGAGGATGTCAAACAGAGATTGCAAGGCATCTCTAATCAACTCGCTACGACCGCTCCTTATCCTCCGCGTGCGACAGAAGAAACGGTAAGCCCTGCTTCTTCACCTCGACGACGAGCCAAAGGGGTCCTCACCTCTTCCCTGATTGCGGGAAGTGCTTTTTGCCTTCTCGCCATCTTGGTGTGGTTTATACAGGAGAATGTGCTGAGAGCTAACTTATCTGACGGAGTCGTTACAGCCTTTTGTGCAGCCATAAATTCCTCTTCTCCTGATTTTCAAACTGCCTATGATCAGTTCTCTCACACCTATCAACAAGCACATTCATTGATTGATTTTCAGCAATCTTTTCAGGCGATCACTCAATGTGTGGTGGTAAGCTATGCAAATAGTAAGAATCAAGCCGATCTAAGTATCACCATGTTGTGTCCCCCGCCGGATGGACCTCCGGGGGGTGGACCTCCGCCGGGTGGATTCCCGCCGGGTGGACCCCCACCGGGTGGACCCCCACCAGAGAGAAACTCGGTCGATCTGACATTGGTCAAGGATGGGCAAAATGGGTGGAAAATCGACAGCCTTTACGTGGTTGGCTCTATTTGCGGCTTTTCTCCAGGCACGCCCTCCCACTAACCCTGATTAATTAGGCAATGACAGTTGCTCTATGATCAGTATCCGTCGGTGCGTATTGCATCAGTACCTGAAATGATGCTCTGGCATCATAGAATGGCATGCAAGATGATGCGAACCGGATGATGTATGTATTTGATAACTATGCATGCTTCCTCAACACGCGACAGATGAAATGAGTCTATTCAACCTGTCGCGTTGTCCCTTTCCACAGCCAACGAGAGCCGAGTGGTTGGTCGTCAACGTTGTGCTGTTTTGTTTTGTTCACTGGTAGAATGTATGATTCTGCGAAAAGGGACAAGAGCTTTGGCAGTCGATCATAAAAGGGGTATGTATCGTGCTAATCTGTGCCAGTCAGTTGCAATAGTAGCTATGTTTAGGGAACCATCCACGTGGGCAACGGTTTGGCAGCTTCTGTGAGGAGCCAGTGGCGGGCTTGTTCGCCTGCCAGACGGCGTGGTGCATTTTCTTCACCTATATCGATCCACTCCACTTCTACCAGTTCCAGATCCGTTGCACCTGCTAGTTTAGCACCCCAGAGTGACGCACCAGTCAATATTGCATATGCCATGTGTGCATTATAGAAGTATGCCTCACGTAGATCAACGGAGTGAAAGTTCGTATGTTCCAGGTTAGCCTGGCTGAAATCCGCGTTGGAGAAATTGCCAGAGGTCAGATTAGCCTGCTGAAAGTTTGCTCCCTGGACATCCAGACAAACTCCACGAGCTCCCTGAAGATTAGTCTGCGAGAAGTTAGCGTGGTCGGCTGCTGTATTGACAAGCCACGCACCATCCATCGCTGCATTGATAAACGAAGCCTGACTAAAGCCAGAATCGCTCAGATTGGCCCCGTGAAGGACTGCCCGATCGAGCACGGCTTCTGGTAAAGATGCCATGACTAGTTGACGGCCCGATAGATCCAGATCGCTCAAATCCAACTGGCTTTGCTTGAGGGACTGCCCTTCGGTACTCATCGGCTGGAGCCAGCGTTCGTGTGCCTCTATGAGCATACGTATCTCTTGTGGGATTGGTCGTGTCATACAAATCTCCTTCACTTATTCATTTCATCTACTTCATCGCGACATTAGTGTATCATAGCAGCCTTTGTACGGTGTTGGCATCGCAGTTGGTCAGGTCGGTTGAGTTGGCCACCAGACCACATCGTTTTCCTGACCTCTTTGCTTTAATTCTTTGTACGTGTCGTCGATTTGCTGTTGGGTCAATTGACTATCGTCAAAAATGATTTTTTCACCCTCTCCAAAATCTTTTTGTAGTTTTTGGACGGTATCTTTTGCATCATAGGGTTTACCATTGATATCAATTGAGCGGTAGCTCTTTTCATCCCATTCCACTCCGCTTGGATCTTTCGCATCATAACGAGGTATAGGGGAGGGCGTAAGCGGCCAGGGTATTCGTCCTTCTTCCATTGCGCCCATCTCTGCTGTTGCTTCATCAATTCCAGGTATAAGATTAGGCATATTCTGAACAGGTTTTTTCAAGGCATAATTTCCTCCGTGGGCAGCATCATAGTCAGCGAGCGCAATAAATTCCTCAAAGACTGCTAATGCTCCATATGTATTAACCGTCTTAGGATTAGCCTTGATCACATTCGCGTATTGAGTAAGAAGTTCGCGCAATTGAGCCTCGGTCAAATTTGGATTATCTTCTATTATTTTGCGAATATCATCGAGTGAGAGGCCAAGAGATTGATAGTCATTATGCAACTTTTCGGCAAATCTCTCTTGCTCTGGACTGAGACTATTTTGTGCTTGAGTTGTCTGATGAGGTGGAAGCTGCGATTGGGGCTGGCTGTTGATCTGATTGAGCTTACTGAGCAGGGCCTGAGTAGCCTCAAATATAGCCCAACCAAACCCTACTAGAACCGTGAAATACAGAGCGGTCAATACAATACCGAGTGCAGCAGTAATCACGTCGGTGAAAATATCTATCCCTGCTTGCAGGACATCGGCAAGCACGAGTACCAGGAAGACGGTGGTAATAGCCGTATCACCCTCAGTTTCTGTATTAAGATTCTCCGCTGCTGCCCCAATATCCTCACCGCAGATAGTAACGGCATTTTTGATCTCATCAAGGACACCCGTGCCTCCCCCGGAGAGGAAACGCTCGTTTCTTAGATAATCTTCTACATCCTTGATGAGTTGATCCGATCCCTGGCCAACAAATGCCTGATCTGTTGGAGTACTCCCTACCAGACTTCCTATAGATCCTTCAATGGCATTGAGTGAGTCGAGATGGTTCTGCTGCATAGCGTCAAGATGTGTCGGTAATTCGTCTAAGGGTTCAAGAAGTGGAGAAAGCCAGTTATATAAGGTTGCTAATAGACTTATGATACGAACTCCTTGCCTTTACTGGAAGGATTGCGCTCTACTCTGATCGACTTTTTCCATCGCGTTGGCACTTTCTTCCAGGCGGGTAGCAAGGTCTATCTGCCATTGGAAAGAGGCCCGCAGACGCTGATTGTGAGTATTCAAAACGATGTTGAAAGCGGCCTGGATGAAGCCTGGCAGGGGCGCGAGGCAGTTTTGGAGCCGTTGCCAGGTTTGCTCGTGATTACAGAGACTATTGGTGGCGTTTGTGCGGATCTGTTGGGCTGTTGCCCGCATTGTCGTGATGGGATAGACAATTTTATCCATTGAATACTACACCTTCCCTTTTTCCAAGATAACAATGAAAAAGAGCAAAGTGTTACATTTTCTATGATCCATTTATAGTAACGCAAAAACCTTCTTAATAAGGCAGTCCGTTAGCAGATCGTCCATAAGAAAGATGTGAGAGACCAATGGTTCAAGCATCGAGCGCAAACAATTGGAGTTCTTTGGTGGCGTTGGGGAGGGTGATCAGGCGTTCAAAGTGTAGGCCTAGCTTTTTGAGCAGGCGAGCCGAGCGCAGGTTGTCTGGCAGAGTGAGAGCGACGATGCGCTGGAGGCCCAGAACGTGTCTTCCGTATGCGAGGACTGCCGAGGCCGCTTCATATGCATAGCCCTGAAACCAGAACTGGGGCAGAAAAGCAAAGCCGATATCTACGTCTTCCAGATTATCTCTTTTGATCAACCCGCAGATGCCAATTGGCGTTTCATTCTCTTTTAAAACGGTCGCGTAGAGACCAAAGCCCATGCGCTTGTACATCGCGATTGGTCCGCGCACAATATAGGCGGCGGCGTCTTCCTGGGTGCGCACTCCGTTATCGCCGATGAACTGTAACCACGAAGGCTCATTCACCAGCGTGCGGATAAAGGCTGCGTCGTCGGTGGTGAGTTGACGAAGTATGAGTCGATCTGTTTCAAGTACGTTCAAGCGAGCGCCTCCCTTCTAAAGGTGGTTGATGATAATGCCATTCAACGCTATCTCTCAATGGTATATACTACCATATGCATTGTATAGAGAGTAGGTCCGTAGCGAATTTTCCTGCTGGCCTTTCGCACGAGCCATAGATTGGGTATAATGATAGACACTATCTACTACCTCCAACCAGTTGCAGAATAGAGCTGGGCGATGTTTGCATAGAAAGGGAATGGCCATGACTGCACTTAATCGTTTTGGCCCTCTCTCGATAGTCAATTATGTTGCTTCCAGTTCGGGGCGCACCGACTGGTATCGTTCGATTATGCGTATGTTCTTTCGCTTTAGCCACGAATACCGCTACCATTTGACGGCACAGGAGATCGCTGAGGCTGTTGAGGAGGAGTTGCGACAGGACTATCCACTCGATAGCTGTAAAACCGATCTGCAAAGTCTGGTCGCGTGGGGCAATCTTTCGATGCTGCCCGATATGAGTCGCGTCACAACGATAGCTGATTTCCGCTCGCCCGTTTTACTCTATCAGGCGACCTCCGAGGCGCTTGAGTTTGAAGCGTTTATCGCCAGACATCTGCATGTCGGAGCTAGCGAAGGTGGATTGCACCAGGGCGACCTGCGTCATCTGCTTGAACTGCTTCAGCAGTTGCACACCTGGCTCGATGAGCAAGAGCTACTCTTTAGCGCTGAACGTGGTCAGGAGATCGCCGAAACCTGGAAACTCGCCTTTGCTACCTGGGAACGGGTGACAAACGACGCCGCCCAGTATCTCGGCAATATGAACCAGATCGCGCAAAATATCTCTGAGGTCGAGGCCTATATGGTCTACAAGCAAGCAGTCATTACATATATCCAGAATTTTGCCGGGACCCTGGCTCAGTATAGTCAGGTGTTGCGCACCTTTTTCCGCGAGTGGCTTGCCAGCGGTAAAACTGCGTTGCTTCAGCAGGTGATTGCTTCGACTACTCCGCTGGGCCTCATGACCAACGATGAGCTTGCGGCACGCGGCGAGGATATTCAACATCAGATCAAGGCTCTCCAGGATTGGTTTCTGCACGAACGCAATGCGCAGCTTTTTTCGCACGCTGCACACGATGCAACCGATAAGGTCATCTTGCGTGCTGCGGCCTTAGGCTCTGCTATGGGTCCGCGTACCGACTATGTCTCTCTGCTTGCCAATCTGGCAACCACGCTTTTTCATATAGACGAACTGGAAACGGCCAGGTTGCTCTTTACGGTTGCGTTTGCTAGTGCGACCCCGACTCATCTTGCGGAAAGCCTCACCGGCTCGCCCGAGGCCGCCGAGGAACCAGAGCACCGCCCCACGTGGGAGAGTCCACCGACCGTCGTGCGTGAGCTGCGCCCGATCTACAAAGGCAATGTCGAGCGCGTGGTTGAAAAGCCTCTGCGCCACAATGCCGACGCCTTGCTAAAACTCAAACAAGAGCATGACGAACAACTTTCTTTTGAACAGACGCGGCTGGCTCATCTTTTTCAGACTCCTCTGCTCGACCTGGCGAGCCTGCCGACGATTGCCATCGACGAACGTTTGCTCTTGAGCACAATTATCGACGGCTGCCTGGGGAGCGCGGTCGGTGAGTATACGCTGGCAGACGGCACGCAGGTTGTTCTACTCAATCCTCAGGAAGAAGACTATATTGCGCTTCGCGCCACTGACGGTACCTTGTTTCTTCCGCGCTATCGTCTACACCATCGCTCGCTGGTGGCGCAGAAATAGAGAAAACTGCCTATGTATGCATCTGAAAGAGATTCCGGGTTAGAATATGCTTCGCGAGCTTCTGAGGAAGACGAGGGGTTTACTCCGCTTTCGTTTGAAGCTCCGCTGGTCCAGCACACTGCTCGCGATCTGCTCCTGGCCCATGCCGCGTTGCTGGATAATGTAGTCGTCGCTCAGCAAACCGACGAGGAGGCGTTTCGCCTGGTCAAGGCCCATAGTAGAGAGCTGGAGCAGTGGCACGAGCGGTATACCGGCTGGCGTGTTCAGCGTAGATCGGCGTTTTTTCGCCTGGAACGTCACCTGCATACTATCCTGCCAGTCTTTGCCGACGAAAA
>DAOTTJ010000238.1:0-28445 GCA_034437695.1 Ktedonobacteraceae bacterium
AGAAAGTATCGTATCTGCCTAAGGAGCCGGGCTACGGGAGGATTTCTATACATAATGTAGTTTTATTTAAAGATATCTATCGTTAGCAGGGCTATTCAATGCTCGACGTATGATCCCTCTCCTGAACAATGGATCGGGTTGTGAGCATGGAGGACGCCTCCTCCATGCTCACAACCCGATCCCAAAACCCTGGTGGGTCGCAAGCCAGAGGCTTGCTGAGCATGAAATAGCCCCGTATCGTTGGAGGTGCCTGGCGTAGCTGAGATAAAACGTCGAGGCTTTGCAGTTCTTGTGCGAGCTGCTTCGAGGTATAGAGAGCGCAGGTATCTGGTGTTGCCTGCTTATACTGACCACTGAGCGTCGGCGACGGCATGTGGAGAGTCGGGCGAGATCTGCATCAGCTCGATGCGATTGCCATCAGGATCGGTTAGCCAGTACTGCCAGTTGTTGTCGAGTCCCTGGACTAACTGGTCGGTGAGTGGGAGACCGCGAGCCTCCAATTCGCGCAGGGTAGTCGGGAGGTCGTCGACGAGCAGGCAGAGATGATTAAATCCCAGTGGGCGAGCCGGATTTTCGCCAGTGCCGCCGGGGAAGAGTTCGAGGAATTGGCCGGCGGTAATCTGGAGATAGACGATCCAGGGTGAAGGAGTGCCTGCGCGGTCCAACTGGAAAACCTGGCGAAAGCCGAGCTTCTTGCAGTAAAAATCCAGTGAGCGTTCCAGATCGAGTATAACAAAAGCGGTGTGACCAATGCCTGTAATCATTGTCTCTTCTTTCTTTCTCTGCGAGGTTTGGACTGCTCGCTTTTTACCCCTGAAAAGCCGCTTGCAAAAAGGCGAGCAGCTTTTCGACTTCAGTATCGTAGTCGGTTGTCGATTGGTCGCCCAGCGTTTGGTACAGCAGCGAAAGGTAGAGTACGCCGATGTAGCGGGCCAGCGTTTCGACGGCTAAGTCCTGGCGGATCAGGTGTTGTTGCTGACTTTGCCTGAGGATGGTCAACAGCATTGTGTGGAAGCCTGTGCCATATTTCTTGGGTTCGGCGTCGACGACGCGCGGGTGGAAAAATTCCCATTGCAGAGCCTTCTCGATATCGGGATAGACGAGGACGTGTTCATGGATGCTATGAAAAAGAAAACGGAGGATAGCCTGGATATCTGGTTGGGTAGCGATATAGGCCATAATCTGCGGCTGCACATGCTGGTTATAGAGGTTTTCCATAAAAGGCAACAGAAGCGCCTGTTTTGCGGGAAAATAGTTAAAAAGTGTGCCGCGACTGACCTCTGCTTCTTCCGCGATCATCTCCATCGTCGTCTGTTCATAGCCGACGCGTCGAAAGAGCGCAAATGCCGCATCTTCGATGCGCTGGCTGATGCGCTGTTTATTGCGTTCGCGTAGTGGCAAACGAGTCAGGTTGGGTTTGCTGATTGGTGGTTCCATTGGTATATCCCCGTCAACCCTTCAGGTTGCTCCTGATAGATGAGAAAGGTGCAGCTTCAGGCGTTCGTTGGTTGTCGTCGCCAGAGAGATCGCGGGTGTATGCTGGCGGGGAATAGTCGTCGCGTGGTATCCCTCGCCAGCAGGGTTACATTAAAATGTAACAGGAAGATTGGTCAGGCCGCGCAGAAAGAATCCTCCGTGCCAGCTTGCCGCTGCGCTCGTCCCATCGAGTTGCAGATTGGGCATACGTTGGAGCAGCGTTGTAAAGGCTATATCGCCCTCCAGGCGTGCCAGGGGTGCTCCCAGGCAGACGTGGATGCCCTGCCCAAAGGCGATGTGTCGATTAAGGGTGCGAGCAATATCAAGTTCGTCAGGATCGGTTATTTGCAGTTCATCGCGATTAGCTGAGGCTAATATGGTAATAAGCATATCACCTCGATGGATACATTGTCCACCGATCTCGCTATCTTGCGTGGCAAAACGTGGAGCTGGTGCGAGAACGGGTCCATTGAAGCGCAATAACTCTTCAACAGCCGAAGGGACCAGACTGAGGTCCGCCTTTAATCTAGCAAACTGGTCCGGGTGTTCGAACAACATCAAGGTACCAATGCCGATCAGGTTAGAGGTTGTCTCATGTCCGGCAAAGATCAGCAAGCGGATCATCGAAATCAGTTCGGCTTCAGTCAGGTGGTCGTCGGCGTCCTCGCTGTGCGTCAACTGGCTGATCAGGTCGTCTTGAGGGTGGAGGCGTTTTTCCGCAATGACCTCGCGGATATAGGTTGAGAAGGTCTGCACACTTGTCATGGATGAGATGCTGCTGCTCTGGAGCGAAGAGCCAGCTATAGCTTCGGACCACTGGCGCATTATGTCGCGCCTATCGCCAGGAATCCCAAGCATGTCAGAGATGACATTGATCGGGAGCGGATATGCGTAGTCCTGCACCAGGTCCATACATCCCTGTGCCTGCACTTTATCCAAAAGCTCGTCGGCGATCTGCTGAATGTGGGGTCGTAGACTCTGGATATATCTGGGTGTAAAGGCCTGCGAGACCAGGCCGCGCAGTCGGCGGTGGTCCGGTTCATCGACCGAGATCATCGATTGGCCGAAGAAGCCATCGTCGTGTCTGGCTGCTCGCTGGCGCGTAGTGGGGTCCTGGCTGTCAGCGACCAACACGGACGGATCGACGGTAAAGCGTTTGTCCTTTAAGATATGTGCCACCTCTTCCAGGCGCGTGACTAGCCAGGTTTGTTGGGTACTAGCGCCGGATGGAGGCAATGGAATCATTGGCCCCATTGCTCGCATCTGAGCCAGGAGTGGAAAGGGATTCGCGGTGGCTGTCCCTTGAAAGAGTTGCAGCGGTGCGTTCGCCACCAGTTCATCGTCGTTTCGTTTGTTCAACTTATTATCTCCTGCTGTTTGTGTCGTACTCTGCTTGATTGACTCGACCTTAGTTTATACTCTGATATAAATTTATACTAAGTACAATATTATACGCAGAATAAGGGCGTAGGGTTGCGCGTTTGGGACTCTATTTCGCTGGCAGCACAAAGAGAGCGGCCAGGGATCAGAGTGGGGTCACCGTTCTGATCCCTGGCCTGGATGGTTTCTGTTTGCGTGAACGCCTTTAATCCTCGCTCTGGCGCAGTTCGTTGCTCACCGAGGGTTGGAGGGCGGTGAATATCGTCATCAGCAGCGTCAGGAGACTGAGCAGCAGGAGCGCGAAAAGAATGAGATCCAGCGAGGGAGGTATCACCAGCGTTATCGGGATGACATGTTGAACCAGATAAAAGTCGCTGGGACCGAGCAGGCTCAGTGGACCGTGTTGAGGCAGACCGGTAAAGACCAGGATCGGCACCAGCACTTGAGGTAAGAAGAGGCCAAAGGCCAGCCCAAGCACAATCGCTCCGAGGTAGACCATGCCCTGTTCCCAGAGCAAGATGGCGACGATCTGGCGCGGTTTGGTGCCGAGTGCGCGTAGCACGACAAAACTTCGGCGTCGTAGATGGATATTGAGCCAGGAGGAGATCATGTGGCCAGCGAGCGCCAGTAGCAGCGCCGTAATCCCGCCCAGGCCCAGGATCACCTCGATATTGGCCGCGAGCGGATCGCTTTGCAGATCCGCCAGAATAGCTCGTCGATCGTAGAGACTACCCAATCCGTACGCGGGTAGACTGAGTGCCTGGCGGATCGTGGCCAGGTCGTGTGAGTTGTCCAGGGTACGTAACCAGATATGGTTGAACAAGAGACCGGGGAATGGTGAGGGATGTTTCATCTTTGCGAGCGCCTGTTCGATTGACCAGTCTGCCTTAGCAAAGGCTTTGAGGGTCGTATAGTCAGTCAGCATCCCACCAGGAGAATCGCCTGCATCCGCGCTGCCATTGAGCGTTGGAATATGCTGGATAATTCCTACAACCTGGAATGAGAGCAGCGCTGCATCCATGCCGTCCATTGAGGGTTTAGTGATCAGACTGCCTATCTGAAGTTGGAGTTGATTGGCCATCGCCTGATCGACAATGACGGGCATTTTGAGTGTCTGAAGGTTCTTGTCGCTATTGGTGCTCACCGAGGCAAGCAAGCGTGGGAGCGATTGGCTGCACTCTTGGACTCCCCAGATAATTGTGCGGGCGAAGCTCTTGCTGTCGACTGCCAGCATTGTAACGGCGATATTCTCTCCCGCATTGTCAAGGACCTCGCCCTGGCTGGTGAAGCCTGGATTGACCGCCAGGACGCCGGGGAGGGAGGTGTAGGACGTGACGATTGTGTTGAACGGCTGGAGTTCCAGCATCGGGTTGAGCTGTGTGCCGCTGAAATCCGCCCCCGCTTCATAGCTTGAGATATCGTTTGCGCGTTGTATCTGCGAGGCATCAAAGACTTGCGTAAAGATGGCGAAGGCCAGCGCCAGCGAGAGGAGCATGATCATACGTACCGTTTGCCGTGGGGTGCGAGCCATCTGGGCCAGTGCTAGCATACCGGTGATCCCGCGTGTGCGCTGTGCGTCCAATGCTCCCCAAAGCAGCGCCCACGGATAGACGCGTAAAAAAAGCAGTAGACAGGCCAGCAGTAAAAAGAGCGGAGCCACCAGCGTCAGGGGCGCGACGATCAGTTCCTGGGTCTGTGAGTCCAACTGACGCGCAATCTGGGCTGCATAGAGCGATACGCCAAATCCACTGAGCGCGATGCACAGCGCCACTACATCGAGATAAAAGCGCTGCCAGAAAGGCTGGCGCGTGAGCCGCGCCATTTCGCGGCGCAAAGCCAGGATATTGGTACCGATGCTATAGCGCAGTAACAGACCCAGAGCGCACAGAGCGATTAGCAGCGTTCCGCCCGCACTCAAAGCTATCACCGGCACGATCTGGCCAGCCGCATTTGAGGTCTGGTGCAGGATAGTTGCTCCTGTTGCCGGAAGCACGCGCAGCGTCAACATCGAGACCAGCGCGACCCCTATGAAAGGTCCGAGGAGTGCGCTAGGCAGACAGATGCCTATACCCTGAAAGAAGAGCGACCAGAAAATCTGTTGATGGCTTGCACCTCTGCTACTGAGCAATGCATTGGCCGCCATCTGGCGATCGACCAGCATACTCATCAGCATACAGACCAGCAGCAGCAGCAGAGCAATTATTTGCGCCGATAGGATAAAAAGTGGCACATCCACAAGTTTCACCCAGTTAGTGTACTGATTGAGCAGGTCGTATAACGTGCGGGCCTGGGAGCTGGTATTTGTAAACGTCACCTGGTTGACATAGGGAAAAGTGCTGGAATTGCCCGGCCCGGTATGCAAGTTGAGAATGCTGCTAGAGGCACTGGCGAGGCGAGCAAGCAGATCGGGGATCTGGTCGTAGCGTACACTGCCCAGTTGTACCTGGTAGGTCCACGCAAGAGTAAAGGTATCGTAGGTAAAAACGGTAGTATTGTGTTGGAGCGTAGCGATATGGTCAATGATTTTAAGCAACGCATTGGTCGAGGTGAAGAGCGTAAAAGAGCTATCGTCGCGCGATTTTGCGAGCGTGATATGCACGCCTGTGGCGTTCAGATAAGCAGGAGGGATCTTGACCAGCCCGACCAGGCGCATCCTGATGGTTATCGTATCGCTTGCCCCTGGATCGATCGTATTATTTGCATTGATCGGTAGCATGAAATTGCCTTTGATCTGCATCGTAGCGCCGGGAGAGAGACCGAGCTGTTGCGCTTGATCGGGGGTGAGGAGCGTCTCAAGCATACCGGATGGATTGTCGACTGGCCAGCGTCCAGCTACGAGCTGGACGTGTGGTTTGAAGCCATCTATGTCAGTGGCATAGAGGTTGAGCGGAAGTATGGTGTGCAGGTTGGCTGGCGCGAGAACCTGGAAGTTAGCTACTTGAAGACTCAAGGGCAGGGGTGCAGGACTGAGATAAGGTTTCAACACGTTCTGGCTTGGTGAGGCTGTATCGCGTTGCAGGGCCTGGGCGACCTGAGTTTTTACCTCTTTGGAATGCCTGGTTGAAATCATTGGCGTGATCCTTTTGCAGACGAGCTAGTCATCTAATCTTCATTCAAACGCAATGCCTGGCTCAGTAAAGACCGTTGAGCCATGTAGCTCATCAGACCCAGGGCCAGCAGACAGAACAGGAGGACCATTGCCATTGCCAGGCCGAGTGATGGCGGAAAGACGAGTGCGACCGGAATGACTCTTTGCAGGGTATAAATGGCGTTGTCGGACAACATGGCAACATTCGCGGGCAGCACATCGGTGAGCACAAGGAGGGTGCCAAAGAGTAGCCCCATGAGTAGCGCGATGGCGAGTGTGATCGATTGTTCCCAGATCAGGATTTGTCTGACCTGGGCTGGAGCTGCTCCCAGAGCGCGTAAAACGGCAAAGTTCGTTCGTCTGCTGTGGATATTCAGGCTGGAGAGCAGGATATTTGCCACCAGCGAGAGCAGGAGTGTAGCACCTACACCCAGATTGCGGGCGCTGATCAGGTTGAGGATAAGCGGACTATTCGTGCTGATTCCTTCTATCTGGCGGCGATCGAGCAGATTGTTCAGTGCCAGGGACGATTGTGTCAGTGCGCTGCGTATAGCCACAAGGTCGGATGGGTTGCTAATGACGCTTTTTATGTCTGGGGATCGATCAGGCGACCCATGAGATAGCCATCGATAAATTCGCCACGAATGCAGAGTTCGCGAGATACGCGACCTTCGCGGATAAAGCCATATTTTTCGTAGAGATGGATGGCGGCCAGGTTGTCGACGCGCACGTGGAGGTTGATCTTGCGAATGACACCGCCGGTCGTGGCCCAGTCGATCAGGTAAGCCATAAGGTGACCGCCAATTCCCAGGTTCCAGTATGGCCGTCGTACAGAGATGCCGATCTCGCACTGGTGCTGGATACGGCGGCGATGGCTGGCGGTTGCGTTCAAGCTACCAATAATCTCGTCGTCGATCAGCGCGAGCAAGCAGAGATTATTCGCGGTCGCAGAGGTTTCGCTTAAATAATGCTGTTCCTGCTCGACTGTCATAGTAAAGTCGCCTGGCTCGCGCGCGATATTATCGCTCTCGTTTTCTACACATTTGAGGAAAACTATGAGCTTTTCAGCATCGTCTGGTCTGGCTTCACGTAAAGTCAGCGAGCTATTATTAAGTAGTTGATGGTGTTGCATCTCTTTTCCCTTTCTGCTGGATGCGGCCCCTGGTGCAATTATAGCACGAGTATAGATCGGTTAAAAAACTCGGTGAGGTCGCTGTATCTCATGCGAGCGCTGGTCCCCACGAACTGATGCGCTGTGGCGTCAACATAATCATCGGTCGTGTCTCCAGCGCCATCGTGCGGTATTGGGTGTAGCGCGAGCGCAGTTGCAGCAGGGCTGAGGTGTGCAGCTCGTGAGTCGGCTCAATAAGCTCAGCGTAGGCGTAGATCAGGACATAGCCGAGCTGCGACCAATCGTCGTTGTACTGATCGATAAGCAAGGTAGCTTCATGTCTGTCCTCGATATTGCGTACACGTTTAAGCTGGTGGTCGGCCACGCTTTTGGGCTTCTCATCGAGTGCTATAAAGAAGCGGTCGGCGTGCAATGCATAGCAGACAGGGATGGCAGTCGGGTGTCCGGCGGCGTCGCTGGTTGCCAGGCGACCGGCGCGTTGCTGGTGAATAAAAGCTATTTCGGTTGCGTTCAGGGTCTGGCGCGTGCTCATCTCTTCTTCTTTCATTGGTGGTCTTACTCTAGCGTAAAAATGGTTCCTCTGTAGCGTGTAACCTTTTGGGACAATCAGCTATGTTGTGACTCTAAATATCATATACAATAGGGCTGACTAAATATCAGTGCAGAGGAGAACGCTTTCAATGTCTCAACAGGAAATCAAACTCTATGGTACCAACTGGTGTAGCGATTGTAAACGTAGTAAGAAGTTTCTGGGCGAGCAGCGGATACAATATGAATTTATTAATATTGAAGAGGACGCCGAGGGGCGGGCATTTGTGCAGCGTGTGCAAAATGGTGGTATGAGGATCCCGACGATTGCTTTTGCCGATCAATCGATCTTAATCGAACCGACCAACGCCGAACTGGCCGCCAAACTGGGTCTGGAAACAAAGGCAAAATGTAATTTCTACGATCTCATCATTGTGGGAGGTGGACCAACAGCGCTGACTGCGGCAATCTACGCGGCTCGCGATGGTTTTGATGTGCTGGTGATTGAACGGAGCGGTCTTGGCGGCCAGGCTGGCATTACCGAGCGTCTGGACAACTATCCGGGCTTCCCCGAGGGTGTGACCGGGGCTGAGTTCGCCGAACGCGTGATCCAGCAGGCGAAGCGTTACGGCGTGGAACTGCTCTCGGCGCAGAATGTCAGTGCGATTAGCAACGATGGCGTCGATCATTTTGTTGAGACCGAGGCGGGCCAGAAGTATCGTTGTCAGACCGTCTTGCTGGCCACCGGTTCGACCTATCGCCGCCTGGGTGTGCCTGGCGAGGACGACTATATTGGCGCAGGTGTGCATTTCTGCGCAACCTGTGATGGCCCTTTCTACAAGGGGCGCGAAGTGGCCGTGATCGGTGGAGGGAACAGCGCAGTCGAAGAGTCCGCCTTCCTGACGCGCTTCAGTCCAAAGGTTACGCTGCTGGTGCGCGGCTCTACACTCAGCGCCAATAAGGTGGCTGCCGATAAAGCCCTGGCATCGCCCGAGATCGAGGTGCGTTTTAATACCGAAGTCGTCGAGTTTAAAGGGCAAAAAAACCACCTGGATACCATTGTGCTCAAGAATAGCAAGACCGATCAGGTCGAGGAACTGAAGCTGCCGGGCGTCTTTGTCTTTGTCGGCCTTTCACCTAATAGTCAGCCCTTCAAAGAGCTGGTTCATCTGGATGCCCAGGGCTTTATCATGACCGATCTCGCCTTTCAGACGAGCACAAAGGGTATCTTTGCCGCCGGAGATGTGCGTGCGGGCAGTACCAAGCAGTTGGTCAGCGCCGCTGGTGAGGGAGCCGCGGCCGCTCTGGCCATCCGCGAGTATCTGCGCGGTCACGATGCACGTATGATGGAGAAACAATTGGCGCAAGTGTAAGCTTGCTTTGCAACGGCGCACTTTTACTCTTATGAAGTGCGTCTCGTATACGGCGAGGATTGTGCATGTCCGGGATCACTGCCCCACCTGCGCAATCCTCGCCAATTGGGTAAAATATACCTGGATCTTTGCTTTGCGCCTGAGTTACAAGCTGCGCAGCCAATCGCCCGGACTTCTCGGGTAGACACGCCCCCAGGCCCAAGCGCCTCTTCTCCTGGCAGGCGCGAGTAACAACCAACATCTGCTTACCAGGCATATCCAATGCTGTGAAAGCCTGATAGATATACTTAGTACAAACTTATATCGTGGGGTTGTTACGCAGTTTCTGAAAAGGTTGGGAATAGTGCGAATGTTCCAATTACCTGATGGCTTCCAGGTGAGACCTCCGACGTTGGACGATGTCGGCATAACAGTTGATTTGTCGAATAGCTGCCAACAGCGAACGTACGGCGTTTCTGAGGCTAACGAAGAAGATACCCTGGCTTTCTGGCGATCTGCCAATATTGACCTGGCTCGCGATGGCTGGCTGGTCTTTAATCTGCACAACCAGTTGGTCGCTTGCCTTTTGCTTGGGCATAAAGAGCCTTTGCACATGCAGATTGTTTTGCGGATTCATCCCGATTATACTGATCGGGGTTTAGAGGGTCCGCTGTTAGAATGTGTAGAAGAACGTGCTCGTCAATGTATTCCTCAACTGCGCCCTGGCGCACGCATCTCGCTCTATACGCAATGCAGCAATGAGCATTTAGCATATCGTCAGGCCATCATGCTGCTAGGTTTTACGCATGTGCGTACTAGCTGGCGTATGGAGATCAAGATGCACGAACATCCTCCTGTACCGGTTTGGCCGGCGGGCATCGCGCTCCGTCCTTTTACGCGAGAGATGGCGCGGCTGGTTCACGCGGTCGATGAAGAGGGTTTTCGCGATCACTGGGGCTATACCCCGATGACCTTTGCGGCCTTTGAACGCTGGTTGATTGCGACCTCGCACTTTGATCCGACGCTCTGGTTTCTGCCTTTCGAGGACGAGACGCTGGTGGGGGCCGCACTTTGCGAGCGTCGTGCCGATTTTGTCTGGATTAACAGTTTGAGCATTCTGCGTCCCTGGCGGCGCAGAGGTCTGGGTCTGGCGCTTGTCTACCATGCGCTTGGCGAATTCTGGCGGCGTAATCAGCCTGAGGTCGCGCTCTACGTCGATGCACAGAGTCTGACCGGGGCCACGCGCCTCTACGAGCGTGCCAGTATGCGCGTCGTGCGTCAACTCGATCGCTACGAGAAAGAGCTGCGTCCAGGCATTGAGCTGAGCACGCAGACTCTGCGAGGCCTGGATTAAGCCATCGTGTTTGCCCAGGGGCCGCGGCCTGTTTGTTGTGGTCTCTCGGCAGACATGCTATACTGTCTGAGCCATAAACCCATGTGTACGATCGCGTCGATCCAGCAGGACTATGCAAAAATCATCAGGGGTGCAGGGGACGGCCGGCCCATAGTGCTCTGTCACGCTTCGATTGACGGGAGCAGGGATGCAAGGGGTGCAACCCCTTGACTAGGGTCTGGGGCTGTGTCCCAGTCTTCCTTCCCCCTCTTCGTCGCCGCAGGCGACGCGTCACAGGAAGCGTGACAGAGCACTATGGAGGTGTCCTCATCTATCAGACATATCACCAGGGAAGGTAGGAACGGTTTTGACAACTCAGGATCATTTTATCGATGGCGAGCCGGTAACCGCGTCACCTCCTGTCGAGAAGCTCCCGTTGTCCACTCTGGCCAGTACTTTGAGCCAGGAGCTAGGACTGACAAACAAGCAGATTGCCAGTACTGTCGCTTTGCTTGATGAGGGCAATACGATCCCATTTATTGCCCGATATCGTAAGGAAGTGACTGACAGTCTGGATGAGGTACAGATTCAGGCGATTGCCGACCGGGCCTCTGCGCTCCGTGCGCTTTTTGAACGGAAAGCGGATGTTCGGCGTCTTATAGAGACTCAGGGGAAATTGACCCCCGAACTGGCCGCGGCTATTCTCGCTGCCGCGACGTTGCAGGAGGTCGAAGACCTCTATCTGCCGTATCGTCCTAAAAGGAAGACGCGGGCCAGCGTCGCTCGCGAGAAGGGCCTGGCTCCTCTGGCCGATTTCTTGCTCCAACAGCCCGAAGTGGTGGGAGACCTGGCCACGCTCCTTGAGGAGTATGCCCGCCCTTTCCTGGATAGCGAGAAAGGCGTGGATACCAGTCTGGAGGCCTACGCGGGCGCACGCGATATCGCTGCTGAGGTCATGGCCGAAGACGCCAATGTCCGCGGTGGTGTCCGGGCAACTTTCTTCAAACAGGCCGCGATGACTGCGAAGGCGATCGATCCCGAGAAGGTGGCTGAGAAAGACCCCAAAGGCGTCTACCAGCTCTACTACGAGTTTAATGAGAATGTGACAAAGCTGGTACCACACCGGGTCCTGGCGCTCAATCGCGGCGAACGCGAGGATGTTCTGCGCGTCGGCGTCTCGCTACCCTACGAACAGGCGCAGCGCTCTATCACCGAGCACTATCCTGTCCGCGCGACTTCTCCGTTCGCTCAGCATCTGCGCGAGGCTGCGGAAGACGGCTATAAGCGTCTGCTCGCTCCCGCGATGGAGCGCGAGACACGCGTTGAGCTGACCCGCAAGGCCGAAGAGCACGCGATCACGATCTTTGCTGCCAACCTGCGCAATCTACTCCTGCAACCGCCGCTGCGGGGGCGCAAGGTGCTGGGCATCGATCCTGGCTACCGCACTGGCTGCAAACTGACCATCGTCGACGAGACCGGCAAGTATATCGAGTCCGATACGATGTATCTGCACCAGAGCGAGCGTGCGCCGCAGATCTTGCGCGGTCTGATGAAAAAGTATACGATCGATGTCATCGCCATCGGCAATGGGACTGCCTCCCGCGAGACCGAGCAGCTTGTCGCTGGCTTGATTGGCGAGATTGAGTCCGAGTCAGGCACAAAGGGGCAGATCGGCTATGTGATAGTCAACGAGGCTGGCGCGTCTGTCTATTCGGCTTCTGAGGCTGCTCGCCAGGAGTTTCCTACTCTCGACGCTACGCAGCGCGGCACTATCTCGATCGCTCGCCGCCTGCAAGATCCGCTGGCCGAACTGGTTAAGATCGACGCTAAAGCAGTTGGCGTTGGACTCTATCAGCACGATGTCGATCAGAAAGAACTGGCCAATGCGCTCGACCGCGTGGTTGTCTCCTGCGTCAACTTTGCCGGTGTCGAGGTCAATGCAGCTTCGGCGGCTCTCCTCAAGCACGTTTCTGGCGTCAATAGTCGCGTGGCCAACGCGATTGTCAAATACCGCGACGAGAAGGGTCCGTTTACATCGCGCAATGAACTGCTCAAAGTGCCTGGACTGGGACCCGCGACCTTTGTCCAGGCCGCCGGTTTTCTCAGAATAGCGAACGGGGTCGATCCGCTGGATAATACCTTTATCCACCCCGAAAGCTATGCGGCCACGCGTGCGCTGCTTGAGAGCCTGCCTGCTGGCGAACAGGCCAACGCCCGCCCTGCCGAGCGTATCGCCCACTATCGGCAGTTTATCAAGCTTCAGAGCAGTCTGGGACGCAATCGGCGCTCCAACAATAAGGGCAGCGATAGTGATGGCAATTGGAATGAGCTGGCGAAGAAGATCGGCGTGGGTCTGCCTACGCTCAACGATATTCTTGAAAACCTGGAGAAGCCCGGCCTCGATCCGCGCGACGCACTGCCTGCGCCGATTCTGCGCCACGATGTGCTCAAAATGGAGGACCTCCAGCCTGGGATGGTCCTGCAAGGTACCGTGCGTAACGTCGTCGACTTCGGCGCGTTCGTCGATATCGGCGTCAAGCACGATGGTCTGGTCCATGTCTCCGAACTGGCCGAGCGCTTTGTGCGCGACCCCCTCGCGGTCGTCGCAGTCGGTCAGGTGGTTCAGGTGCGCGTGATGGAGGTTGACAAGCAGCGGGAACGCGTCAAACTCAGTATGCGCGGGATCAAAGCCTAGATGTAGCCTCTCTTACATATAACCACAGGCGATGAGCAGTTAACCTGGCTCATCGCCTGCTTAGGCGGACTGGTACTTCGTCTGTTCACATAGCGATCAGGAGGGCAAGGTCCAGACCGAGATCGCTGTGCCGATAAGAAACGGTATCATAAAAGCGCAGATGAGCGCTACATATATCCAGCTCATAGCCATCCGATAGCCATAGGCCGAGTCGTGCAGCGATTGTTCCAGATACGCCGTCTTAGGGTTCAACACATCGTAGCGCACAAGCACGACTTCGCTCTTGAGATGTGGATCAGGTACCTCGATGCGGTATTCACGCGCTTTTTTCGTGTGCAATGGACGGTAAGCTACCACTGCAATGTGCGTGTTTTTGCTCCCAACTATTTTCTGCTCAACAATCCTCCCTCTCACCGTTACCCCCCAGCGGCGCAGCGCAAAGGGCAACCAGACGTTGAGGAAAAAGACCGCGTAGCCGATGAGCAGTCCGATCAGCATGGGGAGCGCCCTTGATGTAAAATCTAGCAGCGCGTGAGCTGTCGAGTAGCCATAGAAAACGAGATAGACCGGCAGTGCTTGTGTGGGTGTGTAGGTACAGCCAACCACCTGATTGTCATTTTGCAGGACAAACATGTTAGCGCCCCCGTAGTCTGGATATGTGCGCGTTGAAGGACCATCGAGGAAGCCCTGGCGCGTCCTCCCACCCTGGCTATTCACCTGCGCCGGTAGCAGCACCGTGAAAACCGGTTTATATTGATAAACTACGCCTGTTTTTGTACGCGTCGTGATGGCCTGGACCTCTCCACTCGTAATCAGACAAAATCCTGGTTTATATGTGCTATACACCTGGAAGCGATAGAGTTCACCGAGTATTAGTGGAAGCAGACTTACACTCAGAAAAAGAAGAAATACCAGCCAGCGCAGACTGCGTCTGCCTCTCCTGAATGGTATAATCGATGGCATCTCCTGGGTTTCACCAGGCAGCGGGTCGTGCTGCGCATAGAAATCGGTAGATGGAGCCATTGCCCATAGGTCCTCCTGTCAAAATAGCGCAGTGTTGTATAGCAATCTGATTCTTAATGGCTTCCCTGTTGTCCTTGACCAAAAGTGCCTGCATAGACGATCGCTACGTTGCTCTGCTCATATACTCATTGAAAATTTTGTATATGGGCGATCTTCTGCTGCTAGAAATATATCATTAATGCAGCAAAAAAAGAAGCTCTCTGGGACCCCCTCTATTTGCTATACGGGCGCAATGATGTTATAACGTAACAGGTCGAAAGGCAAGATGTTGTACCCTGCCTGGTACAGGGCCGTTTCATGCTCCGTAAGCCTCTGTTCAGGAGGTGTTGCCATACGTCGAGCATTAAATAAACGCTGACTCTGGTATACTATCAGGATGTTGAGGATATATTATTTATGCAGATTCGTATGCGTTACTTTGCGTCGTTGCGCGAAATTGTCGGCGTGCCTGAAGAGATACTCACGATCCCTGCTGGGGCAGACGTGGCGAATGTACGTCTATTCCTGATGGAGCGTTATCCGCTCCTGGAACATCCGTTAAAGCGAGCCGTCTGTGCTGTCAATCGTCAGTATGTGGGTGCTGAAGTTGTTTTGCACGCCGACGATGAGGTTGTGTTTATACCTCCTGTAGGTGGAGGTGAGTTGTCACGGTCAGGAAAGGTGTCAGGTAGATGGAGCCGCTAATCTTAATTACCCGCGAGCCGCTGGACCGTACGGCACTTATCCAGGCCATTGCCCACCCGAGTGTTGGTGGAATAGTCGTTTTTGAGGGCGTGGTGCGCGATAATGCGCGTGGGAAGCAGGTACGTTACCTGGAGTATGATGTCTACCCGGAGATGGCGCTTGCGCAGATCCGCGCTATTATTGCCGAGGCCGAGCAGCGCTGGGGAGCTGACCGCGTTGCTGTGGCGCATCGCGTGGGTCGCGTGGAGATCGGCGAGGCCAGCGTGGTCATCGCGGTCGCCACCCCCCATCGCGGCGAGGCCTTCGAGGTCTGTCGCTACCTTATCGATACGCTCAAGGCCACGGTGCCGATCTGGAAAAAAGAGGTTGCCACCGACGGGAGCGCGTGGGTTGAAGGCTAGTGGGGCGGTGAGCCTTGTCAAAGGTGTGCCGCCAGATCCCGCCTGCCTTTCCAAAGGGAAAGTCTATGTTACAGATGCCATTTTTTGATCCCGCGAAGAGTTACGCGGAGAATTTTGCTCAGGGTCCATTTGGTGCTCTGGCGGAGAATGTCCCATTCGCTGAGGCAGGCGACCCGTTGGCCTATCGCGTGTGGGATCAGGACCTCTTTCTGCCCTTTGGCATCCCCGCTGGACCCCTGCTCAATGGCAGGTATGTCAAAGCTGCGCTTGCTCAGGGGTTCGATCTGCCGGTTTATAAGACCGTCCGAACTCGTCAATATCCCAGTGCGCCCTGGCCTAATGTCCTGGCCGTTCAGGTGGCTACTGCCGATCTAACCTTCACGCAGGCCGCACAGGGACTGCTGGCCAACCACGACTTCGCCGAGCCGCTGGCCATCACTAATTCTTTTGGCGTCCCTTCGTTCAATCCCGACTTCTGGCAGCCCGATATGGCCGCAGCCGCTCAGGCTGCTCGTCGCGGTCAGTCTGTGATTGGGAGCTTTCAGGGTACTACCAATCAGCAGGGAGATGTCGCGCTCTATGTGCGGGATTTTGTGCTGGCCGCCAGACTAGTGAAGGAGACGGGCGTCAGGGTGCTTGAGGCGAATCTCAGTTGTCCAAATGAAGGCACTGCTCACCTCCTCTGCTACGATCTCCCGCGAGCCAGACGGATTGTCTCCGCGATTAAGGACGAGATAGGCGCTATCCCTCTGATAATCAAAATTGGCTATTTCAGCGACCAGCAACAGCTCGCTCAACTGGTTACAGAGATTGGACCTCTGGTTCAGGGGATCAGCGCCATCAACACGATCCTGGCCACCGTTGTCGATGAGCATGGTCAACCCGCTCTTCCCGGTCCTGGCCGCGAACGCAGCGGCGTGTGCGGTTCACCTATCAAATGGGCCGGCCTGGAAATGGTACGCCGCCTTGCCACGCTGCGCGAGCAGGCAAGTCTCTCCTTCGCCATCGTTGGCGTCGGCGGCGTTACCAACCCCGACGACTACCAGGAATACCGCGAGGCGGGCGCAGATGTGGTCATGAGCGCGACCGGCGCAATGTGGCATCCCACGTTGGCTCAGGATCTGAAAAAACCCAAGAGCGTTAAGACTTCGGCGTTATAGCAACGCTCTTGATTGGCATCCTGGACGTATCCCTCTACTGGGGCTTCACCACCGTCTGGTAGTAGTCGCATATGTCAGTTAATGCGCATTGTTTGCAGTGCGGTCGCTCAAAGACACAGATGCGCTGACCGTGGCGCAGCAATGCCTTGTGAAAGTTATAGATACTTCGTGCATCTTGCGGCAGCAGCGCCTGGAGCAGGACATGGGCGGCTTCTGCCGAGACCTTTTTCCCGATCAGGCCCAGGCGTATCGAACAGCGGTGAACGTGTGTGTCAACCGGCAGGATAGCTAGCTGGCAGCTAAAGAGCAGCACGCACGCTGTCGTTTTTGGTCCAACCCCGTCGAAGCGGTTGAGCCAGGCCGCCGCTTCATTTACCGGCAAATTGCAGAGAAAATCCAGGTTCAGACTTCCGCGCTCCTCGCTGATCAGGCGCATCACCGCCTGCAAACGCGGCGCTTTCTGTTCGGGCCAGTTCACATTCTCGATGGCCGCCTGTACCTCCCCAACCGGCGCATCACGCACGCTCTCCCACGATCCAAACATCTTGAGCAGATTGGCGTATGCCGCCGCTGTCTGCGCATCTTTAGTACGATGAGAGAGCAAAATATCGACCAGCATACTCATCGGGTCTTTGCTGGAGAATGGAACCTCGCCGTACTGCTCGGTCAGCCTGTGCGTAATGTCCAGGGCCTTTGCTGCTAACGCCGCCAAATCGTTTGACGGATATCCATAATCGGCTGGATCGCGTACTGGTCTGGTAGATTTCATCAAATATACCTCTTTTCCCACGTTGCTTGAGTCATATATTAGTATAATACGATCTATATAGCTCGATGGGTTCACTAACTCTCTTTCTCTGCCCGATTGTTTTGCGCAGGGGTAAGCTGAAATCAGAACTCTATCCTGATAAAACCAGACATATAAACGTTCTTTCATTCTGAACGAGGTGCTTGCTCTGTGTTTTATAATCTTCAGACATAGCCCTCTGTTGCCAACTAGCTTATGACCGTGGTCATAAGGGGGTGCCAGCAAATTTGTGATGATTGTCTCTTTCCTTTTACACTTGATTTCTGCTATACTTGCAATCACATATACGCTGGCTGTGTGCTAACTCAACCATGTGGAGACCAATGTTAAACAGTATAAAAATGTGAGACGCATGTGCTACAATCAAAAAATCAACTAGAAAATCCAAACGATCGTAAGGAGTATTTGACGCCTATGCCGGGCGCAAACAAAAAGCAGCAAGCGAGTTCATTAGGGAGTCTCTATCGGCGTCCTTCGCAGGTAACACCTTCCCTGCGCATGCCTGTGCGCTCAAAACTGCCCTCCCGGCTCATCCTGCCTTTCCATATCACTGGCTACAGTATTCCTTGCGAACGCCATCCTGGGCGAAATGAAGATAGTTTCTTGCTCGATCAAACCAATGGCTTGATGGCGGTTTTTGATGGCGTCGGCGGCAGCGCTGCCGGCGAGGTCGCTTCACAAACGGCTCAGCGGGCCACACGCCAGCGCTGGAAAGAGGCCCTCCAGACTTTTAATAAAAGCTTGCATGCGCGTCGCGTGCTGGCGAGTTGCGACAAAATAGACTTTTCGACGCTTCTGCAACAACTGCTTGAATACGCCGATGAAGAGGTCCGCACCGATGGCGCACACTTGGCCGGCACTACCGACCTTGCTACGACGGTCGCTATCGCTGCTCTTTGCCAACGCGATAAAGATCTATATATGTTCTATGCCCACGTCGGCGATAGTCGCGCTTATGTTTTACCCGAACAGGCACCTCTGCGTCGCTTGACCATCGATGACGGTCTGCTCGGTCGCCTGGTTGAGAACCAGATGATGACCGAGGATGACGCTCGACGGATCGATCAGGCGATGCATTCGTCCGAACTCAACGATCTCGAACTGAGCTACTTTAAGCACCGCGGCGGTATCACGCAGGCCCTCGGGGGACCTCTACGGCCTAATATTCATATCGATCAAACCCCGATCGCTGTCGGCGACCGTGTCCTTCTCTGTACAGATGGGATTCACGATAATCTGACCGATTATGAAATTGAAAAAATCTTACGCCATACTCCACGCAATCTGGCTGCGCGTTACCTGGTCGAACATGCTCTCCTACGTTCACGTCAGGAACGGCTCGCTACTATTCGCGCCAAACCGGACGATATGAGTGCTATTGTGATGACACGCATTCATTGACGTATACTTACACAGCCTGATTTACTCTGATCTCTTTTGAGATCCAAAAGTACCAGTTCACCAGGTGGTTTTGTGCCTCTTTTATGCAACGTATGTTATATTGAATCAAGCATACGCTTAGAATATTGTCGTCTGATTACTTGAGGAGCTACTTGCGCGTGATGAAGAAACTCTGGTATTTGCTCATTCTGTTCGTGTTCCTTCCTCTTCTGGCAGGCTGTGGACAGATCGCCCAACAAACACCAGCTCAACCTCTCAGCAGCGATAGCCTCCTGGTCAATCAACAACCGACCCCTACTCCTGGTCTGACTATTCCCCAACAGCAGACAACGCCCTCGCCAACGGCAGCCAGCTATCGCAGCACGCCAGCAGGTCCGGTTCCGACCGGCGTTGTCGGTCCCGCACCGTATGGCCAACCGCCTGCGCCTACAGCGCTCGACCTCCAGTTGACGCAAAAACTCTTTGCCCAGATCAACCAGGATCGAGCTGTCCGAGGCCTCTACGCCTTTACCTGGAATGCCACGCTGGCAGGTGGCGCACGTTTGCATAGCTGGAATATGTACCATTGTGGCTTCAGCCATACCTGCCCCAATGGCGAAGATCAGTGTACGCGTATCGCCAACGAAGGCTTTGCTGGCTATACCGACTGCGGGGAATGCATCGGCCTGGCTGGTCCCACCAACCCTCCCTGGACCAACGTCTATGCGGTCCAGGAAAGCATGATCCATGAAGGCCCGACTGGTTGGCACTATATCCATCTCACGAGTAAGACCCTCCACCGCGCTGGCGTCGGTATCTATGTTGATCCCACTGGCTGGGTCTGGTTTACCGAAGATCTCGTGAGCTGAACATAACCATTCGCCCCACAGACACTGCAAATATCGTTTAAAACGGCTGCAAATAGAAAAATATCAGCAGTATGCCCACAAGGAAAGTCGCCACAAACCCGATAAGTATCCAGAGACCCGAGATTGCCTGCTTTTTCCGAAATTTTTGCAGCCTTTTGCTCAGATTCAGGAAAAGTAGGACGAACCAGATAAAGGGCGTAAATACAAAGGAATTAAGGTTGATGTGTTGGCTTATGACAAATGCAAATATCACCGCAACCAGTCCGATTACTCCCCCCACCCCCAGCGAAGTCCAGAGACGTTTGCGATCGGCCAGGCTCACTTGCTGGATTCTTGCCAATCGCTTTTCTATGACCTCCATCGTCTCCGGTCGATAGGACATCTCGGGCGACTGCATCGCGTTTATCAGGTTCTGCATCATTCTTGACGGTCGCCTGGTACTGAGCGATGGCTCACCCTGCGCTAGCTCCAGCGGATCGCGCCCGGTCAGCAATGTCTGAAGGGTCATGCCCAGACTGTAGATGTCGCTCCTTCTATCCGTCTGCGCTTTCCCATACTGCTCGCTGGGTGCATAACCGGGAGAGCCGAGGGGCGTTGTATCGCGTTTCTGACCCGGCACGAACATGCGTGCGATCCCAAAGTCAATTAAGAAGAGTTCCTTATCAGGAGTGATCATCACGTTGGATGGCTTGAGGTCGCGAAAAACGATATACTGATCTTTACCCATCCTTGAAACGTGGAGGTTCTGTACAATATTCGCCAGCTTGCGCCCAATCTCTAAGACCAGAGACTCGGGCAGGCAACCACCTGGAGCCTGTCGAGCATATTCTTCCAGCGTCTGACCAGGAATGTATTCCATAATCAGATACCAGTTCTCAGGATCGGTAAAACTCTCATAGTAGTGCGGCACCCCTGGTACCGACCTGAGCAGCGTGAGCATTTTGATCTCGCGATTACACGTTTCGGTGGCATCGATAATCTGGCGAGGAGTCAATGTGTGGAGATAGATACGTTTGAGCGCCACAGGTTTGCGCTTCTGTTTCAAGTCTTCGGCCATATAGACGACCGAGAAACCGCCACGCCCAATCTCTCGACATATCTGGTACCGACCAAAGAGCAGCGTGCCTGGCAAGAGGTTCAGCGGCATCGTTTCGACTGGAGTGCCTGCAACCACTTCGCGCACGACCGGAGCCGTTCGCTGGACAGGTAAAACCGGTACAGACAAACTCTGAGCAGCAAGCGGCTCACTGCAAGCCACGCACGTGCTCGCTGTCGGATCATTGGCGGCTCCGCATTCCTCACAAAAGAGAACCATCGACGACTGTTGCATCTTGCACTCTATTCCATTCTGGACAATCTAAACAATTTCTTTTTCCCTCTGCTATCTTTCTCCTATTATAGAACAGAACTCACTTATGAACCATACCTATCAGAATTTTAGAGCCATTCAAAAGTCGTCAAAAGCAGGGGTACAGGGGACTGCCGGCCCCTGCCGGAGCGCGAGGTGTCCTCCATAGGCGCAGACGTGGGCGGGATTGTTAAGGGCTGCTGCCCTTAACCGGGGTTTGCAGTGTCCCCAACAACCTTTTTCTTGTGTTATGCATGTTTTGACTTAGGCAAAACATGCATAACAGGAGTGCAGAAAGCACCCCTCTGCCACCTTTATGCTTATGGGTCGGGGTCGCAAGCCAGAGGCTTGCGGAGCATTAAATAACCCTGGAATTTTATCGCAACTTGCCAGTTTCTCAAAATCCAGGTACGATTATATCAATATGCAAAAAGAGAGCAAGCATCTATGAATCTTGATCATATCGCGCTTCTCAAACAGGGACTGACCACGTGGAACCGTGAACGCCATCAGCTCGGTCCGCATCCCGACCTCACCTATGTCCAATTGCCTGGGATGGATCTGCGCGGCTTTGAACTGCAAGGCGTCGATCTACACTATGCAAATCTCAATGGTGCCAATCTGGCCGGGATAGACCTGCGCGACGCCGATATCAGACGCGCTAGCTTACAGGGAGCCGATCTGAGTCAGACCAACCATAGCAAAAACGATTTAAGCTATGCCTCCCTCAGCGAGGCCAATCTGCGTTACGCTAACCTGAATGGCACGCTGCTTTCAGGCACAACCCTTTTTAAGGCCAATCTGCGCGGCGCACAGCTCAACGAAGCCAACCTGAGTCGCTGCGATCTACGCCTGGCCGACCTGCGTGACGCCGCACTTCATGGGGTAATCCTCCAGGACGCCAGTCTCATTCGCGCACAACTGAGCCATTTCGACCTGGAAGAACTTAATCTCTATCATATCAAAGTCTATGGCATCGATCTGCACGAACGCGATCTGCACGCCCTGGATCTGCGCAAAGTCCGCTGGTTGCGGGCCAATCTAAATCGTGCAGACCTCCACGCCGCCTGTCTCGACGAAGCCGATCTACGCCGGAGTGATTTACGGGGGGCCAATCTCAAAGGAGCCAGTCTAAAAGGGACCGATCTGCGCGAAGTCAAATTGAACGAGGCCGATCTAAGCGGGGCCGACTTGAGTGGGGCTAGCCTGGAATCGGCCGATCTGCGTGGAGCATACATCAGTTGGTTCTGGCTCTATGAAGCATCGTTGCGTGGACTCGAACTCCATAAGGTGAAATTCGATCGCCAACCCTTTTCTGATGAATCTGTATAGATAACTTTACTGGTCCCCAGGGCTGTTTCATGCTCGGCGTGTGGCTCCTCCTCCCTGAACAACGGATCGAGTTGCGAGCGTATGGCTACGGCCCACGCTCGCAACTCGATCCTAAAACCCTGGGTGGGGGTCGCAAGCCTCTGGCTGGCGGAGCATTCCACAGCCCTGGGGAAAACAAAAACTCAGTTGACTACTATCCTCACAAAATCATACAATACAACCACAAAACACAAATCCCACCTACGAGAACTCGGTCAAAGAGGGAGCAACAGGCGATGGTTCCACACGACGACTTCACTCCTTACGGTTACCTGGATAACCCTTATCATTCCTGGAAACTCAACCCGACTGGCGTTTTGCGTTCGCTCCCACCGCTGGGCATGGGCTGGCACGTCCCCAATCTTGGCAGCTACGTCAACAATCAGTTTCAATATACGGCGCATCTGACCTTTGGTCTCAAGATTAACGATCTTGTACTGGTCACGCCCGAAGATTTTCAACGCCATCGCTGTACGATTAGTAGTCCTCTCCACACCAAAAACCGCTTTACCTGTACCTGCCGGATTGACCAGTACGATCTGACCGTTACGCTCTGTTATTTCCTGGTTCAGGAGCACGTCCTGGGCTGTACCGTTGAGCTGTCCAGCGATCTGGAGTATCCCTTGCAGTTGACCTGTTACCTGATCCACCTGCACACGCATAATCCGCAGACCAGTCGCCTGTGGGAACACGGTTGGTACGCCTTGCACGAGCGCGATGCGGCCTATGCCTTGCTTGGGTTGGCGAGCGAGGGCGATGTTTTTGCTCATGGCGCACAGGCGGTTACTGATACTCCGCTGAGGTGGCGCGAGGTCGGCTTTTGTACGGACTTGGCGGAGATTGGAGCCTGGGCATCTGGCGCACGCGTGCCTATGCCCAATGTCACTGACCGCGAGGCTGAGACAGGCTGGCAAAAACGCGCCCTGGCTCTGCCCTGCGATCTGACCGTGCCGCCCGGTGCTCATCAGGCGGTGCGTTTGCAGACTCTGCTCATCCGTGGGGTCTCGCAGGATCAGGCCCGGCGTTTCTGGATCGATGGTCTGGAAACCTTTGCCCGCGCTGAGGAGACACTCCGCCAGGACGATGAAACTTTCTGGCAGACGGCCCCTCAGTTGAGTGGCGATTGGCCAGCGAGCTGGCGGCGTGGTCTGAGTTACGACCTGGAGACGTTGCGTATGGTCATGCGTCGGCCTGCTGGTGTGGTGCCGGGCGTCTTTGACGGTATGCAGGTGCAAGCTCCGCGTCTGGTTCTGGCTGAAGCCGCGATGGATGCACTTTATCTCAGTTATGCCGACCCCGAACTTGCCGCAGAGGTCTTGCTCACTCATTTTGCCTCTGCACCTCGTCCCAATCTGCCGTGTATGCGCGAGGATGGCAGCTATAACATGGTGGCCGACGATGGGCAGATCTGTGGCACCGCTCCCGAATGGGGCTATCCTCTCTGGGTCTGTCAGGAGATCTGGCTGCGCACTGGCGATCTGACCTGGTTGCGCCAGCTCTATCCGGGTGCAGCTGCCTATATGCGCTGGTGGCTTGAGCAGCGGCGCGATAGTGAAGGTTGGCTCGTGTACAATTGTTCATGGGAAAGTGGTCAGGACGTTTCCAGCCGCTTTGGTCCCCAGCAGACAGGTGGCACGATCATTCAGCATGTGCGCCCGGTCGATCTCCAGGCCAGCATGGCGCAGGGCGCAGCCATTCTGACCCACTGGGCCGATGTACTGCGTTCGTCGTTTCCCGATGAAACCTCTTATCCCGCCGAGATTGCCTTCTGGCAGGAGGTTGCTAGTGAATTTACTGTTAAAACCCAGCTTATGTGGCGCAATGGCTGGTTCCGCGACTACGATTCGGTCGCTGGCGTCTGGTCTACCGAACGCGATGCTATGCATCTTGCGCCGGTTTTCTGCGCCACTGCCGCGCTTGGTCACGTTGATCTACTGCGCCCGGCCCTGGCCGAGCCTCCACAGCATAGCAGTCGTTGGGCTTCTCTGAGCTGGCCGCCGGTTGTTCTGACGCTGATTGGTGCAACGTCGCTGGCAGGCATGTACGCCGAGGCCGCCGAGCTTGCCTTCCGCTTTATCGACGCTTCCTATCGCAGCACTGATCGCCGCGAACCCGATGAATATGGCAATATCCCTGGCGTCACGCGCGAATATCGTCGCGCGATTACCAGAGGCAAGTGGGGACAGGTCGACTACGCGAACGCGGGTATAGAGGGCTATGGCTGGGGTGCACTCAGCGTGCATCTGCTCATTCACGATCTGCTTGGCCTGCACGCCGAAGCCTTCGAGCGTCTGAGCGCGACCCCGTGTCTGCCTCAGGAGCTGCGCGTGCCAGGCACAACCTATCGGATCGAGACGCTCTCGTGGGGTGCCTATCTGCTCACTTTTCATCTTGAGGTGAAAACGCCAGATAGCTATCGAGCCTTGTTACGCTGGAAAAAGCGCCAGACCCCAGGCGTGGCTCAGGAGTATAGCTGGGAGGGCGTCTGGGGCGCATCTTGCTCGCTTCAGCTCACCGATCAATAGAAGTCGGGAACTATGACCTCTCTGCCACCGCTTCTCGCCAGTAGTCCAGCAGCTCTTGTAGCGCCTGTTCGAGCGGTATCCGCGCTTCCCAGCCGGTGTGCGAGCGCAGTCGTGTGGTATCGGCTTCTAGCAATGGTACATCCACAGGGCGCAGCCGTGCCGGATCTTCGTAGAGTTCGACAGACGTACGCGCCAGACCGAGCAGTATATCGAGCATCGCACGAATTGAGCGGGCGTGTCCCGAGCCGATATTATAGGCTTCACCTGGATGTCCGCGTTCGGCCAGGGCCAGGTAGGCATCTATTACATCTGCCACCGGCAGGAAGTCGCGCCTAGCCTGCAAGTTGCCGACCGCCAGCACTGGCTGCGCGTGTCCAGCCTCAATCAGCGCGATCTGACGTGCAAAGCTGGCCAGCGCAAATGTTGGCGATTGACGCGGTCCAAAGTGATTAAACGAGCGCGTGCGTATGATCGGTAAGCCATACGTCAGAGCGTATTGATACCCATAGAGGTCCTGGGTGGCTTTGGAGACCGCGTAGGGATTGGCCGGGCGAAATGGGTTCTCTTCGCGAATCGGGTTCTCTTCCGGTCGAACCATTCCATATTGTTCGCACGAACCAACCAGTAGAATCCGTGGCGTCAGATGCGCCTCACGCAGAGCATCCAGCAGATGCAGCGTGCCTTCGGCGTTGGCTCTGAGCGTTCCCACTGGATCTTCCCACGAGACTGCGACCGAAGATTGCGCGGCGAGATGAAAGACCAGATCTGGCAGAGCCTCAAACATGGCCTCGCGCACCGCCTCGCGCTCAACAATATCCACGCTTAAAACATGTATGTCCTGGCTCTCGCGCAGAGCCGCAGACGTACCATGCAGCCCCAGACCAAAGACCGTGGCCTGCGGATAGTGCTGACGGCAGGCTTCTACTAGGTAGCCGCCTACAAAACCACTGTAGCCCGTAATCAAGATACGCGTTGGCATGATATAACCTTCCGCTACCTTCTAGCAGCAACTTGCCCTGCAAGCCGTTGCAGATCACTCTCTACCATCATATGTACTAGTTCCTCAAATGTGACAGCCGGTTCCCAACCAAGCTGACAGCGAGCTTTAGTGGCGTCGCCGATCAATTGATCCACTTCAGCTGGACGGAAAAACTGCTTGTCGATCTCTACGTGCCTTTGCCAGTCCTCGATCTCTACATAGGCGAAGGCTGCCTCGATAAATTCCTGGACGCTATGGGTCTGACCCGTAGCGATCACAAAATCTTCAGGCCTCTCCTGTTGCAGCATCATCCACATGGCTTTCACATAGTCACCCGCGAAGCCCCAATCGCGCTCGGCCTCCAGGTTGCCCAGGACCAGTTTTTGTTGCAATCCTAGCTTGATCGACGCAACTGCATGGCTGATCTTGCGCGTGACAAATTCCATCCCCCGGCGCGGCGATTCGTGGTTAAAGAGGATGCCAGAGCACGCAAACAGGTCGTAGCTCTCGCGAAAATTTGTTGTAATCCAGTGACCGTAGAGTTTGGCCACGCCATACGGACTGCGCGGATAGAACGGTGTCTGTTCATTCTGCGGGACCGCCTGGACCTTCCCAAACATTTCAGAGGTGCTCGCCTGGTAGAAGCGCACAGGTCTATCGAGCAGGCGTGCGGCTTCCAGCATACGCGTCACGCTCAGGGCTGTATATTCGCCGGTCGCGACCGATTGCTGAAATGAGGTGGCGACAAAAGACATCGCCGCCAGGTTATAGATTTCGTCCGGCTGTGAACGACGCAGCGCTTGAATCAGCGAAATCTGATCGATCAGATCGGCGTCGAGCAGCTCTACCCGACCGAGTAGATGGCGAATGCGTTCATCGTTAAACGTGCTGGCGCGTCGCACCAATCCATAGACACGATAGCCCTTCGCTAGCAAAAACTCCGCTAGATAGCTCCCATCCTGGCCGGTAATCCCAGTGATTAAGGCATTCGGCATACTTCTGAACCTCGCTCTCAGAGAGATATTTCAAGTTTCGCATCGTCGGCCAGCGTCGATGCACCCTGGTATAACTGCTGGTAGACGGCCAGCATCTTTGCGGCTGCCCCCGTCCACGTGTAGCGCTGCACCTGTTTGTAGCCTTTCTGTCTCAGCTCGGCCCGCAGCGTCTCGTCCTCCAGCAGACGCGTTAACGCCTGCGCAATGGCTGAGATGTCGTACGGGTTAACCAGCAGTGCAGCGTCCCCGGCTGCTTCTGGCAGCGAGGATGTATTTGAAGTGATCACGGGAGCACCACACGCCATCGCTTCAAGCGGTGGGATACCGAACCCTTCAAAGAAAGATGGAAATGCAAAGATATCGGCCATGCTATAGAGCGCTATCAATTCACTCTCGCTGACCCGCCCCAGGAAGCGTACGCGATTCTCTAGCTTGAGTTCGGCGACGACCCGTTGCGTCTCTTCGTACATCCACCCTTTCCCTCCTGCTATGGCCAGCACAACCGGGCTATGATACGCTTGCAGGACCTCGGCGAAGGCGCGAATCAGACCCAGATGGTTCTTGCGCGGCTCTAATGTGCCGACGCTGAGAATAAAGGGCTGTGTCAGTCCGAATCTATTGCGCGTCTCGTCTAAAAGCGCTTGGTCGGTCACGCGTCGGTACTGTGGTCCAGCACCACACGGGATTACCGTAATCTTCTCGGCGGGCGCGTTGTAGTGTTTGATCAGCGCCTCTTTGGTGGTCTGAGAGATCGCGGCGACGATATCGGCGCGTTTGACCGCTTCGGGGACCACTTTATTGAGGTAGGCCGCCAGGGATGGTACGGCCGTCTCGGGGTGTTCAAGAAAAGCGAGATCGTAGACTGTCACTACTTTGCGGATCTTGTTGCTCAGTGGCGGCAACACAAAATCCAGGCCGTGATAGATATCGACCGCTCCGGTAAAGTAATTGGCGTTGAGCGGCACGTGGAGCCGATACCAGAGAATGTTGAGGTAGCGATCAGGGATCAGAATGCTGCGCCCCTGGACGTTCTCAGCCGCCGGAAACGGATGCTCCTCGGTGGCTCGCCCGCTGGTCAACAGTGTATACTGATCGGTCGTGTCCTGCTCCAACATCGCGTGTACCAGGCTGCGCACATACTGCCCAATCCCCGCCCCCTGCCGAATGCCAGCCGTATAGTCAAGCGCAATACGCATGTGAATATCCTTGTTTATCAATATCTGTGGTAAATGGACAGTAGTAGATGCTCATCTCGTAGGTCTATTATAGCGGATTAGAAAAACTCTAGCAAAGGCTCAACAAATTTGGCCAGAGGGTCTTAGTCAAGTAGAGGTCCCTGGATGCCCAGGGCTGTTGCAAAGTCGCCCCACCGCCGCAGGCTGCGGGCAAAAGAGGAAAAAGAGGTTTTTCTGGGACACCCCTCTTCCCTGTCCCCAGACAGGGTGCCGGCAGGGACGCTGCGCTCCCTGCACCCTCGCCTTGCCGTTTTATTCCCGACTTTGTAACAGCCTTGCCTGGATGCCAGGGCTATTTCATTCTCCGCAAGCCTTTGGCTTGCAACCCCCCCAGGGTTTTGGGATCGGTTTGCGAGCGTGGGGCCGTAGCCCCCACGCTCGCAAACCGATCGGTTGTTCAGGGGGGCGGGACCCCACGTAGAGAATGAAACAGCCCTGCCTGGATGCGCAGATCTGTTGCAACGTTGCCCTGGCCGCCTGCGACGACGGGCAATAAGAGAAAAAGAGGTTTCTCATCTTTCCCGAGACTCTTGGTCGGAACCGCTCCAGAGAGGGGAAGGTGCAGAAAGGCGTTTGTCAGGCGCAGACGTGTGCTTAACAAACGCCATTCTGCGCGGTGAGATGTGGTAGCTTCGCCACCGCGAAGCTATTCAGAAAAAAACCTATTCGTGTAAATGCTTCCC
>DAOTTJ010000239.1:0-23055 GCA_034437695.1 Ktedonobacteraceae bacterium
TAGGGGACGAAACCTATGCCTCGTCGGGCAATTGTGGTCTGTTGGACCAGATAGCCGCGCTGCGTTGGGTACAGGAAAATATCGCGGCCTTAGGTGGAGATCCGACCAACGTGACAGTCTTTGGCGAGTCAGCAGGCGCAATGAGCATCGGCTCCCTACTCGCCATGCCGGCGGCCAGGGGTCTTTTCCAGCGAGCGATCCTCGAAAGCGGAGCCGCGCACTCGGTGCATACCGCAGAGGTTGCGTCCAGATACGCCAGAGATTTCCTCAAGATCCTGAAGATTGGACCAGACCAGCTTGCCTCACTGCGCGACCTGCCCTACGAAAAGCTGATCGAAGCCCAGAGCACCTTGCTCGCCGGCAATGCACTGAGCGCGGTCCGACCCGTGATCGATGGCAAGGATATTCCTGTGCCTCCTATCCAGGCCATTGCAGGGGGAGCTGCCAGGGAGGTTGCAATACTCATCGGGACCAATCGCGAGGAGATGAAGCTCTTTATATCAAAGGCCTCAGCGTCCTCTGTGAACGCGAACGGCTTTCAGCAGATGCTGGGCGAGAAAACGCCGCAGATCTTTGGTACCTACGCGCTGGCGAGGCCGGGGGCAGAGATGTACGATATTGGTATAGATATATTCACCGACTTTGCCTTTCGTATCCCCGCCATCCGCCTGGCCGAGCAACAGGTCCGACAGGGTGCACGCGTCTGGATGTACCGCTTTGACTGGCCTTCCCCTGACGCGACATTTGACTCGTGCCACGCCCTTGAACTGCCCTTTGTATGGAACAAGCTGGGATCATCGACGTTCCGCGCACTGCTTGGCACACACCCGCCGCAAGGGCTGACCTGTATGCACTTCGCCTGGATCGCCTTTGCACGCACGGGCGACCCCAACATACCCGCCCTGCCAACCTGGTCCCCCTATGAGACAACCCAACGCGAGACGATGCTCTTCAACGAGGCCTGTAGCATCGTGAACGATCCTCAGGGAGCCGAACGAATAGTGTGGGAGGGCGTACTCTAGCCTCTGCCCGCTACTAGAGTTTTGGCATCGGGTTGCGGGCGTGGAGGGACCACGCGCCGAACCATAAGCATGAAGTGAAGCGGGAGCGCAGAGGGCAGCAGCCCTTTGCCGGCACCCTGTCCGGGGGACAGGTAATCTGGGATGTCCCCAATACACTTCTTCTTTTGTTTTGCGTGTTTTGCCTCCGGCAAAACGCGCAAAACAGGAGTGCAGAGAGGTGCTCTCTGCTACCTTCATGCTTACGGGAGGGGCCACACGCCGAACATTGGATAGCCCTGGCTTTTAAGAAAAACCTTTGACAAATCCTGTTTTCTCTGGTATCATATGAGTAAGTATGCAGGTAGTTAGGATAGGTATAATGCCAAAGGAACAGACACAGGCTGCGATTAACCCGGAGGCTCTGGCCGCGGCTCGCGCTACGGCCCTTTCAGAGGAACATATGCGGCTGATGGTAGAGACATTTGAGGCGCTTGCTGATGTTACACGTGCACGCATTCTACACGGTCTTCTCACTCAGGCGCTCTGCGTGCGCGATCTGGCGCTGCTGACCGAGGTTTCTGAGTCGGCAGTTTCTCACCAGCTACGTTTCTTACGGGATCGACGCCTGGTCAAAACACGCCGTGAGGGAAATGTAATTTACTACGAAATGGACGATCACCACGTCTCAGCCCTCTTCCGCGAGGCAGACTACCATATTGATCATGTACGCCGGGCGCTCCCCGACCACCCTTAACGTAGGGTGGTCGCAGTCGCGCTTTTTTTTCATTATCTATCTGAGTTATTGAACAGATGCGCAATTACAGGAGGTCTTTTTTATGGTCACATCTACACCATCGCCGACTGCGCTGGCCCGCGTGCAGAAAGCCTGTGCAACCTGTGTGCGAGGTGGGGGACGCTTTGTCGGACGCTATCGCGCCTTTTTGCTCGATCCAGGCACGCTTTTTACTCTGGCGAGCCTGCTGCTCTTAATCGTTGCGGTGATTGTTACGCCGGATGGACTGGTCAATCCAGCGCACGCTCACACCTGGCTCTACCTGGCGTCGGCCCTGGCGGGTTCGGTCTTCATCTGGTGGGAAGCCATTCAGGGCATTCGCGAGAAAGATTTTACGGCTGATATCCCCGTCTCGTTTGCCACGATTGCCGCGCTGATCATTGGTCAGTATTCGGCGGCGGCGGTAGTCGCTGTCCTGCTGCTTGTCGGGGGAATGTTAGAAGAGTTTGTCTCAGCCCGCGCAGGCAACGCCCTGGACGCGCTCGCCAGACTCCTGCCCGACGAGGTGACGGTACGCCGCGCCGGTCAGGATCTAACCATCGCCCTGTCGGCGGTCAAGAGCGGCGATATCGTCCTGATCCGTTCGGGCGAGCGCATCCCAGTCGATGGCGAGATACTACAAGGAACGGCGTCTATCAATCAGGCAGCGATTACCGGCGAGAGTCTGGCGGTCGAGAAGCAGCGTGGGGACACAGTTTTCGCTGGGACACTCAACGAGCTGGGAACGCTGGAGATTCGGACGACGAAAGTGGGTGCAGAGACCACGCTTGGGCAGATTCGCCGGATGGTTGGGGAGGCTCAGGAACAGAAAGCGCCGATTGAGCGCATCCTCAATCGTTACGCCAAATTTTACACTCCTGCGGCCCTGATCCTCGGCTTACTGGTCTGGTGGGGCAGCGGTGATATCCTGCGTGCGATTACCATCCTGATAGTCTTCTGTCCGTGTGTCATGGTGCTGGCCACACCGACCGCGCTGGTGGCCTCGATAGGTAACGCTGCGCTGCGGGGAAGTCTGGTCAAAAAAGGAGCCACGGTTGAAGCGCTGGCCAGGGTCAATACCGTCGCGTTTGACAAAACCGGCACGCTCACCGCGGGTCAGCCGAAACTCACAACCATCCAGGCGCTTGGGGATATCGCCGAGGAAGAGCTGCTGCGTCTGGCGGCAGCGGCAGAGAAGTTCAGCGAGCATCCGCTCGGGCGGGCAATCGTGCTGGCCGCAACCTCGCGCAATCTTGTGGTACCCGATCCAGATACTTTCACGGCACTGCCCGGACTGGGTATCCAGGCGCGTGTCCAGGGCGACGAGATCGTCCTGGGGCGTCCTTTGCTCCTGGGAGAGCAGGGCATCGAGGTAAGTGCCGAGATCCAGGCTCAGGCCAGAGACCTGGCCGAGGCGGGACGCACGGTGATCCTTGTGGCACGCGCAACCGCGGTGATTGGCATGCTTGTGCTGGAAGACACCTTGCGTCCAGAGGCTGGTCAGGTGATTACGCGTCTCAAGAAGCTCGGTATCCGTACCGTGCTGATTACTGGCGACAACCAGCTAACAGCCACACGGATTGCGGGCGAACTCGGCATCGGCGAGGTCCACGCCGAGGTGCTGCCCGCGCAGAAAGTGGAGATTGTCAAACAATTGCAGACCGAGGGTTGCGTGGTAGCCTTCGTCGGCGATGGCGTCAACGATGGACCCGCGCTGGCCACCGCTAATGTGGGAGTGGCTATGGGACTGGCAGGCACAGACGTGGCGATCGAGACGGCGGAGATCGCGCTCCTCTCCGACGATCTCTCAAAGTTGCCACACCTGTTGCATCTCTCGCGGCGAGCAATGCGAGCGATTCGCCAGAACCTTATCTTTTCACTGGGTGTCCTGGCGATTGCCGTCGGACTCGCCATCCCAGGCATTCTCTCGCCAGTAACTGGTGCCTTACTCCATGAACTCTCGTCGATCCCGGTGATCGCGAACTCGGCGCGTCTGATTGGAGTCAGGACAAACGAGGATAGTTGAGCTAGACAGAAAGGAACCAACAACGTCTATGTGTACCTTTAAAGATGAGCAAACCGTGATGGTCTGTGACGCAGCAATCGGCCAGGTGCGCGAGCGCCTGCAAGCAGCCTTTGGCGAAGCAGTGCAGTACACCAGGATCTCCGAGAAAGGCACGCTGGTCCAGGTGCAGCCCACGACCGATGTAGAGCGCTTCCAGGCCGTGGCACGCGAAGCCATTGCCGCAGCGCAGAAGCCCTCCACCACGTAAAGCGTACTCAATCCCTGCCAGTTGCACAATGAAAGGATCGGAGAGCGCTTCTTTTGTAACGTTCTGAGAAATTCCTGGTTGTGATCTATTGATAGCTGAAAAAGTTGTTCTGTCTAAAATGCTACTCAATGGAATGCTTTCAGGAGTGAAGAAGGATGTCAGACAGAGATAACCTGGAAAACCTCTCAGGGCAACTCAAGCAGGGAGCGAAGCAATGTAGCTCGACAGTTCAGGCGCTACGTCAGCAGGCGCAACGCCTGGACTGGTCGGCCCAAGCTCTGGTCAGTGGAGTCAACGCCTGGGCAGGACAGGGGGCCAGAACTTTATCATGCCCTGGAACATCTATCATCAGCGAACGCAACCGTCAGCAACTGCGCTGGACACTACTGCGCAATCGCTGACCAGGCTGGCGCAGAAAATTGACGATGCAATCCAGCAATAGCAAGCACAACAGGCACAACAGAGTACCCTGGCGATTGGCCTGGATGTACTCACCGTGGGACTGGTCATCGTCTAGGAACGAGCGCGTTACTTTATAAAAGAGATGCGCCCAATCTTGCCAAGATCGACATTCGAAAACCAGAGATTGCCCGACCTATCCCTGGTGATCGTGTCCAGTTCGGGATTGCTATCCATGAAAACCTGGGTCGGCGGGATGGCGAATGGACTGAAACTCCCCTTTGTCGTGATATATCCTATCAAGTGATAGCCATAGGTAAACCAGAGATTGCCATCGGCCCCAGCCGTGATAGCGTATGGGGCAATATTACCTATAGAGAACGCAGTGATGACTCCCTGCGGAGTGATGCGTCCGATCTTGCCAGCCCCGTTACCACCAGGTGTGGTAAACCAGAGATTGCCATCGGGACCGCTCGCTATGCTTCTAGGAGTGCCGACGGCGACCGGCACAGCAAACTCAGTGATGACTCCCTGCGGAGTGATGCGTCCGATCTTGCCAACCGCGCTCCCGCTATTGTCAGCCTCAGTAAACCAGAGATTGCCGTCCGGGCCACTCGTTATACGACCAGGAGTATCATTGATTGTTGGCACGGTAAATTCGGTAATGACCCCTTGTGGAGTGATACGTCCGATCTTGCCATTCACGACTGCACTATGGCCAGCTTCTGTAAACCAGAGATTACCATCAGGACCACTCGTTATATCCGAGAGCTGGTTCTGCGCGGTGGGAAGAGTAAATTCTGTAAATGCGCCGCCCGGTGTGACTCGCGCGATCTTCCCAATCCCGGCACCTGTATCAGTATTTGTCTCAACGTATTCGGTAATCCAGAGATTGCCATCGGGACCGCTGGTTATTCCGGCAAGGAAGGTGTTTGCGACCGGGGTAGCAAACTGAGTGAAGCTGCCCCCAGGCGTCACGCGTCCAATCTTGCCAATCCCACTATTGCCAAGACCGATCTCGCTAAACCAGAGATTGCCGTCGGGACCACTAGCCATCTCCTCAGGAATATAAAAACCCGATCCTTCAGAGAATTCGCTGACCGTACTCGGACGCAGGGGAACAGGCGTAGGGGTGGGAAGCTTCTGGTGAGCAACCGGAGTACCGGCGATCTTGTTGTGCGGTAAGATATACGGCGCAGCTTTAATCGCTCCTACAGTGGCTCCCGCGAGAAGCAAGAGAATAAGAACAATCTTGAGCAGCAGGCTCACACCAACGGTCGTTCCCACTGAAGTGGCTCCAGTTGATACGCCATGCGTAGCAGCGTGGTTGGCGGGGTGTCTACGTCCACCTCTATGGTGTTTCGGCTCATGGTGATGCTCCGGCTCATGGTGATGCTCCGGCTCGTGATGGTGGTGAGGGGGTTCGTGGTGAGATGGCTCGCGGGGCTGCTGACCTGGTTGAGGATAAGACGACGTGGGAGGATTGGCAACGCCTTGCGAAGCCGAGGTTGGGCCTGCGGCTCCGCCCTGCGGTAGCCCGGAAATGTTGGGAACATGGCTGAACGGCGATGGGCCAGACACGCCGGGAGGCTGGCTGAGCGGTGGGGTCCCTGACACCGTTGGAACCTGACCGAGCGGCGGCGTTCCCGCTACCGTTGGAACCTGACCGAGCGATGGAGTCCCCGCTACACTCGGAACGTATCCCGGTGCCGATGATTGCAAGAAAGGGAACAGCGGCACGACGGGTGCTGAACGCTTCTCTTCTGACTCCCTGGCTGGCTCAGAAACCTGCGTCTGCGCAGACGCAGGAACGGACGGGAATGTGTTGCTGATCACTGTAGTAGATACTGGCAGAGCAAGCGATTGACCACAGACTCCACAAAAGGCACTTTCGGCCGACACGCTGTTTCCACAAGAGCGACAAAAAGGCATATGTATCCCACCTTTCTATAAATATGAGTAAAAAAAGCAATATCTGTTGATAAAACTATCAATCAATCTCTCAAGAGATTGATCTATACTATAACACATAGTAAAGGTCGCAAAGAAGGGTCTACCAAACAAAGAACCCGCCTCTCTTGTGAGGCGGGTTCGCTTTATCTCGCTGCTACGCGGATGGAGTACCAGGCTTGCTTGCCGTCAAGGCAGGGCCTCAGGCACCTGACCAATAGCACTGACGTATTCATATCTACTTTGATATGTCTCCCACTCCTGGGGAAGTGCCTGAAACGTCTGTTGAAAACGCTCGGCACTGACCGAAGCCTGCTCGGCAAAAACCGGCTGCAAGCCACCCCAGCCTGAAACCAGGTTGGTCAGAAGCATCTGGCCCGGTCGTCCCCCCCATTTGCCAACCGGCACGTGGAGCAAGCGACCCAGGACATTTTGTAACTGTGCATCTTGCATTAAGCCGGGCAGTTGTCCCATCAACGAGGCATCGATGCCCCGCTTCTTGCTGACCTGTTCCCACCAGCTCAAAAATTCCTGCGTGTGCGGACCTTGATTGAGAAAGGTAGTTCCGCCCTCAAAAAGCTCAATCCAGCCACCCGGCCGCGTCACACGAATATATTCGCGCAAAAGCGTGGGCCACACAGTGACAGGAATGGCTGCAACCAGCAAACGGGCATGGACATAATCGAAGCTGTCCGAAGGAAAGGGCAAACCCTTGAGGATGTCCTGCTGCACAAACTGTGCATTACTCGGCATAGTATGCACAGGTATGGGCGCAATATCGATGCCTGTGATACGTGTACGTGGAAACTCTTGCGCCATCTCTATCACCCAGCGACCCGTACCCGATCCAACGTCCAGGATAGCCGTGGGTGCGTCTAAAGAAACCAAGTAATTCGTCTGTAAAATCCCTTTCAGAAAAAAATGCTGAAATTCCAGACGATTCTGCTCAGCACCATCGTGAGCCAGTAGATAGGGGACTCTTGTCACCTGATTGCTGTTGAGCGATGTAAAATAGATACCTCCGTCCGAGGGAAGCGGGAGCGGTTTGGGTTTCGTGCGCCGAAACCAGCGTAAGAAAGCCATTGAAGAGTCCTTTTCTAAACAACAGGGTGAAATCAGAGAGAAAAAGCATTAATATCTTTGTACACCAGTCAGGAGATGTCTGTCAATAAAAAAGGTATTCTACAGGTCAGATGGGTGGTGCAAGCATTGGATAACTGATAATCCTCAGAAGGAAACACAGCCTTTAGGATGTTCCAACGAGTAAAGGTACTTTAAATGTGTAACGGGTTTTTGTGAATGAAAATTCAGTTGTATGAGTAGCTCTCATCTCAGGGTGGTTAGTGTGTGCAAAAGCGGTCAGGCGTGGCCAGGCGTGGCTGCCGACGCTTTGCGATTATAACATTTCTTCGTGAGAATGTACCCATATAACACGTGCGAGGCAGAACTTTAGTACCAGATGCTAATCGGAGGAAACCAACGCCAGGGCAACAGCCGCGCTAGGAAGCTAGATTTGGTGAAGGAGCAGAAGCCGGGGTAAAGAAAACAAGGTGACGCCGTGTTCGACGGCCGAGCGAAAAAGTCGCAGCATTTCCTGCTTATCTGTTCCTGTAAGAAGGTTGGATCTTGCCTCTGTGTGATCTTGCAGCATATTGTGGAGTTTAGCTGTGGGTTGCCCGTCGTTTGTACTTGCCCACGGCCAATTCATATGCCTCGTTAAGTAGTGGCCGCACGTCCGTTTCAAGCGTCTCGTCGCTGGGGTTAAGCAGACACACCCAATACATCCGACCATACACCGGGTGAGGCATCAACCGATCCAGGGCGGTGAAATCGTAGCCGCTTGCAGCCTCGTTGTCCCTGTCCGAAGGTCGCAGAGCGTCGTCTATCTGAGCCTCACTCTTCTCCCCAAGAGCGGTTCTGTTCTTGATTATCGCCGGGTACAAGCGTGCGCATCCATGTAGACCTGAGAGATAAACTCAGGTCTACATGGAAAAAGAAAGAGATACCTTTCAGCAACGCTGTCCGGCTTAGTCGAGTTGCCAAGCGACACCGCTCTTACACGTGGATGTCGGCAAAGGATCAAACAACGCTACAGCCTATCCCATTGAGTTGAAAAGCAGTGGGGACCGCGTTGGTTCCACTCCAGGAGCCATTAAAGCCGGGGGGGCTACTCATGACAGTTCCAGGAGGTATCGAGGCATTATACGAAATGTTGGTAATCGTGACAGAGCTGCCACTCTGCGTAAAGGCACCGTTCCAACCTTGTGTAATAGCCTGTCCATTCGCGAAGGAGAAGGTCAAATTCCAGCCGTTGATAGTTGTCGAACCTGTATTCGTAATGGTCAAGGCCGCGCCAAAGCCACCCTGCCACTGGCTTGTAATGGCATAGTGAACACTACAACTAAAGCCTGTCACACTTGTAGAAGTGGGAGTCGGCGTCGTCCCGTGTGTGGGAGTCGGAGTTGGGGTCGTCCCGTATGTGGGAGTCGGCGTTGGGGTCGTTCCACCGTTAGGAGTGATTAATAAATGGTAGGCACCAGTACTATTCATATTGGTGATAGGCACCGTGATCGAGCCATTGCTGATAGTGTAGTTAGTAACGGAGAGCACACTGGTTCCCGAAACGGCTGTCGTGCGCCCGGCGGAATTTACGTATTCCAGCGTCACAGTGGCGCTGGCACCAAAGGCTGCAAGTGAGTTGAGACCATTGATAGTGACCGCATTGGTGCCGCTGCCGCCACCAAAGATGACACTCACCTGATTGCCTGCACTCGTCACCGAGGCGGCACCATCCAACCCAGTCTGAGCTGGCGGAGTAGTGACCAGCATGTTGCCTGTCATAGCTCCATACCAATTGTAGAGCCACCAGGCACCGTTGGGTTGATTGCCATTGACTACCATATCATCGAGAGTTCCATATGCGTTCCAGAAAGCCAGCTCGGCCTTATCAACGCCTCCGCGCTCGAACTTCGCGATATAACCGACCAGTGAACCAGGAATGCCGACCTCGCTGGTTTCGGCATATTCCTCAATGGCGATCGGTAGCGGTCCAATGCCCAGGCTCTTTTCAAGGGTGCGATAGGCACTAATATCGGCGGCGATACCTCCCTGGCCACCTAATTCATGCCAGCTAATGATAGTTGGCAGGGCATTGTTTGCTTTGGCATAGGTAAGAAACGAATTCATCGTGGTCCCATTATAGTAAGAGATACTGGGACCCTGGATGGGGGTCGTTGCATCTTTTGAGCGCACCTCCTGGTAGGTACGCACCCACCCCGCGTTGAACGAACCAGCACTGGAGGTATTCCAGGTCCAATCGGGTTCGTTCCACAATTCCCAGGCCTCGATATTGGTCACGCTGGTCGCTGCCTTACGAGCGGCAATCTGTGCATCGACCACACTGAGCCAGTTGGACCAACTCACCCATTGATAGGGAAAATTGGGATAATAGTCGGGCATACGAATCGTCACCTTCGCACCCGCACGAGCGGCTTTAGGTGCGACCACCAGGGCATCTCCTCCTGGTGTAGTTGCTCCATTAGGAAGTTGGTGACCACCAGGAGCCATCTGCACAAACACCTTGGGATGAAGAGGCGTGACCAAACTATCGGGAGGGGTCGAGTCCGAGCCTAACCCGTACAAGCCACCAGAGGCTACATGGGTGACGGAACGCAGTACTTGATTGGCGTTGACTATCAACGTCGGACCAGCCGCTTTGACCGATGAAGGGGGCAGGCTGATAACAGCAAGCAGTAATGTGACGATGAAAAGGGCAGACAAGACGGTTTTTTTCTGCATTGAGTGTAATCCTTTCCACTAATTGAGAAAGTATAAACGTCGGTTACCGGCCTCTACGAGTTCCAATCCATTGATGAACTAATCCGTAGATTGTATGTAATTCTTACATATTCCAGGAGGCATCCTTCCTTAACTGTCTTCTTAAAGATAAGGAAAGTTTTCCTTGTTGTAAGAAATATGGCCATCGCACGTTGTAATTATACCATAAAAAACCTTGTATTTTGAAAATAGCTAATGTATACTTACTCGCAGTAAAGATTTTCTTAGCTAGAAGGAAAGTTTCCTCTAAAATGTCTATGTATGAAGAACCAGATCAACGCACAACGGAGAAGCAAGAGGAACTTATCTATTCCGCGCTGCCATTTACTAAAAATGTGACGCTACAGGATGTTGCGCAAGCAGCAGGCGTTACACTTGGGACGGCATCGAAAGCGATTAATGGGAAAGGCAAATTGAGCCTAGAGACACGAGAGCGGATACGTAACGAGGCTCGTCGACTGGGTTTTCGTTTTCGCGATCTATCGCAGAATCTACCTATAGAACAACAAGCGATGGTTGGTGTGCTGACCACAGATATCTATGGTCGTTTTAGTTTGCCGTTATTCATAGGTATAGAAGAGGTTTTTAGCACTCATGCTATCTCAGCAGTGCTTTGCACAACAGGAGATCCAGAGCGCGAACAGACGCATCTCAAAATGCTCTTACAGCGTCAGGTTGATGGTCTGATTATCTCAGCGCGAAGAGAAGATTTGCGTTCTCCAGTTAGCCTAGGTACAACGCGTTTGCCTGTTATTTATGCCCATACACAGATAACCGACCCCCAGGCGCTCTGCGTTTTACCGGATGATGCACAGGGATCGCGCCTGGCAGTTGAGCATCTGATAGGGCTTGGTCGGCGGCATTTTGCACATATCACTGGTCCTGGTTATTTCGAGGCTGTACGTTTGCGCGAGGGTGCGATGCGTCAAGTGCTGACAGAACGTGCTATTCCTTTTTCTGAAGAACATGTTTTATCAGGACCCTGGCAAGAAAGTTGGGGATATACCGCAGCTCAGTATCTTTTGAAGCAAGATCGCACCATCGACGCACTCTTTTGCGGGAGCGACCAGTTGGCGCGGGGAGCAGTCACGGCGTTCCATGAATTGGGCGTTCGTGTTCCAGATGATATAGCAGTTGTTGGCTTTGATAACTGGGAGCCGATAGCTGTTGCGACACGTCCCGCACTTACAACTGTTGATATGAATCTTCAAGCTATCGGACAATATGTTGGACAATCCATGCTCGACCTACTAGCGGGGAAAATTCTCTCGGGCATCATACGGCTCCCGTGTTCATTGATTGTGCGGGAATCTAGTGCAGCCCTTCCTGCATTAAATAATTCAGATAGATAAAAGATCTCGGACGAACCATTTCCTCCTTGGACTCCCCTTTTCTATAGGAAAGGAGAGGGAGGTCTTTGCAAAAATCGCCACGAGTCATCACTAGTAGTCTGTCAAACTTCGTTAGAAAGGTGCGCCGCCTGCGGCGACCCATCAGAGGAAGCTTGACAGAGCACGAGCTTATTTCTCGGACGAGCAGTCCTGACGAATGGACATCAGGACTAACGTATCTTTTTACAGGGTCAAGATTGATTGTCAAGTGTGAATATGGCTCGATCTGTTGAGCAAGAGACGTTTAAGTGTTCTTAGAAAGAGAACAGAAAGAGGTGCAGCAATGCAGCAACAGCCTCATTATCAAGAAATCTGGCAGGCGCAGAACAAGCGTCCTTCCAGATATATTTTAATCGCGTGTACCCTCCTTGCGCTCCTTAGCATTATTTCAGCCTGTGGAGGCTCGGCATCCCCCGGCACCGGCAATGGAAAAATCACCATTACAGAGATGGACTACTGGAGCATCGCTTCACAAAGCGTAGTGCTAGAGCAACTGTTTAAGAGCTATGAGCAGCTTCATCCCACTATCGTGATCCAGCGGACAGCCGTCCCATTTGCCAATCTGTTGCCAAAAGCCGATCAAGAGGCAGCATCCCATACCCTGCCCAATCTGTTAGCCCTTGATAACCCTGATGTTGCACCCTTTGCGGCGACGGGTGCGCTCACCTCATTGGATTCTTTTATGCAAGGAACGTTCAACGCCGCAGATTATTATGCTGGCCCTGCTTCAACCATGAAGTACAAAAACCAGACCTATTCTTTCCCGGTTGGCAGCAATGATCTGGCTCTGTTCTACGATATGAAACTGTTTACCAACGCTGGTCTGAAGCCTCCGACGACCTGGAGCGAGCTACTGACCGACGCCAAAGCCTTGACGCAAGGCAATACCTATGGCTTTGCCTTCTCAGCTCCCTCTGATGAACAAGCCACCTTCCAATTTGAACCGTATCTATGGGGAAATCAGGGAGATCTTGCGAAAGTCGACTCGACCCAGGGAGTTGAGGCGCTGCAATTGCTAACCGACCTGGTCCAGAAAGGATATGCATCCAAAGCTGCGCTCACATGGAGCCAGCCCGATGTAGCCACACAATTTGGCGAAGGCCACGCCGCGATCATGGAGAATGGTCCCTGGGAGATTCCCGTCCTACAACAGCAATATAACATGAAGTACGGAACCGATTTTGGTGTTGTAGCTTTGCCTGTGCCTCAGACAGGCGCTAAACCTGTCAGTCCGCTGGGTGGTGAAGCATGGACGATCCCGGCCAGTCAGGACACAGCAACCGTCAAAGCCACCTGGGATCTGGTCAATTGGCTACAACAACCGGCGCAGTTACTCAAACTAGATGGAGCATTCGGATATATCCCTGCCCTCAAAAGCGCAGCGTCCACCTTGTTGCAGAATCATCCCGAACTTCAGATCTTTGCTGGAGAGCTTGATACAGCCCGCGCTCGTACCGCGCAATTGGGCGAAAAGTACCCTAAGGTTTCAGAGGCAATCTGGACAGCAGAGCAGGCCGCACTTGCAGGGACCCTTTCGCCGCAAGCTGCTCTGACCCAGGCGCAACAACAAATTACGAGTATTCTTCAGTAAGCTATCGATGAGGCAGCAGACGAGTGTTGTTTATAGGCAAACTCGTCTGCTGCCTGGCTGGAAAGGATGCAGAATTGTGTCGCTCAAACTGCCTGTGTTTGCCAATAGTCTGGCTCCAACGCGTACGATACCTCAAGCGCACCATCGGCGGCGTATCCGACTGGTGAGACTGACATTTATCATCCCTTTGCTGCTCTATATAGCGATCTTTTATGGCTATCCACTCCTTTATAGTCTACAGATCAGCCTGCAACAATATGATCTTCAGGCGTTGATTCTAGGAACTGCTCCTTTTGTTGGACTGGCCAATTATCTGGCGGTCATCCACGATCCGACCTTCCAGGGTACTGCTCTGCATACCTTGCTGTTTACGCTTCTATCCATCGTGCCACAGTTTCTCATCGGATTGGGACTGGCACTCTTTTTCAACCGCCGCTTTCCTTTAAGCAGTTTTGTACGCACATTGTTTCTTCTGCCCTGGCTCTTACCTCTGATTGTCTCCGGCACAATCTGGAAATGGCTCTTTAATGAGACAAATGGTCTGATCGACCAGGTGTTAGCAAGCCTTCATCTCCTGCCTGCACACTTTGGCTGGTTAACCACTCCTGGTTGGTCCCTGGCAGCGCTGATTCTGACCAATATCTGGCTGGGGATTCCTTTTAATATGGTCATTCTCTATAGCGGTCTACAAAGTATTAGCCCGGAACTCTATGAAGCGGCTGGCATTGATGGAGCAAAACGCTGGCAACGTTTTCGCTATATCACACTTCCTATGCTCGAACCAGTGATTGGCATCGTGCTCATGCTTGGTTTAATCTATACTCTGAAGGTCTTCGATCTAATCTACGTGATTACGCAGGGAGGACCAGCCAACGTCACACAGACCTTCGCTACCTGGTCGTATGTGCTCTCCTTTACGCAGCAATCTTTCGGCCAGGGGGCCGCACAAGCCAATATGATCCTGCTTATCTCGATGGCGCTGGCTCTGTTCTATCTCTGGATCTCTCGCCGCAGCACAAAGTGGATCTGATCGAGATGCACATCTGCTTCCCTTGAAAGGTTTTTGCCCTATGAACCTGTTCCAGAAACGCCTGACTCAGTGGGGATCGACCATCATTGCTCTTGTGTTGGGGGCGATTATGCTGTTCCCTCTGTACTGGATGGTGATCAATTCATTCGAAAACACCCAGGAGATCTTTCAGGTCCCAGCCTTGCTGGTTCCCAACCAGATTACCTTTACAGCCTACACTGATGTCTGGCAGACGCAACTCCCACACCTGGCAACCAGTTTAACCGTTGCGATAGGAACTGCCGTGTTTTCGTTGCTGATTGCCACGCCAGCAGCCTATGCACTGGCATGTTTTCGTCTTCGGTGGACCCTCGGGATCATTTTTATGCTCTTACTCACGCAGATGATCCCAACAGTAGCACTTACCACTCCCATGTTTTTGATTTTCAATCAATTCCACCTGCTAAACAGTTATCTCGGATTGATCCTGGCCGATAGTACCTACGCTGTTCCTTTTGCAGTCCTGATTATGAGGTCGTTTTTTCTCTCTGTCCCCGAAGAACTGGTACAAGCAGCCTATATCGATGGAACAGGCGAATGGGGGGCTTTCCTGCGCATCATCTTGCCGATAGTCGCACCCGGAGTAGTGACGGCTGGCCTCTTTTCATTTATCTTTGCCTGGGGAGATTTCACCTATGCCCTGACCTTGATGACCAATAATACGATCGAACCTATCTCGTTGAGTATCTTTACATATCTTGGACAATTTAATAATCGCTGGGACGGCGCAATGGCGCTGGCAACGCTGGCGTCTCTTCCTGCGGCTATTTTGCTTGTGCTTTTCCAGCGCTATATTACTGCCGGTTTGACCGCTGGTGCGGTCAAAGGTTGAGAAGTATCGAGACGCTGGGACCTTGTCCACACGCTATCTAGTGGACTGTCAAAGTTCAAACGCAAGGTATTTGGAGTGGGAGTGCAGAGGGCAACTGCCCTTTGCCTGGGGTGTGGGGCTACGCCCCACCTTCTCTCCTTCCCTCTCGCCACCGCAGGCGGCGCACCTTTCCAACGAAGTTGGACAAACTACTAGAGACACTGTTGGCCCAGGTACGTTTCAGCTTCGAAGGAGATGCTTCTCAGGAAAGGATTATCAATGACCTCATCAACGCCAAACCAGGCTCAAGGAGATATGCCGCAGCCACTGCGCTCCTCTGCCGTTGCGCATACTATGACACGCTTTCAAGATGGCTTTTGGGCCTCGCGTTTACGCGTTCTACAAAAAGAGACGTTGTTTGCGATCTATCAACAAATGCGCCAGGACGGGCATTTCACAGCTTTTCGTGAAAGCTGGCAAGCAGGTATGCATCCGATCCCCTATCTGTTCTGGGAATCAGATATTGCCAAGTGGATTGAAGCTGCAAGTTATAGCCTGGCCACCGATCCTGACGCTAATCTTGAGAAGCTGGTTGATGAGACGATTGCTTTTCTTCTGACCCTGCAACAGTCTGACGGCTACCTCAATCTCTGGTTTACCCAGGTTGAACCAGAGCTGCGTTGGACGAATCTGCGCGATTATCATGAACTCTATTGCGCAGGCCATCTGATAGAAGCGGCGGTAGCACATTTCCAGGCAACCGGGAAGCGCATACTGTTGGACGCGGTCTGTCGCTATGCCGACTATATTGATGCAACCTTTGGTGTTGAGAATGGGAAACGGCGCGGCTATAGTGGACACGAAGAGATCGAACTGGCGCTTGTGAAACTCTATCGTTTAACCGGGGAAGCACGCTACCTGCGGCTCTGCCAGTACTTTATTGAGGAACGAGGTCAACAGCCTCATTACTTTGACCTGGAGGCTGAGGCACGCGGAGAATCGCCCTCGGCATTCTGGGCCAGAACCTATGAGTATAATCAATCCCATATTCCAGTGCGCGAACAACACGAGATTGTCGGACATGCGGTACGAGCAATGTATCTTTTTAGTGCCGTTGCCGATGTAGCACACGAACGCGACGATGAGAGTCTGCGCACAACTGGTGAGCAGATCTGGAACCATCTCCACGCCAGACGCCTCTACATCACTGGCGGCCTGGGGTCCTCCGCAGGCAACGAGGGATTTACTGCCGACTACGATCTGCCAAACTCCTCTGCCTATGCCGAAACATGTGCGGCGATTGGTCTGGTGATGTGGAGTCATCGTTTATTGCTCCTTGACGCAGACCGTCGCTATACAGATGTACTGGAGCAGGCTCTCTATAACGGGGTCCTGAGCGGCGTCTCGCAGGATGGCAAAGCCTTTTTCTATGTCAATCCTCTGGAAAGCCAGGGGCATCATCATCGTAAACCCTGGTTTAAATGTGCCTGCTGTCCACCCAACATTGCACGGCTGCTTCTTTCGCTAGGCAGTTATCTTTATAGCGTCACTGAAGATGCACTCCTGGTGCATCTGTACGCCCAGGCCACCAGTACATTGAAGGTGGGGGAAAACCAGGTGAGAGTTTATCAGCAGACAAATTATCCCTGGGAAGGAAGCATACAACTCGGCATTGAGGTTGACGAACCGACAACGTTCACCCTTTATCTGCGCATTCCCGGTTGGTGCAAACAGGCTCGCCTCACGCTAGGAGGTCAGAACATTCCACTGGAACTACACAAAGGTTATGCAGCCATCAAGCGCACATGGACTGCTGGCGAGACGGTTATCCTTGATCTGGCGATGCCAGTCGAGAGCGTCTATCCTCATCCGGCCATGCGTGAGAACGCCGGGAAGGTCGCCCTGCGCTGTGGTCCCTTAGTCTACTGTCTGGAAACGTGCGATAATCCACTTCCACTTCACCGGATTATGCTACACAAGCATACAAGATTTGAGAAAGTCTTTGCTCCCGATATATTGGATGGAATAAATATAGTGAATGGAACCGGATCGGTGCTAGAGATATCCGATTGGGATACGACGCTCTATCGCACAACTCCTCCCACGACTGAGCCTTATAGCCTGACAGCCATTCCCTACTATGCCTGGGATCAACGCGAACCAGGAGAGATGCGCGTCTGGCTGAGCGTGGATGGAGGCGAGTAATCAGACGTATAGGTCTGCCAGTTCACGAATGTATTTCTACCATTTCTACATATATGAGCAAGTTACAATACATATCGCTGGTATCTTGCTCATATCAGACAATTCCCTGACTGTTGATGTTCTCCAGCGGCATTGCTCGACCCTGCTGCCAGGCGGCAAGAAAGGCTTCTTCTCCCTCTTGCTTGCGAGCCAGGGTTCTGGCGTTCTCGTAAGAAGCTTGATAGATAGGCGGAATGAGCACGCCAATCGTCTCGCGTAACGCCTCGGCTGCGCCCCAGAGGATCGCCGCGTTGTGGGTTTCGTTCTGGACCGCCAGGACTTCGCCAAGTCCATCCAGGCAATAGGTAAGCAGCTCGCGATTGCCGATGATTTTGAGCGTAGCCAGACTCTCTCCGTAGCTGGCTCGCGCTACCACCAGGTCATTTTGTGAGGCCGCGACTCGTGCGAGGCTAAGCAGGGCTTCTGCAACCCCAGACTTGTCGCCCAATTTTTTGAAGATGCTCACGCTCTCCTGCGAGTGGAGTCGCGCCTGCGCACCTCGCTTGAGGTGGGCGAGGATCTCGCCCAGGGGACTGAGGACGTACGCCAGCCCTGGCTTATCTCCCAGTTCCCGACAGAGCGCGACGCTTTCTTCGGCCAGGATACACGCCCGTGCAGGATTGCTCGCCGAGACAAACAGAACGCGGGCCAGGAGCAGTTGTCCCCAACTGATGCGCTTTTTATCGCCGAGTTCCTGGTAGATCGCCAGACTCTCCTCAAGCAGCGAACACGCCTGCGCGTACTCGCCTTGAGCGCTACAGACGCGAGCGACGACCTGAATGCAGCGTCCTCGACCCCATTGGTTGCCGACCTGCTGGAAGAGGTCGATTGCTTCTTCATAGCGCAAACGCGAGAGGGAGTATTCGTTCCGCGCCCAGGCAATGCCCCCCAACAGATCAAGCACGGACGCGACACCTTTTTTGTCGCCTATCTCCTGGAAGAAGGCCGAACTCTGGAAGCTCAGGGCCTCGGCCCGCTCCAGTTCGTCCTGGGCGAAGGCCAGTTCTCCTGCCGCAGCATACGCTCTGGCTCTCACCAGAACGGTCGTCCCTTCGCCATTGGCCAGAGCGCGTTCCAGAAAAGCCCGCCCCTCGCGGATATACCCACGGATGTACCAGAACCAGTAGAGTGCTGCACAGAAGCGCAGCGACAGCTCGGCATACGCGATCTTCTCGGGTCCGCTCGCCGTCTCGGTCTGTTTGAGCAACCAGTCAAGCGCGGCACGCAGGTTCTCGTGCTCCTGTTCCAGGCGATCGAGCCAGCGGCCCTGATCGGTTCCTGAAAGATAGGCCTCGGCCTCTTCGGCCAGCGTCAGATAGGATTGTGCATGCGCGGCGCACGTCCCCTGGGTTTCTCCGGCCTCGACCAGGCGTTCCAGGCCAAACTCGCGCAGGACGTGGAGCATACGAAAGCGCACCTCTCCCTCGGCGTCCTCTGACTGGCGCAGCAGACTTTTATCGACCAACGAGGTGAGCATCTCCAGAATATCGCCGGTCAGCGAGCTGGTGGCCGTGCCTACGACTTCCGCCGTTTCGATCGCGCAACCGTCAACACATACAGCGAGACGCCGGAAAAGCTGCTGCTCCTCAGGCTCCAACAGATTGTAGCTCCAGGCCAGCGTATTGTGTAGGGTCTGCTGGCGCAACGGCAGGTCGCGTGCGCCTCCACCCAGGACGATCAAGCCCTGTTCCAGGCGTGAGAGCAGAGTACCAGGGGGGAAATATTTGCAGCGGGCGGCGGCCAGTTCGATCGCCAGGGGCAGACCATCCAGGCGGGCGCAGATCGCCGCCACCGCCGAAGCATTGGTTGGCGTCAACTGAAAATTCAGCTTTACCTCTCGCGCACGTTGAATAAACAGAGCCACAGCCTCACACCGCGCCAGCGTCTCCAGGTCGGGCAGCAGTCGCGGATCGGGAATGGAGAGCGGAGGCACGGAAAACTCATGCTCGCCCCGCACGTGCAGCATAACCCGGCTCGTCACCAGAATTTTCAGCTTCGGACACGCGGAGAGCAGATCGACCACCAGCGGGGCCACGTCGATCACATGCTCAAAGTTGTCCAAAATGAGTAGAAACTCTTTCTCTCTGAGCGCGGCCTGGAGCAGCAAGAGTTGTGACTGATTACTCGCCTTACCCACACCCAGTTCGGCTGCAATCGTCGAGACGATCTGCGCGGGGTCAGTAATCGGAGAGAGCGAGATCTGAAACACGCCATCTGCAAAGGAATTAACCAATCCGGCTCCAATATGGATACTGAGCCGGGTCTTGCCCACCCCTCCTGGACCCGTCAGGGTAACGAGGCGCACATCGGGTCTACGCAGAAGCTCGCTGACCGTGGAGATCTCCTGTTCGCGTCCAACCAGCATGGCGGGTTGCTCAGGCAAGTTATACAGGACCGAGGCGCGATATCTGTCGGCTTCGGCTTCGGCTTCGGCTTCGGCTTCGGCTTCGGCGGCCAGCGGACCCGGCTCGTCTGGTGGAATCGTAATCTCCACCACATTCTGGCGCGTGGCGGCCTGTTCTAGCGCGATTGCGAAGGCCTGGATATCGGGAAAGCGTTGTCGATGGTTTTTGGCCAGCGCCTTCAAAATAACCTGCTCAACCTCCATCGGCAGCTCTGGTACTTTTGCGCCCAGTGGAGGGGGAGGACGGAGTTGGTGTTGCGTAGAGATTTCAACTATCGAGCCGTCGAAGGGTCGCTCGCCACTGAGCCATTCGTAGATCATAATCGCAAAGGCGTATTGATCCGACGCCGGGCGTGGGTGACCGGCCATCTGTTCCGGTGCCATATAAGCGATCGTGCCAGCCAGGTCGCGCATATGATGGACACGCGAGTTTTCCTCGACGACCGCGATGCCAAAATCGCAGAGCATCAACTCGCGCGACTTGCCAACCAGCAGATTATCGGGCTTGATATCGCGGTGGATTAGCTTGTGCTCTGTGTGAGCATAGTGCAAAGCAGAGGCAAGCTGGCGCACATAGCTTACGACGGCCTCAAGCGGGAGACGCGTGCCTTTGGGGTGCAGATGACGCAAGCTCCCATAAGGCGCGTGACTCATGACCAGAAAGGGGGTTTCATCGGTGACGCCAAAATCCATGATACGCACAATATGCGGGTGCTCCAGGCGAGCGATAATCCGTGCTTCCAGACGAAACCGATCAAGGTCCTGAGATGCCAGGCGCGTTTGCATCACCTTGATCGCAGCTTCCGTACCCAGATAGACGTGTTCGCCCAGATAGACCTCGGCGTGTCCTCCCCGTCCCAGGAGGCGTGTTAATCGATAGTTGCCAAGCTGCTGGCCGCTTCTGTTATTTTGCACTGGATACTACCTCTGCTGCATAGAGTGAATGAACGAGCCGTACGCTGGCCCGGTCATGCCTGGTTTCTGGTCGGATCTTCTAGGTAAAGGCGCGTTCGATGCCTTTCTCGAAGACCGGCTGGTCTGTACGCGTCACTGCGCCGAACTGGCCGAGAGACGCGCACGTCAGGAGTTGCTGGGCTTTTTTAACATCGGCCAGATGGGCCTCGCGCAGAGAGATCACGCGGTTGATACGACGCCTGCGGCTTTCGTCGATATCGGGTCGATAGCAGCGAATCTTCTCAGCCGCCTCGCTCAACATCGCTGGCTCAAGCCAGTCGGAGTTGCGCAGGATGCTCCAATAACACGCCACCGCTCGCCGTTGATCTCCCCGTTCCAGGTAAGCACTGGCCAGCGCCTCGCGGGTCTTGAGCAGAGCCATCGCCCCCATCGCTCCGTCTTTGATTGAAGGCTGACTCAGGTATGCCAGCAGGTTCTTTAAAACAAGGATCGCCTCGTCAACGCGCTTCGCCCGGATCAGCGCATAGCCAAGCTTGAGCGCCGATCGATGCCTGAACATACGCACCTTCCTGGGTCCAACCTGGCGAGTCAGATTTCTGGACGCACGCGTCATAAGGCCCATGGCCTGCTCATACTGAGCGATCGCGTCATCGACATTGCCGATGGTTTTTAACAGGACATCCCCCAGATTTGTGCGAATGTGAGCCTGATAGTAGAGCGTCGCAGAGAGATCGCTCAATTCGTTCAGGGCGCATTCAACAAGCCAGTGCGCTTTCTTACCCTGCTTCTGCTTATAGGCCAGAAGGGCCTCGCCGTTGGCGTTGGTTGCGATGCTCAAGCGTCTCTCTTCTGGGCTGACATTCTCGGCTCGATCCAGACTCAGGTAGCTCAATTTGAAACAGTGCGTGGCATACTGCCACGCGGTCGGCTGATTGAGCAGGGCGAGATTCTGCCCCAGGAAGTTCCAGAAGAGATTTTCGGTCTTCTTGTCGATGGTATCTGGCAAGGCCCCTTGCAGGGTATCGTAGATCTGTACAGCGTGACTTTTATCGATGTACAGCAGCGAGAGGAAATAGCTCATCCTCGCCACATCGGTCAGCGCGTAGTGACCAGTCGTCTGGGCAATCGATTGCAGGCGACTGTAATATTTCGCCAGCCCTTCCGGCTCCAGGAGAGCGGTGTCGAGCAGGTGTGACGAGTAGTTGAGCAGCATATGATGCAAGTCGCCGGTTTCCGCCGCGATCTCCAGCAGCGGATAGCCACTGGTGAAGGCCAGCGTGCGCAGAACCTTACGGGCCAGTTCGCCCTTTTGTGCCTGATCCATACGTCGAAAGATCTCGTCCGCAGCCTCGGCGACTTCGCGGCTGGCATAACAGATCAGAGTCTCAGAGCCAAACTGACGCGTAGCCACGAGGTCGGTCCAGCAATCGTCGGCCAATTGCGTATACTCTACGAGTCTGAACCACTCGGAAGTACGTACGCGTCCCCCACACAGATAGAGCATCGCCAGGAGATCGGCGGCTGCCGCGCTCTGTTCCTGCACCCACTGCGTATAGGTAGGATCACCACTTTGCTCGTGAGCAAAGACCACAACCGAACTATGCCGCGCCAGTTCTGACTGCAAAAGTAGCTCGACAAACCCGAGGTCGTTCGGCGTCAGCGGCATCAGACACTCGACGATGACCGCACGTCCCGGCGTCTTTGCGCGATACGCCGCCTGCTCCAGCTTGCTCACCGTCTCGGTCGCCATATGCTGGGCTGGCGATAAGCCCAGGTTGAAACGCATGACGAGCAGATGAGCCGCGTCCACAGGTTCGGACTCGATGCGCCCGCGTACAAAAGGCACATAACTGGGGACGTGAAAGTCGCCGCTACAACAATGGAAGTAGGTGAGAGAGGCGTTCAGTTGCGAGGCGCGTTCCACCACAGATTGCGCGTCTTGCGCGAGCTGCTCCGATGGCCCACACACCAAAAACGCCCCTGGCTGGTTATTTCCTGCTTCTAGGGCCTGCTTCAGGCTGCTCCATTCTTGATCGGCTATGTGTAAAAACTTCATTAAGGATACCTCTCTTCTTCCTGACAATACGACAGAAGTTTTACGCTTCCAGCATTGAAATGATCTTTGTGTTTTTCCACCGACCCTCTGTACACACTTGGCAGAAAAGCCAACAAACGTCTCTCTCACCCATATTGTGCAAGCGCACTCGCACTTCATAAACACTACCAGATCGGAATAATGCCGTCTTCATTTTCAAAATCCAGGACAGGGGAAGAGCCAGGGGTAGCTAAAAGGAAACTAGCAAATTGAATACAATGCATCGCGATGCTCCTTTCGCAGCAAAATAAGTGCCATCCTGAAGTCCTGAGAAATTGACCACACGACTCGATCCCCTGGAGC
>DAOTTJ010000240.1:0-48549 GCA_034437695.1 Ktedonobacteraceae bacterium
CATCAGTTTTAAGATCTGCGAATGACCTTGCGTGGCTTCTGCGTGTTGCTCGCGACACATGCTAACTCTGCTTTATCGATCCAGTGCGAAGCGAGTGCGAAGGCAAAGCGAAAAAGAGGTATAGGGTCCTCAAGTACTCTTCCACCAGACGATTGGATACGAGAAATTAACGCCTGGGGGGATAAGAGTGCAAGAAATATTTTCAGGTATAAAAGCTTCAGAGGAGTTGCACCTGATGCGCTCTGAGAAGCAGCACTGCGCACCCGCCAGAAGGACCAGATAGCGGCCGCTTGTCGCCCGCCGTTCATGCTCTATAAAAAGTACAACGGACCACATCGTCGTACTTTTTATAGGGAAACGCGGGAGGATAGACCACGATCGTACCAGCCGACGCCTGCTCCAGGATGCTCACGAGGCGAAAGAGCGAACATAGGCGTATGCCACCTGAAGCGCGACCTGTAATGGCTGCGTCGTCTTACGCGTCTGAGTCAAGAGAAAACCACCCTGTAGACTGGTCATCATGGCAACCGCAAGGACTGCCGGGTCGGCGTCCTTGCGTATCTCTCCTCGCTCCTGCATGCGTGTTAATCCCTCGCGTAGATAGCTCTCCCAGCGATCAAAAGAGGAGACGAGAGCCAGTCGGGCCGGCTCATCCTGATCTGCCAGCTCACTGGCCAGCGACCCAAGCGGACAACCACCAATACAGCGCTGTCCTTATATCTAGCCAGTGATCGAGCAAGCTTTGTGCATGGCACGACCCTGCACGTGGATGGTGGACGCAACGCTTCTTAGCAGGAAGGAGAAAACAGACAAACGACCCGTATGCATAATTGCTATGGGTCGTTTCTATCTGAACATTGGTTTGGCGCAGGTGTGTGCATTTTACGAATAGGGTGTCACTGGTACGACTGGATGTGCGCTGGTGAGATAGACCTTGTGTCCAAGCGTTGCCAGATGGTGTTGGGCCGTGTTTGCTGGGGTCAGGCTGGCGAAGGGAGCAAAGAGGGTTGGACCACTCCTGGAGAGGCGCACAAAAGAAGCGCCTGCGGCAAAGAAGCCGGTTCGCGCTCTGGCCACCTGTGGGTAGTGCTGAAGCATGCCCTGTTCCAGGCAGTTATTCATAGAGTTGAGCGAACAATCTTCACGATCGGTGATCTCCTGGCAGATTGTCTGGCTGTTCGTGCCATCTGTATAGGCGACGGGTGACAGGTGACGATAGACATCACTGGTCGAAACGCCGATTGCGGGCAATCAGCGCCAGGTGACAGCCTTCAGCCGCCAGTGCTTGCGAGATGGCCTTACCTATCCTGCGGTCGCCCCTGTGATCGGGGCGACCTGGTTGCGTAGTCCTGTATCCACCACGTTCCTTTCTGGTCTGGCAAAAGTACGAAATAACACCTCTTCAGGTATCCCGCTTTACTCTACAAGATCGCACACCTCTGGTGCAATCTCACGTATAAATCACCATCGGTAGCGTATTTATGTACGCGTAAACGTGTAGAGATTGCCGTTCTGCGCCCCCACAAAGAGCCAGTTCGCCAGGACTGCCGGCGAAGAGCTACTTGTACTGTGGAGATCGACAAACTGTACGCGTTGTCCATTCTGCGCGTTTAGCACCTCGATCCCACCGTCTCCTGGACCAAAGGCGTCGCCGATCGTGAGGTACAGGGTCTGCCCGGCGAGGGTAGGCGAGGCGTAGACGATGGCTGGGATCGGATAGTGCCAGCCGGGCATGCCGGTCTGGGCGTTTACTAGCACTTCGACCGCGTGTCGGATGAGCGTTCCGACCGCGTAGAGTGTGCCTTGCGCAAACGCGGGCGAGCTGTATATCTGGTTGCCGATCTGGCTGCGCCAGATTACCTGGCCGGACTGCGCATCCAGACTGACGAGGAAGCCATCCTTTCCGCCGACTGCAACGCGCGTCTTTCCCTGCTGATCGCTATAGAGTACCGGTCCAGCGCCGATATCGGTATCTGATATGTCGCGTACGACCGAGCGCCAGTGCCAGAGCAGCCGCCCGGATGACAGCGCGAAGGCCTGAACGCCGTCGTCTGGGTCGCCGGTCGCGACATAGACGACGCTGTGAACCAGATCAACCGCAGGCGAACTCCAGATCCCGCCGCCGGGCGTATCGTTGCCCAACGTCCACGCTCGCCAGCGCAGCGTTCCTGTGTGGATATCGAATGCCTCCAGTTGACCGGCAATCTTTGGGTGTTCATTGAGCGGCGAGGCCAGCCCGATCAGCACCAGCCCATCGGCGACCGCAGGCGACGACCAGAGCTTGGCGTCTGGCGTTGCAAGCTTGCTTTGCCAGAGCGTTCGCCCCGTCGCTGCATCGAATGCGTAGAGCAGACCATCGACGGCCGCTGCATACAGCACGCCAGCTTGTAGGGTTGGAGTACTATAAAACGGACTCGTTCCCTGAAAGCGCCAGACGACGGTCCCGGTGCGCATATCGAGCGCGGTCAGCGTCTTCGCCGTTGACGCGATATAGACGATGCCCGCCTGTACGATCGGCGACGAGAAGACCGGTCCGCCAGTGCAATAGCTCCACGCAGGTGTCAGCAGACCAGCCCCGCTACCTTCGGCCGCAGCTCCATCACGATTGAGGTCGCCGCGAAACATCGGCCATGCACCCTGGGTAGCCGGGATACTGGCGTGGGTAGTGGGAACACGCGTGCTGCCCGCAGGAGCGCAGCCACTACCACTGGCTGGCTGAGTTGTCGAGCTATGCGGCGGCGTACACGCCGCCAGCAAGAGCAGGCAGGCGACGAGTGCATAGCAACTGAGTCTTGAGGCGTAGTGCCTCCTTATAAGCCGGTGACTGGTTCTTCGACTCATCGTGCTTCCTCGTGCGCTAAAACAGGAACGACGTATCTGGATCTTCATAACTCCACCCTGGCTGACGGTCGCTGGAGTTGCTATCCACCGCAGCCGGTGCACCCTGGGGGTCGCCCTGTTTGTTTAAAGCGACCGTATAGATGCCGTTGCCGGTAGAGAGCGCTTTGCCCTGCCAGAGCGTCCGACCGCGTGTGAGCAGGACAAAGCGCTGGCTGTCGCTGTTCCAGAGACTGTTGGCAAGCGGCTGCGAAAATGCGCCACTGCCGGGCAGCGTTGTGTCGGTTGTCACCGGGGTTTGGCCATCGCTCAGCAACACCTGGATACGCTGACTGCTTAAACGGATCAGCGTCAGAGTGTGGAGTCCATCAAGCAGAAGCGATTGACCGTCAGGCGACCAGTAGGGGACAGCTCCGTGTTCGGCCTGAAAGGCAAAGAGCGTATCCTTCTGGATATTCAGGATGCTGTATCCCTGGTCAGTGCTATAAAGTATGTGCTGGCCGTCAGGCGACCATGCGAACTGGCGACAGGTACAGGTGGTCAGGATGCGGCTCTGACCTTGCGCGGTGTGTAGGATAAGCTGAACATTGATTTGCAGGAGATTCTGGGCGCGAGCGAGGACAGCATAAAGTATGGCTGGCTCTGGCTGACGCGGTTGCCAGAGGACGCGCTCCAGACTCGCAGGCAGCGGGTGACCCACCAGATCGCCCGACACCACCAGCGTGTCGTTCGTCCCGGCCAGCGTCGTTGTAAAAAGTCCCAGGCGTGAGTCTCCTATAGTCATTTTACTATTATTTACGACAGGCATTGAGTACGTTGCGGGAAATTCCTTCCTGGCAATTCCTGAAGGCTGATCGCTCTGCGAGATCCACCAGACTGCCAGATCGGGTGCAAGTAAGCTGGGACTTGCCCCTTCCCGGTAGAGTAAACGGCTCCCGTCGGGTGTCCACCAGGCATCGCTGCGTGGAAGCTGGGGAGTGGGGAGGATCAGTGGAATCGGCGTTCCGCCATCGATGCCGATCGCGCTCAGCCCGGAGGGTACATCCCCTGTCAGTCCGGTCAACGCGTCAAAGACCAGGTGCTTGCCGGCCGTTGTACGGGCAAAGTCGCTATCCAGCGAGCGAAAGACAAAGATCTGGTGTGCGGGCGAAAGGCCATACCCGATCACTGGCGTTGATTGAGCAACCGCCTCGAAAGCATTTGTCCCGTTGGGATCGATCGTCCACAGATTGCCTGCGCGAATAAACGCAATCCCCTCATTGCCCAGGCTCCCCGGACCACACGCCCCCAGTGTCAACAGACTCAGGAGTATCAGCAATGGAAAGCACACTGAAAGTATACGCACTCGTTTCATATGCAGAGTATAGCGTCCGTCAATCAAGCGCGTCAAGCGCCAGAAGCCCCGCGTGCGAGGTCCAACTGCCAGGGCCTCCCTTGCACTTTCCAGAAACAGAGGGTAAAATGACAAATGGTTCCACCTGTTCGGCGTAGTGGTACTCATGGGAAGGCACTTACAGCAAACCTTATCCCCTGACAATACAAGAAAAGACCCACGAAGCCATCCCCAAGAAAGGTAGCAGATAACTAGCATGACCATAACTACCCGACCGCACACTATCGGCGAGTTGCGTGCAAGCGGATATAAAGTTCTCTCCGTTAAGGAAGAGATGCGCAAAAATTTGATCCAGAAGATTCGGGAGGGGGCAGACCTGTTTCCTGGGATTGTGGGTTATGAAGATACGGTGATCCCACAGGTTGAGAACGCGATCCTTTCCGGGCAGGATATCATTTTTCTGGGCGAACGTGGTCAGGCCAAGACCCGTATGGCTCGCAGTCTGGCGAATCTCCTGGACGATGTTGTCCCGGTCATCGAAGATTGCGAAATCAACGATAGTCCGTACGAACCGATCTGTAAGGCCTGCCGGGCGAAAGTCGAGGAATTTGGCGACGCAGTCAACATCGCCTGGCTTCCCCGCGATCGCCGCTATGGCGAGAAACTGGCCACCCCAGATATCACTATCTCCGATCTGATCGGCGAGGTCGACCCCGTCCGCGTTGCGGAAGGACGCTATCTCTCAGATGAATTGACCATTCACTATGGAATGATCCCCCGTACCAACCGCGGTATCTTCTGCATCAACGAACTTCCTGACCTCGCCGAACGCATCCAGGTCGGCCTGCTCAACATTATGGAGGAACGCGATGTGCAGATCCGTGGATACAAGATCCGCCTGCCGCTCGATGTCTATGTCGTCGCCAGTGCCAACCCGGAGGATTATACCAACCGCGGACGCATCATCACGCCGCTCAAAGACCGCGTTGGTTCCGAGATCCGCACCCACTATCCCAAAGAGATCGAGCACGAGATCGATATCATGGAGACGGAGAGCAATCACTTCCAGAGCGAAAACCTGGAGGTAGTTGTCCCCTCGTTTATGAAAGAAGTGATTGCACAGATCACCCACCTGGCCCGGCAAAGCAACGATATCAGCCAGCGCTCGGGCGTCAGTGTGCGTGTCTCTATCTCAAACTATGAAAATGTCCTCAGTAATGCAGCCCGTCGTGCGCTACGCTTAAAGGAGCGCCAGGTCGCTCCTCGCATCAGCGACCTGCCAGCCATCATGGCCTCGACCTGCGGGAAGATTGAACTGGACGCAGTCGGCGATATCAAAGAGGACCGCGTCGTTCAGAAACTCATCAATCTGGCCATCACCGAGGTCTTCGGCGAATACTTTGAGACAAAAGACTTCGATCAACTGGTTGCAGGCTTTGAGCGTGGTCTGAATGTCCAGGTCGGCGACGACGTGGCGGCGATGGAATATGTCAACCAACTCTCCCGCGTAGGTGGTTTGAGTAAGGCCGTGGATAAATTGGAGGCCCGCAAAGGCGGACCGGCAAGTATCGCATCAGCAGTTGAATTTATCCTCGAAGGTCTGCATCTCAACCGGCGTCTTAATAAGGATGAGGTCAACGGCAAAACTCGCTATCGGCGATAAGGAACCGCACCATGTTTAAACGCTTTTCCAAGAATCGTTTTGGCTATACTCGTTGGGATGGCACACAGCGTATCGAAGGCCTGGATGCCGACGATATTCTCAACGCGTTAGCCGACGACTATGTGGAGGACGGTAATCTACAGCAGGCACTCAGACGTTTGATGCAGAACGGCATTAGTACCGAGGACGGCCGACAGACGATGGGTCTGCGTGAACTCATGGAACGAATGCGCAATCAGCGTCAACAACAGCTCAATCGCTATAATATGGCATCGGGGGTAATGGACGATCTGCGGGAAAAACTGGAGCAAGTGAAGCAATTGGAGCGCGAAGGCATTCAACGCCGTCTCGACGACACCAACCCACCCGCTTCACCCCAGACCCAATCTACTACCTCCCCCACAGGCGACCAGAGCACCTCCCAGCAGCAGCCCGACTCCTCGGGCCTCTCGCCCGAGCAACGCGAGCGACTACAAAAGCTGCGCGAGGAACATCAGCGCGAACGCCAGCAGAACCAGGCGACCCCGAGCGGGCAGCAGTCGGGTCAGCAGAGCGGCAGCCAATCTGGCCAGGGTAACCAGTCAGGCCAGCAGGGCAGCGGCTCCCCGCAGGAGGAACTGACCCCTGCACAGAAGCAACGCATGCTGGAAATGATCGCACAGCGCAAGCAGGAGTTTCTCAATCAGTTGCCACAGGATATCCCTGGCCAGATCAAGCAATTGACCGACTACGATTTCATGGACGACCAGGCCCGCGAGAAGTTCCAGGAACTCCTCTCCAGTCTTCAGCAGCAGATGATGCAGCAGTTCTTCCAGGGCATGCAACAGTCGTTGCAGAATATGACCCCCGAAGACCTTGCCCGCATGCGTGACATGATCCGCGATCTCAATCAGATGCTGCGCGAACGCCAGGAAGGTCTGGAACCCGACTTCGACTCATTCATGCAAAAATATGGCGACTACTTCCCTGGCGTTAATTCGCTGGACGACCTGATTGAGCAGATGCGCCAGCAACAGGCTGCCATGCAGGGCATTATGGACAATCTCTCGTCAGAGCAACGCGGCGAGCTACAGGAACTCATGGATCAGCTCCTCGGCGACGACCGCATTCGCGTCGATATGATGGAATTAGCGCAAAACCTGGAAGCGGTCTCGCCAATGGAGGATTTCCGCACGCGCTTCCCCTTCCGCGGGGACGAGTCGCTCCCCTTCAACGAGGCCATGCGCATGATGAGCCGCCTCCAGCAGATGGAAGGTCTGGAGGACGATTTTAACGAAGCTCGGCGGATGGACAACCTGGAAGCAATCGACAGCGAGAAGGTCAAAAACCTGCTCGGCGACGAAGAATACCAGTCGGTTGAACAGCTAAAAGAGCTGATGCGCACTCTGGAAGAGGCTGGCTACATCCAGAAGAAGGGCAACCACTGGGAACTGACCGCTCGCGGTATTCGCAAAATCGGTCAGAAAGCCCTCCACGACATCTTTAATAAGATGAAGCGCGACGGCTTTGGTCGCCACATCAGTCCCTTCCGCGGCACTGGTGGCGAACGGACCGACGAGAGCAAAGCCTATCAATTCGGCGATCCCTTTCTGCTCGACCTGGAAAAAACCCTGATGAACGCGGTCCACCGCCGCGGCACTGGCACACCAGTTCAACTGCAAAAAGAAGACTTCGAGGTCTATCGCACCGAATTTACCACGCAATCGTCGACCGTGCTGATGATCGACTTGAGCATGAGCATGATCTATAATGGTTGTCAGATCGCCGCCAAAAAGGTAGCGGTCGCGCTGGAAAGTCTGATCCGCTCACAATTCCCCCGCGATAACCTCTTCGTTGTTGGTTTCTCGGCCGTCGCCCGTGAAATTAAGCCGCAGGAACTGATGGAGATCAGTCGCTTTGACAACGAAACCGGGACAAACCTGGCTCACGGCCTGATGCTGGCTCGCCAACTTCTCGACCGTCAGCACGGCGTCAATAAGCAGATCATCCTGATCACCGATGGCGGTCCGACGGTCTGGTTTGAAGGCGGCGAATGGCACTTTCAGCAGCCACCCAACCCCTACGCCGAACAACAATCCCTGCTCGAAGTACAGCGCTGTACCCGCTCCGGCATTACTATCAATACATTCATGCTGGAAAATGACTATTGGATGGTCAATTTCGTCAACCAGCTCTCTTCGATCAATCACGGCCGCACGTTCTATGCAGATAAAAACAACCTGGGAGAGTACCTCCTGGTCGATTATCTCAATAGCAAGCGCAAACACATTATGTAGCGAGAAAGCAGAGAGGCGTTTTCAGGCGCAGCATGCGCCTGAAAACGCCTCTCTGCACTTTAGAGTAGAGAGGGAAGATGGACCACAAGCAATCTCCAGACCTGTCAGAAGAGGCTATCCTGACTACGCTCGGTCAATTCGTCGCTGCCGACCAGCTCGCTGCCCTGTTGCAGTTCCGCGAGGAACTCCTGGCGTGGAATACGCACATCAACCTGACCGCGATCACTAACCCGACCGACGTTTTGCTCAAGCACTTTCTCGATTCGCTCACTCTGCTCGATGCGATACCTGCCAGCCGCGTCCGCCTTCTGGATATCGGCGCAGGCGCAGGCTTCCCCGGCTTGCCCTTAAAGATAGCCAGGCCCGCGTGGGAGATAGTCTTGCTGGAGGCCACAGGCAAGAAAGTAAACTTTCAGCGCCACGTCAGCGAAAAACTCGGACTGACGGGCCTCGAAACCCTCCACGGTCGCGCCGAAGAGTTGGCCCACAACCCGACCTATCGCGGCACCTTCGATGTCGTGACCGCCCGCGCTGTCGCGTCTCTCCCCGTGCTCCTGGAATACGCCGCGCCCTTCTGCCGCGCTGGCGGTCGCATCCTTCTCCCTAAGAAAGGCGACCTGCACGAAGAGTTGACCCATAGCCATCAGGCCGCTCGCCAGCTCGGACTCGTCTTGCAGGCCGATCTGCCCGTCACCCTGCCCGGCCTTGACGATGGACGCCGCATTCTCATCTGGGAACAACACGGACGCTGTCCCGATCTCTATCCACGCGCCTCTACACTTATCGCCAAACGTCCGCTCGCTTAGCCCCACATAACTATACAGCCAGAGCAACCATTGCACGCTTGTGAAGAGAGGATAGAGTGTACTTGTGTAATCCGACCCGGCTATGTTATACTCCCGGCAGATCTGCTTTTCCACGATGAATACCTGCCCACCTGCACCAATGGGGTGGGACCCGACATTTACCGTTGGTTTCTTTATCCTCAACCTATCTAGCCGTTGAGCAATGGCTCGACAGTACGTATAGGAGGTTCTCTTGTCCCCTTGCAGGGGATTGCGCTCTTGTTCTTCCCCTCAGGTAAAAGCCTGCGGCGGAAAACGTCTATTTTATGCCAGCGCGTAGAAGTAGCAAAGGCTTTTTGCGCACGAAGTAAGTGTGTAAGCAGACCAGTGGAGGTATTGCATGTATAGCTTGGAGGTCTATGGCTTAACAAAGCGCTACGGAAAGACGATCGCTCTTAATGATGTCAGTTTCTCTCTGCGACCAGGGGAGGCCCTGGCCATCCTGGGTCCAGCAGAGAGCGGGAAAACGACTCTGGTACGCTTGCTCAGTGGTTTAGAGCAACCCGACGAGGGGCGCATCATTATCAATGGCAAGAATATAACCGAGATACCCGCTGCCGAACGCCATATTGGTTCGGTCATGCAAGACGGTCACAGCCTCTTTCCCCATCTTGATGTCTTTGAAAACATCGCCTGGTCGATCCAGCACAACCTGCCCCGCAAAGAGAACAGGAAAGAGATAATGAGACAACGCGTCATGCTGGTGGCTCAGAGTGTCCAGCTTGAACACCTGCTGCACCACAAGGTGAGCACGTTGTCGGAGGGGGAACAGCTGCGCGTCGCACTTGCGCGAGCTGTCGTCAAGCGACCTCAACTCTATCTCTTTGACGAGCCATTTATGCACCTGGATACGCCAACCAGACTCGCAGCGCGACGCGAACTGGTCGAACTCCACCGCACGACCAGTACCCCCTGTATCTATCTGACGCGTGACCAGCCCGAGGCCTTTGCCCTTGCCAACGAGGTGATAGTCATGCATCAGGGCGAGATGCAGCAGATAGGAACGCGGGCCGATCTCTTTTACGCGCCAGCTACGCTGTGGGTAGCAGAATGGCTGGGCTTTCCTCCGATGAATACCGTCGTCGGTTCACTACAAGGGACCTACAAAGAAGACGGTATTCACTACCGCGTCTGGTCAAAAAGCATCACGCCGCTCCTCCCCCTCAAGTGGACACATATTCTGGACCAGGAGGCGTGCCAGGACGCGATCATCGGCATTCGACCCGAGGATATTATCCCCGAATGGGAGTTTCAGGAGAAGTGGAATCCCACACTCCACACGGTAAACGTCAAGATCTTGAGCAGCGAATGGAACCAGAGCAAGACGCTTGCCCAACTCCAGCTCCCCCATATCGAGGATAAGTTTATGGCGGTCTTCGATATCGCACACGACCGCTTAAAGATCGGCGATATCATCACCGTGGGCTTCAACCCGGAACAGTTCTGTCTCTTTCACCCGCTGACTAAACGTCTCTTGCTGGCTCCACTAGTCATGCCAAACCAGCGCTGGCGTCCAGCGGGCAACCAGATCAGCGGAACGCTTATGAAGCACTACCGTTTAACTCAACCAGGGTAAGCGCACAAACCAGAACCAGCAGGCAAAGCAAGGAAGAGAGAAATGAGTCATCTCTTCCTTGTTTATAGTGATAGGGAGCGGCTCAGCGAATAGCGTTACGCGGATAGCGTGCATCATATTCGGGGCGGGCCAGTACATCCTGGATCTGGATCGTACGTCCACGCTGTGGACTGACCGAAACCATCGAGATCGGCGTTTCCAGCAGCTCTTCCAGGCGTTTGAGGTAGTTCTTCGCGGCGGTCGGCAGGTCGTCGTAGGTGGTGACCGAACTTGTATCGCTCTGCCAGCCCGCGACCTCCTCATAGATGGGTTCACAGGCCGCCAGATCGCTCTGGGTGGCGGGCAGATTATGGATAAGTTTGCCGCGTAACTGATACGCCGTACAGATTTTAATCACTGGCAGCGTATCGAGTACATCTAGTTTAGTGATCACCGCCGAAGTCAGCCCATTGAGCTGCGCGACAAAACGTCCAGCGACAGCATCAAACCAGCCACAACGGCGCTCACGGCCCGTGTCGGTGCCGTATTCGTGTCCGCGATTGCTCATCGTCTGACCTGCGGCGTCAAAGAGTTCGGTGGGCATTGGACCACTGCCTACGCGGGTGATATACGCCTTATAAATCCCCAGCACGCGGTCGATCGAGTGCGGTGGAAGTCCAGCCCCGCTGGAGGCATTGGCTGCCAGCGTCGACGATGAGGTGACGTAGGGATAGGTCCCAAAATCGATGTCCAGCAGCGCACCCTGCGCACCTTCCAGGAGGATGGTCTTATGCGCAAAAAGCGCCTCGTAGAGCATCACCTGGGTATCAGCGATATGGGAGCGCAGCCTTTGACCGTACCGAAAATACTCGCCGTGGATCTCTTCGAGCGAAAGCGCTGGCTGACCATAAATCTGCGTGATCATGCGGTTCTTTTGCAGCAGAATCGAAGCAAGCTTGGCGCGAAACGCATCGACATCGAGGAGATCAACCATGCGAATACCGATACGCGCGAGCTTATCGACATACGCTGGCGAGACCCCGCGCTGCGAACTGCCAATCTTATCAGCGCCGCGGGCCTCCTCCTCCAGGCGGTCCAACAAGAAATGGTAAGGCATGACTACGTGGGCGCGTTCACTAATACAGAGGCGTGAAGTGTCGATGCCCTGACGTTGCAGAGCTTCCATTTCGTCGAGAAGACCTTTGGGATCAATGACAACACCGTTGCCAATAACACAGGTTGTATTTGGGTAGAGGATACCCGATGGCACCAGACAAAAGGCAAATTCGCCTTTCTCGTGTACTACCCGATGCCCCGCGTTACTGCCACCCTGATAACGTACAACAAAATCTGCGTGGGTAGACAATTCATCAACGATTTTGCCCTTGCCTTCATCGCCCCATTGCGCCCCGATAATAGCCAGTACCGACATAATTTTTGTTCCTTTTCCACCGATCTACAGCACAACCTTCAGCGACTTACAAAGCTGAAACGGGAGCGCTGTTCCAGTTGTCTCGCAGCCTGACCCCTTGCAGCAGCGTACGATTGGAATGTGGAACGTTCCAGGCTTCTGCTGTCGCAAGTGCAGGGGAAATGTACCCTGAAGAGACTCAGCGGGAAACGCTCTTTCGTCTGTATAACAATCCGGTCTTCCTCGACGCACATGTACGCCAGAAGAAACCCGGATGATTCCTCTATGTATGACCATCTGTTAGCTTATCTTACCCCCACTCCGTTTGTCAAATGCGCCAGCTTCATTGCAGAGTTTAGCCAGGCTCGTGTTTGACTTGTCCGCCTTTTTAAGGGTGGCCAGATCATCACTGCCCTGGAGCAGGTGTGATAAACCTGAAGCTATTGAGCATCGAGTTAAAATACTGGTTGTATGTCGCGGTAAACTCTGACATAGGCGATGCCAGATCGATGATATATCCGCTCGTCGTGGCGTAGATATTCACCTGCACCTGCACCGGCTGGTTATTGACCATCACCTGATAGAGAAAAGACTTGTAGTTCCAGTCCTGTCCACCGATGGTCAAGGTAGAGGCTGCGGTGGCTGGATTATCGGTCACCGGGCCATATTTTTGTTGGAGCTGGGTCACTTCGTTGTTGATCATGTCGTCAGTGGACGTAAAGGTCCCGGAGGGATGTTTAAAGGCTGTGTAGGTATTCGGATCGAGTGTGTTGGTAAAGGATACACCGGTCCCGTCCTCGGTCGCCGATTGCCCCCAGGTATTGGGAAATTCCACCTGGTAGCCGCCGCTGGTACACTGCGTGCCGTTACACCAGCTAAAGCCAACATCGGGAGTGGGGGTGGGTATAACGGTTGGTGTTGGAATAGGGGTATCAGTGGGAACCGGAGTGGGGGTAGGCATGACGGTTGGCGTTGGCGCAAGCGTTGCGACGGCAACCGGGGAAGGCTGGCTCTGCGGGTTCCCTTTCCCGTTGTTGAGTACAAAGATGGTTCCGAAGATACCGACGGCGATAATTGCGAAAACCAGACAGACGATCCCAATCACCAGGGCTATATTCGTGTGCTTAGGTTGTGGTGCCGGATAGGTCGCTCCAAAGTTGGAGCCGCCGTAGTTGCCACTACTCTGGCCAAATTGGTTGGTTGGAAAGCCCATCTGGGTCGGAGGAAAATTGGTATTGGGATAGTTCCCGGTTGCGAAAGGCGGCGGCTGAGTGCCAGCGGGCACAGGATTGTTATAGCCAGATTGCAGCGAGCCAGCGGGCGGAAAGCCTGGTTGAGGTTGAGCATACGCCCCCGCGAGATAAGCGGGCGGCACATAAGGGATCGCCTCTGTCGCATCCTGATAGAAGCCAGCCGGCTGTTGCTTTGGTGGACGCGATGGAGGCAGGTTTTCGGGTGCGAAGTGCGAGGGTTGATTCGCCAGAAAGGAGCTATTATTGCCATATGTACCACCACGCAAGCCACTTTGGGGCGTGGGCGACGGTGCCTGCTGCATCATTTCTGTCTGCTGGGCAGGTACGGCATTTGGAGCGCCACATTGTCCACAGAACACTTCGTCCTGACCTAACTCATTGCCACAATTTTGGCACTTCATGACATATCCTTAAATGTAAATAGAGCGTATCCTAGAAAGAACAATCTATCATGACTGGAACTATCCAATGACGCTGGCTGATAGGATTTTACCGGCATTTATTATACCGCATTTCAGGCTTACTGGCTAGCGTTTGACAAAAATTCATCTGCTCAAGGGTCTGTGCGGTCCGGGTATTGGCCGCCCGCCGCCGCTGGTAGCGCAAAAGGGGACCACGTTTGTCTACTCTCCATACGACGGCCTCACCATCGCGAGCGATGTGGAGCAGTTTCACCGCTTTATTTCGTCGTGGTGTTCAATGGAGATCTTTTGCAGACCCGCTGTGCCGTAGTGATGATAGGCAACCATGCCTTTGATAGAGATCTGGGTGTCCGCCGCTGCGTCCAGGTGTGGACCAGCAGCGGGCGAGGTGACAAGAAATGGGCCGCTGACAATCAGCCAGACCCAGGGGATCTGTTGCTCGATGTTGACGCGGCGCATATTCTGGCGGTCGGTTGAACTTGCCACAGTTGGTCCGCCTGGGTGGCTGTGGTAGACCCCAATCACGCGTCCAGGATGTGCCAGGTCGATGCTGAGCAATTCCAATGGATCAAACTCAAAATAGACAGGCGAGGCAGCCGCGTTGCGCAAGGGGAAAGCCTCTTGCACCGACCAACTGCCCGCTTCGCTGATTGCGCCAAGCAACACACCGCAGGCTTCAATCTGCTGGCGGTCAAAGGCATCGAGCAGGATCGTTTTCCAGGCGGAGGTCGTCAGCAAAAGGCTCCCCTTGCTCTGCTTTGTCATGCTTACTTTTTCTCTGTCTGGTGCTCACGGATCATTTCAATCGTGATAGCCAGCGCAATCATAAAAGGCTCGTCGACTCCCTGGGCAATATCCACTGCGTAGTAGTCGCGCAGCAGGGAGAAACGCTGACCAATCTGGGCCATCAGATCGCCGTGCTCGTTGGTGACGGTGAAGTCCCAGTTAAAGATGTTGCCGTCGATGTGATAGACCTCGCCATTCTGGAGCGAGATTTTGAACCGCTCGCCAAAGAGGTGCAGCAGTTTTTCGTGCAGGTTGGCCCACGCGGCACCATTGCGATAGATCTCGTAGTGCGGTGTGATATGGAGCATCTGCTGCTTGATGTGCGCAACCTCGGTGCGCGAGGAGAGATCGACCAGACTCAGGTTGTCGCCGATGTGAAAAAACTTCCCGGTAATCTTAAACGCCGGGTTGCCGCCCTGGTCGCGGACGATAAACTCTTCACGTAAGGTCCAGGCTCGCTGTCTGATATGGTATTTCAATAGCTTTTCCCTTCCAATAAAAACCGATCTACAGGGCAATCCCGCAGATCACCAATATGATCTACGCAGATATCGGGCGAAAAGTTGGGCGGCAAGGGTTCCTGCGCATACTTCCCCTGACGGACAAAAACCGTACAGAGTTGGCTGCCCAGAATAGCCTTACTCTCGGCCAGGATCTGCGCCTTATCATCAATCATAGCATAGTGCGTGGCCGGGTACTGCTGAAGAATCTCGGTCAGATGCTCCTGCTTATGGATGTAGATGAGCACACGCCCCTCGACAGTCGTCGCTAGGTCACTATTGACAATCTTCTCAGCCTGAAAATACTGGTCGCCATCCGAGACGATCACCGTAAGCCCAAGCGTACGCAGATAGTGCAACGTCTCGATTACGTGTGGATAGAGGTTCTGGATGAAAGGATAGTTGTCAAAAAGCGAGACGACGTGCATATACGTCTGCTCACTGAGTTCCTCGGTCGAGGTACTGCTGCGTAAACGCTGCAACGCCAGGGGAATATCAACCACCTTCTGTTGCGTACGTACCTCTTCATAGATCTCCCAGAAGCGCTTCGCCAGCGCCTCGCCCAGTTCAACCTGAATATGCTGGTCGAGGGTCGCTTTGACCTCGTCATTGGCGAGAAGCGTATTGTCAACATCCAGGAGAAAAATCAGTCGATCGATCATTAAACCAGTTCCTTTGTGTTTTTCATCATCAATCTTCCAGACGATCGGGTTGCCACTATTAGCACGTATTTGCTCCACACTTCATAAAACGCACAACCCCCCCAAATTTCACCGGCAAGGCTATTCAAAGGTCGTCAAAAGCAGGGGTGTCAGGACCCCCTCATTTCTGCTACAATACAGCTATCCGGCAAGACAGCCGGCAAAGCTTATTGAAACACACGAGAGATACATGAAAGTTCTTTTTCGCAGCCGGGATTTTGCCAGCGTGCTTGGCAGTGGCCTGGGCTTCAATCATATGCGTCCACAGGCAATCTCCTGGCACTATCAGGGACGCATCCAGCACCGCGATTGGCAGGGGACCTTTCTGTGCCATTGGGACGGACCGGAGGTGCTCTGGACCGCACAGGGCGATGAGCGTCTGTTTAAGCTCGCTGCCGCCCTCAAGGGGATGGGTCTGCGCGTTGAATTGACGCAAGATCATGAACGCACAAGCGAAGAAGAAGAGGATAGATAGAGTTTTTATCTATGGATAGTCAGCAAAAAATCAGGCGCGTCTTGCTCCTTATGTCGCCTGCTACCTACCGAGCGGGAGCATTTTTAAACGCGGCTCGCAGTCTCGAACTGGAGGTCGTCGTCGGCATCGATCTACCCGAAATGCTCGCCGACTACTGGCATATGCCACTGGGTCTGGATTTCAACGATCTTCCCACCTCTATCCAGACTATCGTCGAGTATGCCGGCAAACACCGATTGAACGCGATTCTCTCGGTCGACGATAGCGCCAGCGAGTTGGCGGCCTCGGCCTGTGCAGCGCTCAATCTGCCTCACAATTCGCCGCAGTCGGCCGAGGCGGCACGCGATAAGCTGGTCATGCGCACGTTGATGGCACAGGGAGGTGCGCCCTGTCCTCTCTTCCGCTCCTTTGGTCTGCACGATGATCCGCACTGGATCGCCAGCCAGGTGACGTATCCCTGTGTGGTCAAGCCGCTGCGCCTCTCTGGCAGCCGCGGCGTGATCCGCGCCAACAACCCCGACGAATGTGTCGCGGCTTTTCTCCGGCTCAAACGTCTGCTCCTGCACGACGGCCATCAAGAGGCGACGACTGCGATCCTGATCGAGGACTTTATTCCCGGCCGCGAGGTGGCGCTGGAGGGGATTGTCACTGCTGGCCAGTTAAAGGTCCTGACGCTTTTTGACAAGCCCGATCCGCTGGACGGTCCTTTTTTCGAGGAGACGATCTACGTAACCCCTTCGCGTCTGGACGCCCGCACGCAGGCAGCGATCGCTACCTGCGTTTCTACGGCCGCCGCCGCTCTGGGCTTGCGCGAAGGACCAGTCCACGCCGAGCTACGCGTCAATGAGCGCGGACCCTGGATGCTGGAGATCGCCGGTCGCTCGATCGGTGGGTTGTGCTCGACGGTGCTGGAGTTTGGCTCGGGTATGTGTCTGGAAGAACTGATTCTCAGGCACGCACTGGGCGAGGAGATTAGCGAGATCGAACGCGAGAGCCAGGCCGCCGGGGTGATGATGATCCCGATCGAGGCTGCTGGACTGCTCAAGAGCATCCAGGGCGTCGATGAGGCTCGCCAGGTCCCGTTGATTACTGGCGTTGAGATCACTGCGAAGCTCAATTATTCGCTGGTCCCGCTCCCCGAAGGAGCTAGCTATCTGGGGTTTATCTTCGCCCGTGGCGCAACGCCCGCCGAGGTAGAGGCGGCGATCCGCCAGGCACATCGCCTGCTACACTTCGAGATTCGCCCAGAACTGCCAATGGTGCGTCTCGGCAGGTAAGACTGCTTTGTGAGCGAGATCACACCGTATCTATCAAACAGACGATAGATTGAAGCATGTCTACGGTCTATGCTCTCTGAGCATTGGTTCTGCTATGCTCAGTCGAAAGGATCTCGTTCATGCTTCAATTGCCAGGATATACGCTTGTTCGGCACCCGCGTTTGGCGAGTGCGCTCTTTGTCTTTTGCTTGCTCACACTCTCCCTCTTGCCTGTCACGGCGTACGCCGCTACGCCGCACAGTACGCCACAGGTTCCGCAGAGACCAGCTTCTACCTTTCAAAGTGAGAACCTGGGTGGAAACTGGTTCAGTCAGTCCTCACCCAACGCTGCGGTGAGTTGGGGATCGGGACGCACTGACGAGTTTATCGTCGGGGAGAATGCCCAACTCTATCACTACTGGCTCACTCCTACCCCACACCTGGAATCCTGGGGCGGCTATTGGGCGCAATCCAATGGGTTGAGTGCGACCCGACCAGCCGCGGTGAGTTGGGGATCACCCCGCCTGGATGTCTTTCTGGTCGGTCAGGATGGCCTGCTCTATCACTACTGGCAAAATGGCGGCAACGTCTACTATCTAGAAGGGTTACCGCGTGCCACTTCACTCTTTTCTTCAGATGCACACGTTGCAGCGACGACCTGGGGGTCTGGTCGTCTGGATGTGTTTGTCGTCGGCACCAATGGCGACCTCTTTCACTACTGGCAAAGCGGCGGCAACACTTGGTCCTGGTCCGATCTCGGTGGGACGTACGTAGAGCAGGCGGCTCCCGCCGCTGTGACCTGGGGTCCTGGCCGCCTCGATGTGTTTATCGTCGGCAAGAACGGGCTGATGCACTACTCACAGCAGTCTTCCTGGTGGCAATCCAACCCACCGTTTAGCGTCCAGGCGATCCTGTCCGACCACATCTGGAACGGCGGGGCAAACACAGCACCTCCCTCAGTGGTTAGCTGGGGATCTGGCCGCATTGACCTTTTCGGGTATACGCTGAATTACAATGCTCAAACCGCTCAGTTGTATCACGCGTGGTCACAGGGTGGGGTGACCTTCTCGGAGGAGCCGCTCCCTCTGACTCTCCCCTTTGGCGCGACAACCGATGTCAAAGCGGTAACGTGGGGTGCATGGCGTCTGGATCTCTTCGCTATTGGGACCCCCGGCTATCCTGATGATGGCGCTCCCCTCTACCATATCTGGCAACAGAATGACAGCGTGTTTCAGATAGAGACGATCGACAACAATGCCACCTCCTATAACGAGGTCGCGGCAACAACCTGGGGGCCTGGTCGCCTTGACGTATTTGCCGTCGAGGGACCAACCTACTCAAGCACTTCACCCGGCAATCCTCTCTCTCATTTCTGGCAGGACTAACCCGTCAGGAGCAGAGCGATGGGTAGGGAAAAATACTGATACATCGTCTTTGCATGTCGGCCTTCGCCAGTCACTTGAGTCCTAGCGAAGGGCGCTCTGGACACTCCCCAGGCCATTCTATCGATTGACACTCACTCCACAGAAAGAAAAACACGAGTTTTTCGATCTGTCAGGATTTTTGTAAAAAAAACTCCCGGTTAAACGTGTTAAACTAGAGCACCACATTATTTGCTGAGGAGGAGTGAGATATATGGGATTGTCCGACACCCCGACCGTTGCTGTGGTCATACCTGCTCTCAATGAGGCTGAAGCTTTACAAAGCATGTTACCATCATTGCTACCCTACCAGCCAGACTGGATTATTGTGGTTGATAACAATAGTACCGACGAGACCGCCGCCGTGGCCAGAGCCGCAGGTGCGCTGGTTGTCCATGAGCCACAACGAGGGTATGGTCGCGCTTGCTGGCGTGGTTTTCAGACGGCACGTGAGCTGGGAGCCGATATCTTGCTCTTTATGGATGGCGATGGCAGCGACGATCCGAGCGATCTATCATTGATGCTCGAACCCGTTCTGGCGGGGCGTGCGGACCTGGCGATGGGTTCGCGAGTGGGCAGCCGCGCAGAACGCGGGTCTGTTCCTCCCCAGGCACGCCTGGGGAACTGGATGGTCAGCCATTTTATCAGTCTGTTCTACCATATTTCGGTTCACGACATTGGCTCGTTTCGCGCTATCCGCACTGCGGCCCTGGATAATCTGGCGATGCAGGAGATGACCTTCGGCTGGCCGGTTGAAATGTTGAGCAAAGCAGCTCGGGCGCGTTATCGGATAGTCGAAATGGATATCCACTATCGACATCGCAGTCATGGCCATTCAAAGGTCGCTGGAACGCTTTCTGGGAGCGTACGCGCTGCCTACCATATGGTGCGTACCACTCTGTATTACGCCTTCTTTGCGCCTACCAATGGCACAATCAAACGTATGCCAGGCAGTCGCTTCGCGTGGGAGCAGAGCTTGATGCAAAGTGGCAACGAGCAGGCCGCATTGGGGAGGGAGCATGTCTGAAACTGCGCTGATCATCCTGGCTCGCATGCCGGCAGTCGGACAGGGCAAGACACGCCTGGCAGCAACGATCGGCCCGGACACGACCTATCTGCTGTATCGAGCGTTTCTCACCGACCTCGCCCAACGCTTTACCGCACAGCCTTATGCACTGCATTGGGCCTGGACTCCCGGCGAGACCGACTTTCTCGCGGTCGTACGCGAGCTTGCACCCGGACGCGATCCGGGCGCTGCCTTTGTACAGGTCGGCCCCGACTTTGCGAGCCGACTCTATCACGCCTTTCATACGGTCACCGATCTGGCTTTCAAGAAGACCATACTCATCGGTTCGGATGCCCCTCAGGTTACACGCGCACTCATCATTCAGGCCGAACAAGCTCTTGACCAGGCCGATGTAGTTCTCGGTCCTGCCGACGATGGCGGCTACTATCTGCTTGGCATGCGTGAGCCGCACGATCTCTTCAGCAGGATACCTATGAGTACCGCTGATGTCCTGGGTCTGACCATTGAACGCGCCACCAGCCTGGGCCTCACGGTCCATCTACTGGAGCCGCTTTTTGATGTCGACGACTTGCCTACTCTCAGTCGTCTGATTCACCTTCTTCAGTCCGACCCGGCTCTGGCCCCCGCTACCGCCGCGTGTCTGAAGTCACATACCTGGCTATCAAAGGAGCTTGTATGACTACTATTGCCGTTGCTACCCTACCGCGCTCTATTTACCTGGAACCGACGAGTCGGTGCAACGAATTTTGTCAGCAGTGTCCGCGTACGCTGCTCTCCCGCGAAGACGACCGCGATTTAAGCTTCGATCGTTTTCGCGAGATTGTCGATCAGTTCCCCGCTCTGGACCGCGTGGTTTTGCACGGTCTGGGCGAGCCATTGTTGAATAAAGATCTGCCACAGATGGTTCGCTATTTGAAAGATCGCGGCACCTATGTCCTCTTTAATTCAAACGGTATTGCTCTGACCGAAAGGAAAGGCCAGGAACTGATCGATGCCGGCCTTGACGAGTATCGCCTTTCGATGGACGGCGCTACCCCCGAGACCTATGCTGAGGTTCGCGGTGTCGATGCCTTCGATAAGATCTGGCGCAACATCGGAGCATTTATCGCTATGCAGAAAGCCCAGGACGCGAGCAAACCAGCGGTCTCGCTCTGGTTCACCGCCATGCGTGCCAACCTTCACGAGTTGCCCCTGCTGGTCGATCTGGCCGACACGTACGGCGTGCGCGAGGTCTATATGCAGCGCCTGGTCTACTTTGAGAAGGGCCTGGCCGCTTCAGAACAGGCGCTTTTCCACCGCGCTTCACCTGAAGAGATGGCGCTGATCCAGCAGACCGAGGAGCGATGCAATGAGCGGGGCATTACCTTCCGCGCTGCGGGCGCTGCGACTCCTTTGGAGAGTATCACCCGTGATTTCGGCTCTCGTCCGTGGGCCGGGTGCGGGCGACCCTATAGCCTGACCTATATTACGTCGAGCGGCAATGTCCTTTCGTGCTGCTTTGCCCCCTTTGGCCATCGCAGTGCGCGTGAATACTACGAGGAGCGCGTCCTGGGCAACGTCTTCCAGGAACCGATTGCGCAGATCTGGCACGGCGAACGCTACGAAGCCTTCCGCCGCGCCTTTGAAAGCGAACATCCCGCCCGCCATTGCGCCCAGTGTGGTCTAAACTGGAGCTATTAAGCGCTATGACCATCACCCAGACCTTACGGCAGACGCCTCTGGTCCCACCTGTGCCGCGCTTCGAGCGCGGCCAGCGATGGCGTCTGCCTGCGCTTGGTGTGCTCTTTGTGCTTGCTCTGGGCGGTATTCTCGTTCTGGCACAGATGACGCCCCCCGACCCGGAGCATTCGCAGACTGGCTTTCTCTCGTTCTGGATGCTCACCTATCTGCCCTACCTGGCCGCCTGTCTGCTGGTGCTGGTCACACCACCAGCAACTGGTCGCCGCCGTTGGCTAGAGCTGGCGCTGATCCTGGGCGGTGCTTTGCTGTTGCGCCTCCCGCTCATCGGTCTCGCGCCCAATCTCTCACGCGATTCCTGGCGCTACGTCTGGGATGCCCGCGTCTTTCTGCACGGGTATAGTCCCTATGTCTACGCACCAGGCGATTCGCGCCTGATAGGTCTGCGCGACTTTATCTTAGCCAATAGCCGCTTTCGCAACGTTCCCTCGATCTACCCTCCCGGCGCTCAGTATGTGTATATTCTGAGCTATCTGCTCGTCCCGAGCAGTTTATTTTTTCTCAAAGGTGTCTTTCTGGTGTTCGATATGGCAAGCTGCGTGCTGCTGGCCGTGCTGCTGGCTCGCAAGGGTCAGGACCCGGCGCGTGCGCTGCTCTACGCGTGGTGTCCCTTGCCCATCGTTGAGTTTGCTCTCCAGGGACACGTCGATGTGATTACGATTACCTGTACACTCCTGACTGCGCTGGCCGCTCAACAGGCGAGCAGCCGTGGACGTATTCTGACAGGTTTCCTGGTCGGCCTGGGGACGCTTACGAAGGTCTATCCCATCGTTATGCTGGCTCCAATGGTCCGTCTACGCGGGTGGCGGCGTGAGTGGCTCCTGGTTGCTACCTGTCTGGGAACTATCGTGGTAGGGTATATTCCTTTCTCTATTCAAGGCAACGGCCAGATCTTTGGCTTCTTCGCCACCTATGCCAGCGAACAGGGCCAGAATGCCGGCTTTGTCCAACTGCTCGTCGCACAGTTTGCTCACAGCAGACACCTGAGCCTGGCCAGTACGGTCACGCTCGAACACCAGGTCGCGTTTCTGCTCCTCGGTGGTCTCTCATTGCTCGTCTTCGGGTTGTACCAGGTCGGACTCATCGGTCTGGAGGCCGGCACGCTCCTGCTCTTTGGATGCGTGCTCTCGGTCTCATCGCATGTCTTCCCCTGGTATGTCACAACCCTTTTGCCGTGGGTAGTCCTGCTCCTGCCCGCCCGTGCAGGCTTGCTTGGCAACCCGGCTCGGGTAGCCCGGCTGCTGGCTCTGGTCGCGCCCTGGCTCTTAATGTATACCTCCCTCCTTTGCTACACGGCCGACTGGCATGTGTATTATCTTGTCGTCTATGACACGCTTATAGTTGAGTTATGTATAGCTGTATATATTGCTCTTTGCGATATGCTTCCTACTCTCTGGCAGAAAGGGGTTCGTTTATGCACAGCGACACTCCAGCGACAACGCTGGAAAAAAACCTCCCACCACCTCGACGACCAGCAAACCGACTGGTAACCTGGTTGATTACTTCGCTGGCTGGTCTGGGAGCCGGCCTGGTTGCTGGCCTGGTAAGTGTGGCCTGTATGATTGCTTTACGGAATCTGGCGGGGATACCCACGCCGGTTGAACTATTTGGAGATTTTCTTTTAAAGAAGTTGACTGCTGCACGCTTTGTCGATATGCAGGTCTTTTTCACCCCTAACTCCAAGCTTGCTCCGCTGGGGGTAGCTCTGCTCGGGATGGTCGCAGTCGGGGCCGTACTGGGTCCGCTCTACAGTCTACTGGTGGGTTTACGCCCGCCGGTCGCCAGCCTGCGTCCCCACAGACGCGAGTGGCTGACGATGCTCGGACTGAGCGTGGCGATGACTGCACTGGCTGTGATCCTCTTCTGGACGGAGATCCGCCAGAACTTTCTTGGTCTGCCCGTCGATTGGGCCAGGTTCGTCACGACGCTTGGCCTGCTGCTGGATTTCATGGTCTACGCCCTGGTACTCGGCTGGGCCTATCGGGCGCTCCTCCCTGGTAGCGTGCAAACCCCTGAGGGAGATGTCGCTCAGGGACGCCGCGCACTGCTGGGTCGTTCGGGCATCGTGGCTGCGGTAGGACTCGGCGCGGCCGGGGGAACGCTGGGTCTGCTGCATGAGTTTCTCGGCGGCTATAGCAGCTACGACGGCATGAAATCGTATCCCCCCAACAATGTTACCGCACCGATTACCTCGAACAGCTCCCACTACGTTGTGACCGAGAACCCCAGCGATCCCGCACCTTCGTTGAATGTCTGGCGGCTGGAACTCACCGGCCTGGTGGGCAATACCGCCGACTATACCTACGACGAATTTGTCCGCCTACCCTCGACCTCGCGAGCGGTCACGCTGGAGTGTATCGCCAACGATATCGGCAACCACTTGATCAGCACAGCTATCTGGCAGGGAGTGACGCTCAAGACGCTTCTGGACCTCCACGGCGGCGCACAGTCTTCTGCCCGCTATGTGGCTTTCTATAGCGTCGATGGGTATACGACCAGTCTGCCACTCGACGAGGTTCTGGCCGCCGACGCCCTGCTGGCCTTCCGTATGAATGGGGCCGAGCTGCCGATGCGCCACGGCTATCCTGTCCGCGTGCTGATCCCAGGCCGCTTTGGCGAAGAGAATCCCAAGTGGCTGACCCGCGTTGAACTGACCGATCAGTTTGTCGGCGGTCTCTATGCAGACCAGGGCTGGTATAACGGCCCGCTCCACACGATTACGCGCATTGACCGCCCTCAGGGCGAGCGAGCTTTCGCCCCGACGCTTGAGATCGGCGGCTTGGCCTTCGCTGGCGATCGCGGGATTCAACGCGTCGAGTTGAGTACCGATAACCAGGTAACCTGGCAGGACGCACAGCTTCAGCCGCCGCTTTCGCAGGATACCTGGGTGTTATGGACCTATCAGTGGCATCCCTCCTCTCCTGGTCAGTATATTCTCACGGCTCGCGCCACCGATGGCACCGGCCAGGTCCAGACCAGTCATAAGCAGGGAACCGTTCCCAACGGGGCAACGGGTTACCATGTTATCCATGTAACCCTGACATAACGAGGTGTCAGGCCTGAACAGAAAAGAGGCGGAATATATTTCCCGTCCCTTTTCTCTTTTTGCCCGGCCAGCCCGAAAAGAGGCATCAGCAACCCGAACCAAAAAACAGACGGAGCCAGAATTCATGCAGAGCGAAGCAATCTTAGAGCAGTACTACCTGGAAAAATTCATCCTCGAAGTCTCTATCGCTACATTGGAGCAAGGCGGTGTGACCTCTAACCTGGAGACCTACCAGTTTCTTGCTCCAATCGACGCGTGGGGCTTGCCGCGCTACCCTGAGAGAACGCGTGTGGTGCCGCCCGGTACCGACCTCTCGCGTGCTCTGCGGCGTTTCATTCAAGCCAATATCGACCATCTGCGAGCACCCGGCTCCTGGCTTGGCACCTGGATGAACCCCTTTACTCACTGCTGTCACCTCGATATCACGGAGATCTATCCTACCTTCGAGGAGGCGCACGCCCGTGCGTCGCTACACAATGCTACGTGCTCGCATATGATTGTGGCGATGTATAACTTTAAGCACGATCGCACCGTCTATCTCCAGGAAGAACCGGTGCGAAGCGGCGATTAGCGGGACGGATCAAACTGATCCGTGGTTGGCTCCGCTCAGCAGAACCAGGATTCGCTCAGGTGGGGCAGGACTTTGCGCGTCCCATACTGCGCGAGTTCTGCCTCTGGATCGATCGACTGGCCAGCGGCCTGCATGGCCAGCTCTTTGATCTGGAAAAAGGTGGCCAGCGGGTTCTGCTGCGAGGTCTGGGCGCGTTCGACCAACTCGGCTATATCGCGGGCAAGCTGGTCCATGCGCGGGTCGGGGTGCCGCCAGCGATAGGTATAGGCGGAGGCGTCCAGTTCACCCAACCAGGACTGCCCATGCGCCGCCGCCAGCAGGGCCGAGCCAGGGGGAATAAGCAAGCGAATGCTGAAGTGGACCGGGTCAACGTGTTCGATCTCGTGGCGCGTCTCAAAAAAGGCGAGAAGTTCCAGGTAGCTCTCCAACGTCTCCCACGGCGAGAAGGGCAGCAATGAGGGGCGCAGTGGAATACCAGCCTCGGCCATCAGGTCAAACGCCAGCTCTACGTCGTCTCTGCTGTGCTGCTTATCCAGTTGGGCAAGCACCTCGGCGTTGAGCGATTCGACCGCTGATACGACAAATGCACACCCCAGTTCACGCAGCTCGGGCAGCAGTGTACGCTGCTTGAGCAGGTGCTCGATCTTGATAGTGGCATCGAAGGTGAGGGCAGGAAACTCCCGGTGGAGCGCACGCGTGATGCGCATCGCGTGCGTCGGTCCGTTAAAGAAATCGGGATCACCAAAGGTGATATGCTGTGCGCCCTGACCAACCTGGGCACGAATGTCGTCCAGCACTCCCTGCGCGGGCAACGCGAAGAAGCGCCCACTGTAGATCGGTGTGATCGGACAGTGCAGGCAGGTGTGCTTACAGCCACGCGTCGTCTCACTGTAGCCCGCCAGAACACTCTTCCCATCGATCTCCAGGCGTGCATAGTGCGTGAGGTCCGGTAATGTCGAGCGCTGCGGCACAATCAGCGGCGCTCGCTGGAGCCAGGGTCCACTCTCCTGCTCGCGCGTCTTGACCCCCGCGAGAGCCGTGGACCGACCCGCCGCACACGCCTCCACCAGCTTGAGCAACGGCTCCTCGTACTCGCCACCGATTGCTCCATCGATGGTCTCCCGCAGCAGGTAGTCGGCGTTGAGCAGTGCGTAAAGTCCATAGAGACAGATGAATGCATGGGGGTTGAGCCGACGGATGCGGTGGGCGATCTGTTCGCCCAGGCGCAGCGCGGTATGCATCGGCACCGAGATAGCCACAAAACGCGCGTGGGCGATCTGCTCGTCGCTCAGGTTCTCCACTGCGGTATCGACGGACACGGGCATATAGCCTGCTTGCGCGAGCAGACTGTGGAGTGTGGCCAGGTGGAGTGGTTGGTGACCAAGCTCATAGCACGAGAGCAGCAGCAGCTCGCCGGACGCTCTCATTTGCGCCGTGGTGCAGCGCCACCTTTGGTCTGCGGAGCGCCTGCGCCAGCCATCTCAGGCGACCAGCCCTCCGGCATCTTCGCGTCTGCGCCGAAGAAAAATTCTTCCATCTGTTCGCGCAGGATCTTGCGTGCTTCGGGATCGGCCAGGTTCAGACCATAGTGGTTGATGATCAACGTGCTTTGCTCCGGCCACATATTGTAGGCCTGCTGTGAGACGTTGTCATAAATGCGTTGCCCCAGTTGGCCGGGAAAGGGCGGTTTATTCAGGCCAGGCAGTTCGCGGCCCAGTTTGATACATTGCACCATACGTGGCATAGGGAAAAGTTACCTTTCTTTTCAGAGGGGGCTTTCCAGACCCGCAATAGAGATCTCTTGTCGCATTCTACAACGTCCAGGCGACCAGTAGCAAATAGACGTATGCTTTTCGCACCTACCCCAGGATATTGACACCTGGGACCACACCGATCGCTTGAACGAGCCGCTCAAATTGTTGATAGGACGGACCGCTCTCGTTGGCGTCCCACATATCCTGTCCCAGCACGGGCAGGGCCGGCGCGATGCGTTGCGAGATATCGTCGACGCTGGTCACTGGATATTTATCGTTCCAGACCGCGAAGGTCCCCCCCAGCAGGTGTGGGTCGTCGGCGGGTACATTCAGCGCCGGATTGGTCAGACTGAAGATCGACGGGTTCCAGTTCTCGTAGAGTTGCCGGGTGTCGAGGTAGTCGTGATAGTAGTTTGCGTGCGGCACAATGTAGAGCAGCGCATCGTTGGCATTGATCAGCGAAAAGCCCTCTTTCAGCATCTCCACCGGGTCCGCCCAGCTATTGTTCCAATCCTCAATCACTATATCGGTGTGGATCGGAATGCTGCTGACCATTCTCGTCAGACTGCCCCACATGCGCACTGTCTTGCCCTGCTGGCGCAGAAAGGTATCGTAGTAGTTGACATAGGTGCGATAGGCGTCGGCTGCCTGGGTCGCGTATTCGTCCATGCCCATGTTCACTTGGTCGGTGGCGAACCAGGGCAGAAAGGTGCGCCAGAGCGCATCGACAAGGGTATAGGTCGCTGGGTTGGCGAGGTCGAGAAACTCCTTACTATAGGTAGGACTCGCCAGCGCGGGCCGGTATTGGGTCAGAGCCAGCGCGTGTGCGGGCGTGTCGATCTCAGGCGTGATCGTCACTGCGTAGCGTTGCGCAAACTGCACCAGGTCGCGGATCTGCTGTTCGCTATAGGACCCGTCGGGGGCCGCCAGTCCCGGAAACGCGGGACTATCGAGACGGAACGCGGCGTATTGGTGTTGCCAGTCAGGACTACTCCCGCCGTCCGGCGCGTTGTCGTTGAGGTGTAGTTGAAAGTCGTTGAACTTATACCACGCCATCATGCGCACATAGTCCTCAAGCACATTCAGCGGCACAAATTTGCGCCCCACATCGAGCATAAAGCCACGTTCCGCGTAGTGTGGATAGTCGCGGGCAGAGCCGCGGGGGATCTGGGAATGCGCAGCATCGGCCCCCAGGATCTGGAGCGCCGTACGCGTCCCATAGAAGATCCCCCCGGAAGTCAGCGCATTAATTGTCACCGCGTCTCCCACATCGAACAGGTAACCCTCGCTGCCGAGACTACTGTCGCGCGTCTGGAGCGTCAGAAAGAAATTGCCTGTACCGGGGGAGTCAGAGATCACAATCGTGAGCATCCAGCCAGTTTCCAGCGCCAGGTCTTGCTGAAACGTTTGCGCGGTAGCGCGTAACTGGCTAGCCGAGACAGACGCCAGCCTGATCTGCGCATTGCCAGTCAAGGTAAACGACCCGGAGCCGCCCTGCCATTCACGCAACAACGGCACCACCTCAGGAGCCGCATTGGCCAGCGCGTCGGTGGGAGCCAGCAGGTGAAAAGGCAAACGACTGAAAGGGCAGCGAGCAGCGCAATGAGAATAATACTCAGCCACGCAACATGCCTCTTATTGAGATGACGCACAACCAGGCACTCCTTACTCCAAAATAGATCGATCTCATCCTGAGGATACGGCCCCACTATAGCACGAATTGACTCACGCTTCTAGCGCGAGGTGTTTTACACTGGTAGGCTTTTTGCTGAACGCTTCGCGGTGGCGAAGCCCAGACCTCACTGTGAAAAGCGCGAGGTGTCCTCCATAGGCGCAGACTTAGGTGGGAGTGCAGAGGGCGGCAGCCCTTTGCCGGGGCTTGGGGTGTCCCCAACAAACTTTTTATTCTGTTTTGCGTGTTTTGCCGGAGGCAAAACACGCAAAACAGGAGTGCAGAGGGTGACCCTCTGCTCAAGTCCGCGCGAATGGAGGTGTCCTCCCAAAAACCTCTTTTTCCTCTTTTGCCCGCCGCAGGTGGCCAGAGCGAACTTTGCATCAACCCTGACCGGGTGGGTGAAATATGAAACAACCCTGCTGTATCGTTGACTGCTAAGTGACTCCTAACTGTCCTTCCTGATGCATCTCTCTCCTTCTATACTAGAAGAAACGTCTCTCTCCCGTCTCTTCGTGTTCTACCAGGAAGGAAAACCTCTCGTGATAAAGAAACGTCTCGCGCTCTTACCCTTGCTCGTCCTCGTCCTCAGCGTAACGCTGGCGATCTCTCTCTGGCCCTCTTCGCTCAAGCCAGCCAGAGCTGCCACGATCTCCGCCGCTGGTTTACACGTCTCTGGCAACCAGATTCTCAATAGCACCGGACAGGTGGTGCGCCCGGTAGGCGTCGACCGCGCTGGCAGCGAATATATATGTGACGCCGCTGGCGATAATACGGTGTTCGACGATGGGACAAACCCCAATAGCACTGGACAAACCGGTGCCGCGTTGGATAGCGCCTTTAATGCCGCGACTATCTCCACCTTCCAGGCGTGGAAGGTTCAGGCCGTTCGCATCCCGCTCAACGAGGATTGCTGGCTGGGCATCAATGGCTATCCCGCCGCTTCCTACACCTCTGCGGTCTATCAGCAGACCATCCTCAGCTATGTCAATCTGCTGACCACAAACAATTTTATAGTCATCCTCGATCTGCACTGGGCTGCACCCGGAACCACTCAGGCCAGTAAACAACTGGCGATGCCCGATCTCGATCACGCTCCCACTTTCTGGACCTCGGTGGCTACTACCTTTAAAAGCAACTCGTCGGTCATCTTCGACCTGTTCAACGAACCGTTTACGACCCTCTGGCCCTGCTGGCTCAAGGGGAGCACCGCTGCCAGCGCCAGCCCATGTACCGATGTTCCTTTTGCCGTGGCCGGGATGCAGACGCTGGTCAACACCGTCCGCGCCACTGGCGCAACCAATATCCTGATGGCCGGCGGCCTGGCCTACTCCAACGACCTCTCGCAATGGCTTCAGTACGAACCTGTCGATCCGCTCCACAACCTCGCCGCCTCCTTCCACCTGTATAACTTTAATACCTGCGACTACACAAACTGCTGGGTCGTCAACGTCTCACCCGTAGCGGCCAAAGTCCCGGTGATCGCAGGGGAAATCGGCGAGAATGACTGCGCCGCTACCTTCATCAACCAGGCGATGACATGGTTGGATGCCAACGGCATCGGGTACCTGGCCTGGGCCTGGAATACCTATAACTGTGGCAACTTCCCGGCGCTGATCAGCGACTACAGCGGCACCCCGACGGCCTACGGGCAGGGCTTCAAGACCCATCTCTCTAACCTCGCCAACGGCATTACGCCGACTCCCACACCTACGCCCGTGCCAGGCCACTATTGTAGCGTCCATTATAGCGGCTCTTCGTGGACCGGGGCCTTCACCGTCAATATTACAATCAACAACATCAGCACCTCGCCAATTCAAGGCTGGACGCTAGTCTTTACCTTTGGCAGCGACCAGAAGGTTCAGGCGGGTTGGAACGCCACCTGGTCGCAGCAGGGCGCAGTCGTGACCGCCAGGGATGTCGGCTATAACGATATCATCGCACCGGGGAGCGCCGCTGGACTTGGCTTCAACGGAACCTGGACAACCAGTAATCCCACCCCAACAGTCTTTACCGTCAATGGCGTCACCTGCACAACCGTCTAACGTCCTCTGACCAGTCTCTTCTCTCAGGGCTGGTCTTCACCAAAAAGAGAAGTGGTGCGAGCACGGAACAATCCGCCGCGCTCGCACCACTTGACAAGGGTTTCTCAATGTTTCGCTTTAGGCCCGCCGACGAAATGTACAATGTTAAGCTGTCAATGCGCTCCCCAAGTGGGTTCAACGTATTGTCACCGAACGATTGTCTATTATTTATGCTTCTACAAAGAAGTATTTGAGTATCAGTGGTCCGTTCTAGCCTATGTTCTGGCCATCTGCGTCGTACTATAGCCAGAATTTCAGACACGTTTCTCTCTCTTCTGTTGTCTCCTTCTTTGCTTCCCAAGTTGCTTTCTGCTGCTGAGTCTGCTCCACTTCGACGTGCAGAACGTGACAGGATTGGGGCTGTTGCCAGATGAGCCGGCGTGGGAATGGATGGTTGTCAGCACGTTCCTTCCCTTGTTTCTGTTGTGGGGTAGTGTGTCCTGTTGGTAGATATCAAGCCGCTGCTCAAGCGTCTGCGGCGGCCTGTTTTAACAGGGAGCTGAACGCTTGTATCGCTTTGCTTTGTGGGAGCGGAACTTCTCTAGTGATGAGACCAAGAGGCATATGCAGCTTCCAGTCGTTGATAGGTCGGATAACCGTGTCGTCTGGAATATGGTATGTGGCGAGTTTAGGCATGATTGCGACTCCCATTCCTTGCTGGACGGCTTGCTTGATGATTTCGAGACTACCGATCTCAATGCCGATTGCCAGCGGAAGTCCGCGTGCCATAAAGGCTTGCTCGATAGCCGTGCGATAGGCACAGGGCGGATCTGTGAGTAGCAAGCATTCAGCGCAGAGATCGCTCAGCAAGATCTCGTCTTGTTGCAGAAGAGCATGGTTTTTGGGGAGGAGGAGGACAGGCGTTTCGGTCAGGATTGGTTCGAAGATGAGTCCTACGTTGGCAGGTGGTGGTGTTGAGATGCCTAGATCAATTTGATTGGCTATGAGTTGTTCGTGCGTGCGGTTTGTGCTCAGGATCTCGATGGTGAGACGGATACGGGGATAGCGCTCACGAAAGGTACACAGGACCTGCATAAGATAGATGCGTGCTATTGGCTCGATCATGCCCACACGTAACGTGCCACTCTCTCCTGCGGCAAGATCTGAGAGATCCTGCTGCATTTGCTCGACTTGATTGAGTACATGCTGAGCGTGGATGAGGAGGGTGTGTCCTGCGGCGGTAAGCTGGATTTTTCTCCGTTGGCGATCAAAGAGTTCGACTCCGAGTTCCGCTTCAAGTTGCTGAATGTGTAAGGTGAGTGTCGATTGCGCGTATTGCAGTCGCTCGGCAGCCTGGACAAAACTCCCTGCCTCCGCAATCACCTTGAATGTCTGCAAATGTCGTAGATCCATAATCCTCAAACTATCAGTAAAAATGAATGTTTGCTTCGAATACTTTGTGTTGTTTGATATATCATACGCTGTTATGCTAATGGAGCGCAAGCAACGTATCCGTGTGACGACTTTTGGAGAGCTATTAATGATGATCCAGAGGTGTGGCAAGGCTTTTATGGTTCGTTGGAAATGCAAAGTCAGTAGGAGAGAAAATATGGATATACAAGGAAAAGTAGTCTTGATCACGGGTGGAGGTACTGGCCTTGGGCGTGCCATTGCCCGGCACCTGGCACAGGCAGGGATGCATGTCGCGGTCGGATATTCACGTTCCGAGCGTGACGCCTTTGAGACTGTCACGATGTTGCAGGACCTGGGTGTTAAAGCGCTGGCTATTCAGGCAGACCTAAACGCACCAAGCGTCGCGACCGAAAGTAAACGTATGGTCGAAGATGTCGCAGAGCACTTAGGACGTCTTGATCTGTTGATTAATAATGCTGGTACGACTAGAGCTGTTCCTCAGATAGAAGCGCTGACAGAAGTGGATTGGGATACCGTTTTGAACGTACACACCAAAGCTCCTTTTTTCACGACGCAAGCGGCGGTTCCGCTCATGCGACAAAATGGTGGAGGACACGTGATCAATACAGCCTCCATATCTGGTATCCGCGCCAGTGGAGCGAGCAACATAGCCTACGCGGTCTCCAAAGCCGGAACCATTCATCTCACCAAATGTCTGGCAGCCGCTCTCGGACCCGATATTCGCGTCAACGCCGTCGCACCCGGTTTTATGGAGACACGTTGGAACGACACCTTCAGCGCGGCGTACATCCAGGCAGCCACACAGCAAGCCACACTCAAGCAAGCAACAAGGCTGGAGGCCGTCGCCGCCGCCTACGTCATGCTCGCCCGCAACGAGAGCATCACCGGCCAGATAATCATCGTCGATTCAGGCCTCACCCTGTAACGACGTGCCTCCGGCCACAGGAACGAAAGCCAAAGAGCGTCTGGTGATCTAGAAGAAGGAGGGCATCGATGCCGAAATATCTCACCCTTGAACTGAGTCCAGAGCAACGAGCTGAATGGATCGATCATCGTGATCATGATCGGCTTCACTACCTACGAGAACGCTGTGCTGCCCTCCTCAAGATCGCGGATGGCTGGACAGCCGCAAAGGTGGCCCATCTCGGACTCCACCGATTCTATGATCCCGATGCCATCTATGCGTGGGTCAGCGCTATCTCGCGGAAAGAGGCACGTGTACCAGAGGAGCATCTGTGTCTCTCTCCCTCTAAAAATAGAGCAAATTGCTTTATGATAGAATTTTACATGTATCCTGGACCTACCTCAACCCGGTCTGCTGATCGCCGAAGGGGTGCTGCACTACCTGAGCGAACCAGAAGTGAAAGCGCTCCTCAATAGCGAAACCTCACATTCTGTTTACTGTATTGAACTAAGCACCTCTTGTTTGCGGCGCTTGTTCGTCTTTTGCAGGAACCGCCAGTGACTCCCTGCGGCAGGATTTCAAAGGGCAGGGTAAAGCCAACTCGCGCCGGGTCATCGTACAGTTTGACCTCGAAGCGGTATGGGCCTGCCATGATCGTCTCAACTCGTGCGGGCGTGCTCCCGTGTCGCGATCTCGATCAGCAGAAAGATCAGTGCGACCACTGCCAGAGCCAGCAGTACGTTCTGTGAGAGCCTGGTTGTCTTCATTTAGGGACCACTCATTCGGCCTCCACTTCGAACATTGAGGATCACACCTATGTCTGACACGAGGAATTGTTCGAGAAGACGCACCCTCTCGTCGTTCTTCTGAGCCGCCCGCAATTGCTCGCGTAGGTCAGAAGCGGCTGTTCCCCAAAGCAGGGAAAGATCAACAACCTGGTTAGTCAAGACGAACCTCTAATCGATGGTAACACCTAAGAGCATCCTCCCTCATTGCTTCACTCCAGCGAAGCACAGTCTCACGTGCAGGAAGGCATTATTCGGGCGCACGTCTCTGCGCCCGAATAATGCCTTCCTGCACCTTCTTCTTACACCTTACCGCGCCAGGGGGTACCTGTGAGCACCCGCAGCAGCAGCAGGGCCACCACCAGCATCCAGAAGCAGAAGGCCAGGTCTTGCTCCAGGAAAGAGCTATCGACCAGACCCTGACAGAGCGCGGCGAGCATGGCCCCCCCGATGCCGAGCACTGCCCACTCTAACGCGGTCACTTCCGGGCGTACGCTGTGGCGCACCGTGCGCACAATGCGGGCAAACAGCCAGAAGAAACAGCCCAGAATGGCCAGGAACGCCAGCAAGCCAAAGATGCCTATGCTGACCCAGACTTGCAGGAACGTCTCGTGCGGATGCGAGAGGTGCGGCTCTTCGCCCAGACCGGTCCCCTGCGTGGTCCCAGGAATGTGTAGCATAATAAAGTGGGGAGCCGTCCACAAACTGGGGCAGATGTTGTTATAGGTGTAGTGGCAGAGCCAGTTGTCCATCCCAACGCCCAACCACGGGTAACGACGAATCATATTCAGCGCAACCTGCCAGAGATAATAGCGCTTGGTGAACGTGCTGACGCCCTTGCTATTGTCGTGCCAGTTGGTGAGAAAGTGTGTCAATTGTCTGTGCAAGCCAAGTCCAACGGCCAGTCCTACCACGACCAGGACACCTGCGCTTATCAAGAGCGTGCGCCGACTACGTAGCGAGAGAGCCAGGATAAAGAGCAGCGCGACCGGCAGCGCCAGCGCTGTCCCCAGTGATTGACTGAAGATCAGCACACCAACCAGGGGAACGCAAGCCAACAGCCAGAGCACACAGATCTTCCACGAGCCTTGTCCTCGCAGGAGACGGGCCAGTTGAAAGATCACTATCGCCATGACAATCGGCAAGATATAATCAGAGAAAAGTCCAATGCTGTTTGCGCTCCCATAGACCGCCACGACGCGCCCGCCACTTAACGATTGCTGCAACTGGTCGGCAAAGAAAAAATATTGGACCAGGCCGATCGCGGCAATCACTAATGCCGAGCCGATAAACGCACCAAGCAGCCGCTTGAGGTCCTGCACCGTACGCAAACAACACAGCGCTAGTCCAACGTAGAGCAATGGGTCGAGCACCTCCTCGCGCAAGGCCCGCAGCGCAATCGAGCGCGAAAGAGCCACCAGCACCGAGCAAGATGCGACGAGCGCAAACACAACAACCGGCACCAGAAAAGGTCCCAGGCGAGCGCGAAACGTGCGCCAGGCGAGCCGATAGCGCCAGTGCTCCTGCTCCACAAGCAACTGTCCTAGCGCCACCAGCGTACAGACTCCCAGACTAATTTCCACCAGACTGAAATCGTAGTGATGCGAGCCATAGCTGAAGATGGTCTTCTGAACCATATAATAGGGCAGGGCCAGCGGCATCAGAGCCAGCGCAAAGGGCAGGCGATACCAGCTTAACACCGCGAAAATCGCCAGAAAGGGGAACGAATAGAGATAGGGCGGCATATGCAAAAAACTCCCTGCACCCAGATTGGTATTGCCAATCAGGTAGTAGAGTCCCAGCGCAAGGATAAGTCCCAGTTCAATCAAGCGGTCGTGCCAGAACGGCGGCCATCCCTGGAGCACCCGCCAGGTACCCGGTGAGGGGACCTCATGCGCAACCTGACCCTCTTTGTCGATAACTACCGCTGAGCTACCGTCGGCATCGTCAATCCCGTTCCAGACCTCAGGCACCTCTGCCAGCCTGGTCGCTTCGGCATCCACGCCCTCCACCGGAGGAGTCGCTACGTCTTCCACGTGCTCTGCCGCCTCGTTGGTCCCAGACGCTGGAACCGGAGGATGGACAAATTGTTGATCTTTCATCAAATTTTTCACTATCTTGCAAAAAGAGCTATGTTTGAAACAAAAAATACTCGACCTTACCTACTAAAGAGCAACGCTCCAGGTGTAGAGCGCGGGCAGACGCTTGCTCTCTTTTCGTGAGAAATCCGGTGACTACCCTCTGCGAGTATAGCAAAATCATCATCACTCGTCCATATTTCTCCAGGACTATCGAATACTCCCCAGACCTCTTTACACAGGTAGGGTGTTCGCTGAACTGAACGCTTCGCCACTGCGAAGCCCAGACTTCACTGTGCAGGAAGGCGCTTGTCAGGCACAATCTGCGCCTGACAAGCGCCTTCTTCTCTTTGGGGTGTCCGACCATCAGGGAAGGACAAAAAACCTACTCGCGAAAAGGCTTACCCCCCTTGTCGCTGAAGCGACCGCATCCGCTTAATCCAACTCGACGACTGGCAGACCATGTACGCCGAGAATGGTAGAAATTTCGCTGCCGTGATGGATGTCATGTTCAAGCATATGCCAGATGATCCACTGGAGCGAAACTGCGGGTCTCACTTCACCAGACAGACGCGCTGCATCCACCCACATCTGGGCGAATGGCTGAAGCGCAGGCTCTACCAGTTTCGCGTGATGCACACGTTCCGCATCATCAAGAGGCGCAACTACCCGCTCAAGATCAGCAGGCGTCAGGCGAGCAAGCGTATTCTCGATCATCTGCCAGGTCTTCTCAAGTCCGGCAACCAGTTCTGCCGCCGTGTGGCATGGGTCTACGTCCCCCTCGCAGACTCCGAGCGCCCATAATTCAAGGGAAGTAAGGTCGGCGCTCCCCTCGCCCATTCGTGCGTGGAACCACCAGGCGCGATTTGCGACAATATGCGTTACGTACATGCCAATCGACCAGTGTTGCGGCGTGTTGCGCAAGGCAAGCTGCTCCCCTGTAAGGGACGCGATGGCCGTGACAAGACGTTGCTGGTGGATACCCCAACCAGCGTAGAAGGGGAGGAGTGAAAGCTGATGTTCTGTCATGATAGGTATTCCTTGCTTTTTTCTGAGCGAAAAAACAGCATAATCGTATCAACGAGCGAGAAAACGCTGGGGCGCGATGCGAGGAAGGAGAGAGCAGGTCATCGCTTGTATACTAAGCGCCTATGCTGCTGCCACGACCAGGGGAAAGCTGGCATCATCTGCTATTGGTAGATAGGGAACATCAGCAATGCGTTCGCCAGAGTTCCCATGCTTGACACCTCTTTGCCGCGTGCGTCTCCATATCGACTTTCGCACCATCAAATGCTTGCGTTCTCACTCTCCGCCGTCTCACTTTGGCAGAGCCAGAAGGGCCGTCGAGCAAGCAATCATGCCCTGCGGCATTCCAGGCACAGAACGACTGAGCGCTCCGCTCATGCCTGACGAGAGACACGCGATAGTTGAAAGCACAAATGGTAACGTCCGTTTCACTGTTGAAACAGGAAACACGATGGAGCTAACAGCACACTGACATAGATGTCAAAACCTCCCCAAAAGTGAATACCTCCCCTACTATACAGAGAAAAAGACGCTCCTGTCAAGGATAGGTCGGGCGAACTCCAAAGCTATATAATGCTCAGCGTATGGCCCCTGTAGGGGAGTGCGGAGAGCGGCAGCCCTTTGCCGGCACCCTGTCTGGGGGACAGGTACTCTGGGGTGTTCCCAATAACCTTTTTCTTTTGTTTTGCCGGAGGCAAAACAGGCAAAACAGGAGTGCAGAGAGGTGCTCTCTGCTAACTTCATATCTATGGCTCGGCGTGTGGCCCCGTCCCTTGAACAAAGGATCGGGTTGCAAGCCGTAGGCTTGCAGAGAATCACCAAGAGCAATGGATCTGTTTGTACCTATGTGTATCCTGATAAAGAAGGAGTGCTCTCAGTGAGAGCTAAGAGCACACAGCCTCGTGAAAGGTCATTCTACTTTCAGAAAGGAGTCCTCTCTATGAAACGTGTCTAGTTTTCTGTTTTGCTCATCTATTCGGTGTTTGTCGTCTCCTATGGCTTCGCTCGTACTCTCTCCGCCGCCACGACAACCCTCTAGTGCTCTCCTGTATTGCGTCTCCGGTCACCTGTTCGCTCAAAAAAACACCTCCATTGTAGATGAAATATGTGTTCGGCCGTATCATAAGAGAACCGCCCTTTCTTAGTGAAGGAACCCGGATGAAGCAAGCAGTCTAAAGTAAGGAAACATCTCAACTATGCCAACAGAGAAACTGGTCACCAGGGATCAGCGCCGAAGACTTTTTACACGTTTAGCGAAAATCCCTGTAAAATACAGAAAGACGAAGCCCGAGACAACATTGGTAGGGGATCATAATCAAGAGGAGATAAACGCACGCTCGTCGGCTTTTATGCACGATGTGGTACATTTTGAGCAGGCTCCTCTGGGAGATCGCCTGGAGGTTCCACAGATGACTTTTATAGGCTATATCTTTCAAGTCGGGACGCAGCCGCGTAGCATCGAGGTGACAGATATCATTGAGAGCGTCAACGATGCAGACCAGAGCTATGCCTGGATCGATCTCGCTAACTACGGACCAGAAGAACTGCAAACCCTGGCTCAGGTCCTTCAGATCCACCCGGTCGCGGTTCAGGTCGCCCTTTCCGCCTGGCGCAGTCCACGCCTGGATGTCTTTAATGATCATTTCTTTGTAACCGCGACTCTGCCCGCGCTGCAAAGTAATCCATATCGCATCCAGACCCACCAGGTGAGCATGTTTATCGGCAAGAACTACTTGCTCTCGGCTCATCAGGTGGCTTTACCATTTGTCGAACGGGTGTTAACTCGCGGGGCGCTCCACAGCGAGAACGCGCAGGTCGATGCGGCCTTTCTCCTCTACCTGATTTTAGACGAGCTGTTGACGTATTACGAGGATCTGAATATACAGATGCAGGAAGAGATCGAGCAGATGGAGGAGCGAGCCTTGCTGGATACCTCCGATGACTTTCTTACGGAGTTACTGCATTTTAAACGCTATACCTTCGCCCTGTGTCAGATAGCCGATCAACACCGCGCGATCTTCGCCGTTTTCATGCGCCCGGATTTTCACTACATCCCTGAGCAGGAGATTATGCTGTACTACCGCGATCTTGCGGCCCGGCTCGCACGCCTGGTCGATACGCTCAGGAACGCCAAAGAGTCGGTCAATGGCATCTTTGACATCTATGTCTCGCACATTTCCCATCACACGAATAACGTCATGAAAATCTTGACGATTGTCTCAACCATCCTGTTACCGACGACGCTGATCTTTACGTTTTTTAGCACCGAAACTATCCAGGATATCCCCATTCTCACCCACCGCGTCGGTTTCTTTTTGATGATCCTGAGTGTTTGTTGCGTCAGTGCAACGATCCTCTGGCGCTTTCGCAATAAGGGATGGTTGTAGAAAATGCCTGGCCTTTGTTGTTTGTAACTGCTGTGTTGTAGAGTAGAGCGTGAAGTGGGAGTGCAGAGGGCTATGCCCTCACTGTTCTCTCCCCTCTCCGCTGTGAAAAGAGAAGGTAACGTATGTTAGCGAAGAAAGTTCCTGCCCACGAGCATCGGCAGCAGAACGATACAGATTTAGCCCCAACTTATGGGGCGCGTCTCTTAAATGGCAATGTGCCACGCTATGAATTGCCCGAGGATGAGATGCTGCCTCGTACGGCCTATACGCTCATTCACGATGAACTTATGCTGGATGGCAATGCTCGTCTCAACCTTGCAACCTTTGTCACGACCTGGATGGAACCAGAGGCGCGTCTGTTGATGACTGAAACGTTTGACAAGAATATGATTGACAAAGATGAGTATCCCCAAACCGCTGAGATCGAGAAACGCTGCGTCAATATTATGGCTCGTTTGTGGAATGCTCATGCAGAACACGATGCTCCTGGGACCTCGACGCTTGGATCGAGTGAGGCGGCGATGTTGTGCGGGATGGCGCTGAAATGGCGCTGGCGAGCGCGGATGCAGGCCGCAGGCAAACCCACCGACACACCCAATCTCGTCATGGGCATCAATGTCCAGGTCTGCTGGGAGAAGTTTGCTCGTTACTGGGAGGTCGAGCCACGCTATGTCCCCGTTGAGCCTGGTCGCTATCACCTGACCGCAGCAGAGGTTGCCAACTACTGCGACGAGAATACGATCGGCGTTATTGCTGTGCTTGGCAGTACCTTTGATGGCAGCTATGAGCCAATTAAGGAGATCAGCGCGGCTCTGGACCAGGTGCAGAGTGAGAAGGGGCTGGATATTCCTATCCACGTTGACGCTGCCAGCGGCGGCTTTGTGGCTCCCTTCATTCAGCCCGACCTGGAATGGGATTTTCGCGTCCAGCGTGTGGTCTCGATCAATGCCTCTGGCCATAAGTATGGTCTGGTCTATCCTGGCGTCGGCTGGGCGGTCTGGCGCGACCAGGCGGTCTTGCCGGAAGAGTTGATCTTTAAAGTCAACTACCTCGGCGGCGAGATGCCGACCTTTACGCTGAACTTCTCGCGACCCGGCAACCAGATCATCGCCCAGTACTATAACTTTCTCCGCCTGGGTCGAGAGGGATATACGCGCATTCAACAGGCCTGCCACGATACGGCTCTCTACCTCTCACACGAGATCGCGCAGTTGGGTCCGTTTGAACTCCTCTCAGAGGGCAATGAGTTGCCCGTCTTTGCCTGGAAACTCAAAGAGGAGACCAACTTCACGCTGTTCGATCTCTCCGATCGACTGCGCTACAACGGCTGGCTGGTTCCTGCCTACGCGCTGCCCAAAAACTGTGAAGACATTGTGGTTCAGCGTGTTGTGGTCAAAGAGGGTTTCAGTCGCGATATGGCACACATGCTGATCCACGATATCCATACGGCTCTCCACCACTTTTCTTTACAGCCCGCGCATACGAAAAAAGAGCAAGGCTCGCATTTTGCGCATCTCTAATCGCGAAAGGAGACGATATGGCTGACCGGAAGCATGCGCTGGTGTTGCAGCATTTCTATGAGAATCCGCCAGGAAGGGTAGGGGATATTCTCGATACGCATACTATCCCTTTCGACCTGGTTCACGTTGGTCAGGACCCGCTGCCCGATCCACGGACCTATGGCGCGATCATTGTGCTCGGCGGAACACAGCACTTATACGACAAGGCAACGTATCCCTATACGGTCCACGAGGAGCTATACATCCGTGAGGCCATCAAGGAACGTGTTCCCTATCTGGGCATGTGCCTGGGTGGACAACTCCTCGCCAACACATTCAATGCGCCAATCCGCAGGCTGCCGAAAGAACAGATAGGGTTTTTGCGCATCGACCTGACGGAAGCGGGGCAGAAGAATCCTCTGTATCACGGCCTGCCAGGATATCAGCAGGCCTTTCAATGGCATGAAGATTGTTTTGCCTTGCCACAAGGTGCGGTCTCTCTGGCCCACTTTGAGGAAAGCGCAAATCAGGCGTTTTGCTATCTCAACCACGCCTATGGCTTACAGTATCATATCGAACTCACAGAGGCTATACTCGATCTCTGGCTGCACGACCCGGTGTTGAAAAAGGAATGCATCGACTCCTATGGAACTGAACAATATGCGAAGATGGAGCGTGAAGCCGGGGTCCTCTATCCAACCTATGCTCAGCACGCGCAGCTTGTGATCGAGAACTTTTTACGTTTGAGTAAACTCATCACTGACGAGAATGTTCCCAGCACGTAGTTTAGATGGCATGGTGATGACGGATGCAATCCACTGGCCGGGCAGCAAAAGCCCTACGTATGGAAAGGAGTTGATTGAGACTATGATGCGCGTTCCACCGCTTGAAACCGAACGATTAATGATCAGACCATTGGCAATGGGCGATCTGGAGGAGGTTCACCAGGTGCTCGATCTCACAGATGCCGACTTTGGCACCGAAGGAGCAAGTACACGCGACGAGCGCGAACGCTGGTTGCAGTGGACGATTCTCAGCTATGAAGAGCTGGCCCGGCTCAATCAACCGCCTTATGGCGATCGGGCTATAGCGCTCAAACAGACGCGACAGATGATTGGTGTCTGTGGATTTGTCCCTGGCTTTGGACCATTTGGGCAATTGCACACTGGCTCCCAGGATACGCTTGCTCACTTGAATGCACCTGAATACGGTCTGTTTTACGCCATTTCCCCGGCCTATCAGCGCCAGGGATACGCCACCGAGGCAACCCGCGCGTTGATCGACTATGCCTTTACCCACCTCGATTTAAAACAGATCATTGCAACGACTACCTATGAGAATGTGGCCTCGATTGCTGTGATGAGTAAGGTTGGCATGCGGATCGCAAAGAACCCCTTTCCCGATCCACCCTGGTTTCAGGTGGTGGGCGTGCTTGCAAACACACTCACTGGCTCAGCGCCGACCTGAAAGCAAGGAAGCTCTCACCTCGTCTCTTGTTCCCCTGAAGCAGAAAGAGTCAGAGCACACACAATGGAAACACCGCACATAGAGGCTGTCTCGCATCCTCCACAGTCTTCTCGCCCCGCACTTAGGGAGGTTCTCTGGCTCTTTTTGCGCCTGGGCTTTACGGCATTTGGCGGACCAGCCGCGCACATCGCGATGATGCGCGACGAAGTCGTACACCGTCGCCAATGGATCAGTGAAGAGCGCTTTGTCGATCTGATCGGCGTGACAAACCTTATCCCCGGTCCTTCATCGACCGAGCTGGCGATCTACCTGGGATACCTGCGAGCTGGCTGGTCTGGTCTGCTGGTGGCGGGCGTCTGCTTTATCGGACCTGCCATGCTGATCGTGCTGGCGCTGGCCTGGGCGTATGTCACCTATGGAGGATTGCCCCAGATCGACTGGCTTTTTTATGGCATTCAGCCAGTGGTGGTGGCTATCATCGCGCAGGCTATCTGGAACCTGGGACGCACCGTCTTCAAGGGGACGCTGGCAGTAGGACTCGCCCTCGTGGTGCTGGTCTGCTACTTTCTCGGCGTCAACGTGCTGATCTTGCTGTTCGGTGGGGCCGCACTTTATGGCTTGCTGCACCTCCTGCTCATCTCGCGTCGGACCCCTAAGCCGCCTGTAACCGGTCTCGTTGTTCCGTGGCTGGGCGTCAGGTTCGTGGTTTTCAGGGAAACGCTCGGGTCCGTTCTGCTGACGGGAGCCACGGCGTCGGCTGCGCCAGTCAGTCTGGGGCTGGTCTTTCTGGTCTTTCTCAAGCTTGGCTCGGTGGTCTATGGCAGCGGATATACGCTGCTGGCGTTTCTGCGCACCGACCTCGTGCAAAATCTCCATTGGTTGACCGATAGGCAGCTACTCGATGCCGTCTCGATCGGACAGTTTACGCCTGGACCAGTCTTTACAACAGCTACGTTCATCGGCTACATCATTGGGGGATGGCCAGCCGCGCTGATCGCCACACTGGCGATGTTCCTCCCTTCATTCATCCTGGTTGGCCTGATCCATCCAGTCGCCTCGCGCTTGCGCCAGGCGAGCTGGACCTCGACGCTCCTCGATGGCGTGAACGCGGCGGCGCTGGCCCTCATGACCGGCGTGCTCGTGCAGCTCGGACAACACGCGCTGACCGATATCCTGACCTGGGCGCTTGCGCTCCTTGCCTTTGCCATACTCTTGCGCTTCAAGCCCAATTCGGTCTGGCTTATTCTGGCAGGCGCAATCATTGGCGTACTCCGCTTCTTGCTGCTCAAAGGCTAATGGATGTTTTTCTCGTCGGCCCGCCAGCGCTCAGACAAGCTGAATGCGGATCAGGACCGCCTGGTGAGTGACGCGCAGAATATCAGCGTGGTTCGGGGTCCCATCGACATCCAGGCGGATCTGCCTGGAGTGGGCATCGCGAGGGATCTGCCAGATAAAGGCTTTCAGCTCGCGCTCGATTGTCGGGCGGTCGTCTGTCACCACCTCGGCGGAACCCTGTCTCTGCTGACCCTGGATGTTGACTGTGACGGGTGCGCCACCTTGCAGGTTTTTCCACCAGCGACTAGGAAGGTAACTAAAGCATTGCACGACATCGCCCTCGCAGACATAGCTGACGGGGAACTGGTAGGTTTTGCCGCTTTTCTTCCCTTGAAACGTTAGGAGCAGCGTATTGTTGCTATAGAGACCGTGCAGCGGTGAGCGCAAGATCGTCGTGGTGAACGAATGAACCAGCCAGCGAATGGCTGAAGCCATGTATCTTCTCCTCGTAGTGTATATAGAAGTGTAGGGACGAAACCGACTGGTCTGCCCCTGCATAAAGCAAGAAAGAAAGAAAGAGAATGGATAGGTCGCATTTTAGCGTTCACCCGCGACCGAGTGAGCCTCCTCCAGACGGAGCGAGAGCAGGCGCGAAGCGCTATCGTTGCCCATTGAGACGCCATAGAGCGCCTGCGCGGAGGTCATGGTCACGCGGTTATGGGTGATCACAATGAACTGAGTGCGCTGGGCCAGGCGACGTAAGATATCGCAGAAGCGATTGACGTTCGACTCGTCGAGTGCGGCGTCGACCTCGTCGAGCAGACAAAAAGGCGGGGGGTTGATCTCCAGCAGCGAGAAAAGCAGCGCGGCTGAGACCATTGCGCGTTCTCCACCTGAGAGGAGCGACAGGTCCTGCACGCGCTTGCCGGGTGGCTGGACAATCACCTCAATGCCTGCGGGCATGCCACGCGGAGTGTCGCGCTGCTCGCTGCCTGCGTCCTCTTCGCCTCTAGCCGTCGTCAATTCAAGGCGGGCGCTTCCGCCTTTGAAAAGGGTAACGAAGTTCTCGCGGAAGCGGGCGTTGATGGCCTGAAAGGTCGTTTCAAACTGTCGTGCCATCGTCACATCCAACTGGTCGATGATCGTGTGCAGATGGAGCGCGGCCTGGTCCATATCGGCGATCTGCGTCGTCATAAACTCGTAGCGTGTGCGCGTCTCCTCGTAGTGCGCGGGCGCATCTGGATCGCTCCCGCCCAGTGTCTTGAGCTTGCCACGTAGGATATCGACGCGTCGTCGTAGCTTACGCAGGTTCGCCTCTTCCTCTTCGGAGAGCGCCTCGGCGTCGGGTGCGATGGGTTGTTCCTTGGCAGTGGTGGCCAGTGCAAGGTCGTTTGTACTGTAACCGGCCAGCTCGCGTGGATCGGTGATGCCCATCTCCTCATTGAGCTGGGCGAGCAGGGTATCGACGGCATCGCGGGCTTTCTGGCTGTCAAGCAAGCACCTACGATAGACGACCTCCAGTTCGGCCAACTGGCGACGCAGCTCCAGCGTCTGCTGCTCCAGTGAACTCATCTGTTGATCGAGGTCGCCCATGCTCTCCTCGGCCTGTCGTAGGAGCGTGGCCTGGGCCTGCACCCGTTGCTGAGCTGCGGCGATCTCGCCGCGGTGCTGCTCGATGGTCTGGAGGATCTCCTGGTAGCGGCCCTCCGACTCCTTGATGCGAGCCACGCGTTGATCGATCTGAGCGCGTAGATCCTGGGCCTGGGTCTGCTGCGTGGCCAACTGTTGGCGCAGCGCCTTCGCCTCCTGGCGCTTGACCGCGAGCGCGGTGCGGGCGCGACCCAGCTCATCCTGCTGACGACGAAATGCAAGCGTGCGTTCCTCGACGTCCTGCTGCAACTCTTCGACCACTCCGCTGAGTTCGCGCTGGGCCTCCTCGTTGGCCTGGACTCGTTCATTCGCGGCCTGTATCTCTTGCTCCAGACCGGTGATCTCTTGTTCGAGTTGCTGTTCGACCGAGATCGCGGCCTGCAAGTCGCTCTGCGAACGATCCTGCTCGCGCTGGGTGGCTGTCACTGAGCGGTTACACTCATGGACGCGAGCGGCGTTCTTCTGCAACTCTTTATCGACTGTGTTCTGCTCGGCTCGCCGACCCTCTTGCGTACGCTGGGCCTCGCTGAGTAGATCGTTGACCTGCGCGATCAGGGCCATATGGTCGTCGAGCTGGCGCGGCAGTTCGCGCAGTTCGCGCTCGTAGGCTAGCAGACCTTGCTGCCCACTGTCTTTGCTATTGCCCCCAACCATCCAGCCCGCTACGTGCAAGACCTCGCCGTGCAGCGTGACCAGACGCTCAACTTGTAGCGTTGCCTCAACCAGCGCAGTCAACACGCGCTGCGCGGTATCCAGATCTTTGACTATCAATACGCCGTGCAGGATGGTGCGGAAAAGTGTGAGGTAGGAGGTCTCACACTGAATACTCTGCGCGGCCAGTCCGACGACGCCCTCGCGCAAGACCGGGTGCTGTTCAAGCAGGGCATGTAACTCGGTGTCCGCCCGTGCATAGGCGGCCTCGGCGTGTTCCATGAGCGCCGTGTGTGGAGTCAGCCAGGCAAGCATCGCCTTGCCTCCACGTGAGTCGTGGAGATAGTCCAGGCAGGCGCGTGCGTGCTCGATCTTCTCTACCACCACCGCCTGTAAGTAGGGACCAAAGGCAGCTTCAAGCGCACGTTCCTGACCCGCGAGCGCCATGCCCAACTGAGGCACTGGTCCCAACAAGCCCTGCAACTTCCCCTGCGGTGCACGCAAGAGCGCACGCACCCCGTCGCTATAGCCGCTCAAGCTCTGTCGCCAGTTTTTAAGCATATTCAAGCGGTCAGCCACGGTCCGCCGTTGATGCTCTGCATCAGCAAGTGTAGATTTTAGCCGCTCCATCTCCTGTTGGGCATCGGCGATGGCGCGGCCAATCGCCTGTTTGCGCTGGGTAATCTGCTGGTCTTCGTTGCGAGCTGTGGTCAGTTGAGCGCGTTCGTCGACCAGGCGTGTCTCCAGGGTGCGTAGCGTCTGTTGCGACTGATCGATGGTAGCGCGACGGGTGGCGAGCAGGCGATTGCGGTCGCCGAGGTGTTTATGTTGGCGGCCCAGGTCGGACTGACTCGCGCCGAGACGGGCCTGGACCCGGATCAGATCTTTCTGGGCGTTGCGCAGACGGCTTTCGTCCATCTCAAACTCTTTCTGCGCCTTTGCCACCGCAGATTCACGCGTTGCCAGGGTTAGCGAGTCTTCGTCGATGGCCTCTTCGGCCAGCTCACACTGCTCCTCAAGATCGATCAAGTGCTGCTTAAGCGCGACAAGGCGTTCGCGCAGACGTTTCTCTTCCTGCTGCTGCTCGCCGCGCTGGTGTTCCAGACCAACGACGCGCTCCTGGTTAACTGCAAGATCGCGCTCGATGCGCTTGACGACATCGCTCGCCTCGCTCACCAGATCACGCGCCGTGACGATCTTTAGCTGGGCCTGCTGTCGACGGCCGCGCAGCGTGTTGCGGCGCTCCTCGACTTCGCGCAAGGTCTGCTCTTTGCTCTGAACCAGTTGCGTCTGTGCTTGCTCCACCTGCTCTGTGCGCTCGCGGTTGGCAAGCAACCGTCGCCATTGCAGCGCGTACCAGGTCAGCAAGACCTCCTGTAGCTCCCCATTGAGTTGCTTATATTCGACGGCCCGGCGGGCCTGTTCGGCCAGTGGCTCCAGCCGTGGCGCGATCTCGCGCACAATATCGCGCAGCCGCTCAAGGTTCCCTTCGGTCTGGCGCAGACGGTTCTCGGCGTCCGTGCGCTGTACCTGGTAGGGACGAATCCCGGCTGCATCCTCAAAGAGACCGCGTCGTTCTTCGGCTCGCAGACTGAGCGCGGCGTCGATCAAGCCCTGCCCAACGACCGTGTACGAATCGTGACCAATTCGCGCCTGAGCTAGCAGGAGCAGGACATCTTTGAGGCGCACCTTTTGTTTATTGATCAGATACTCGTTCTCGCCTGAGCGGAAAGAACGCCGGGTGACAGTAATCTCGCTATACTCCGAAGGGACCCAGCCGGTGCTGTTATCGATCGTCAGAGAGACCTCGGCCATGCCGAGCGCGGCCCGGCCCTGGCTGCCGGCGAAAATAATATCGTCGCTCCGCTTGCCGCGCAACTGGCGCATGCTCTGTTCGCCGAGTACCCAACGTACGGCGTCCGCGACATTCGATTTTCCAGCCCCGTTGGGTCCAACCACGGCTGTAATGCCCGTACTATACTCCAGAAGTGTGCGGTTAGCGAAACTCTTGAAGCCAAGCATCTCTAAACGTTTCAGATACACTGCGCAGCTTGCCCTTCTAGCCTCAGATAGGATGTGTTTGCTTTATCAAAAGCATAACATACTGATCGGGGATCGTCGAATCAACGGCAAAATGGGTTGTTTTGCCAGGATATCTTGGTGTAGATGTGTTACAGACATGGTAACAGGAGAGTAAAAGTCGGAGATATACTTCTATTACAAGTAATGCTTCAACCCAGAGAACGTTGAGTGTATAGGGTCATGCAGCAGTGAGAGCCGCATGGCCTCTAGTCAGATCAGAGAGGCAGGAGTATGGAGATAGCTTACGAACCGTGGAAATACGACTATCGCGTCCAGACCATAGAAGAAGGGGAGACCAGGCGCGTCCTGGTCTGGCAATGGCGCTATGGCGAATGGGAATTCGACTATCAAAAAAGCAACGACCACGCGCTAGAGCACTTTTTAGCCCAACGGCAACTCGTTGACAACAATGGAGAGTACGCCTATTGGCGCTAGCTCATTCACCACAGCCTACGAAGAAAATCGGGATGCGATGGTCATTCCGATTTTCTTCGTAGGCCTTGAGGTTTCACCTCTATCCTGCTATACTGGATGTTAGGGAACTGTTCAGAGTGTTCCTAACATCCGTCACTTTTCTCGCGGAGTGTCGTCTCATGGAGAAGGTCTCGTCAACCGCTGGAGCAGTTTGCAACGGCTGTTTACTGTACGAACAGTAGGGCTAGAAGATGATCGTGCTGGTCGATACCACCCTGGTACGCCTGGCTGGAAACGGCTACCACCTTCACCTTTATCTGCGAGGAGGGAA
>DAOTTJ010000241.1:0-5303 GCA_034437695.1 Ktedonobacteraceae bacterium
GGAGATCCAGGAGTGCCTTTGCCCGTTTCCAGATAGGCCTTCAGGCTAGCCAGGAAGTGCTCCCACCATTGGCGCGTCATTTCGTATCGATGATCCATCTCGACAAAACCCTCATGGTTGAAAAGCAGCTGTGTCCCGTTTTGAAGAGGGGTCAGTTGCCAGATGACGCTGGTCCCTTCCCAATGCGGAGCAGGACCTCGCCTTGAAATCCAGCGCACTTTCTCATTCAGGTCCAGTTCAGCCACCTCAAATTGAACGATAAACGCTCTCTTGCTAAAGCGAAATTCAGCCAGAGAGCCTATCTCTGTTGTGATATTCACATCGTCGGTCCACCAGTGACCTATTTCGTCAGCTCTGGTTAGAGCGCCCCAGACACGCGGCGGGGCGGCTTCTATCGCGAGTTCTTTGCTAATGGCTGGCATCGTTCTTCCTTTCCCTTGAATGTCGTTTCACCACTCTCTTTCTCCCATTGCTTACAGAAAGCTCACCAGACGCGAGGTCGCGTGTGCTCCGTAATATACTTAACTCATCAGTTAAGTATAAGAGATAAGAGGAACGATGTCAAGGGGGCCTTGTCTCCAGGTCTTTCTGCCCAGCCTCTGAGGACTTTTGCGCGACTTCGTTCTGGCACAGCGCCCTCTTGACAGTCTTCCCCTTTGTACTATATACTTAACCAAAGTGTTAAGTGTGGCGCACAGCGACGTTCAGGGGAAAAGATTATTCAGTTTGAAGTGGCCGAGTTGGACCAGGACGAGAAAACACACCGGATCTCCAGCCTAAGCCCTGCTCCGCATTGGGAAGGGACCTGGCAACTGACTCCTCTTCACGACGGGACACGGGCGGTTTTCAGCCATGAAGGGTTTGTCCAGGTTGCTGAGAGAGCCAATGAGCACTTCTCTGCTGCAACGGCCCTGGAGCGTACACGTACTTCTCTTATCGATTGTCTGGTAGCCAGGATCATCTCTGATCCTGCCGACGCTCACAAAGAGGGACCATACCTCAGATCCTTATAGTTCTCTCCTCGCTAGAGGAAATTTGGAGGAAAAGATGCATCTTACGTACAGCTGGCAGGCCACGCTAGTGATTGCACTTGGCCTGCTGATGGCAGTCCTTGATGTCACCATCGTGAGCGTTGTGTTGCCGCAGATCGCAACGGCGCTTCATGCGGATTATCAAACAAGTAGCTTGATCCGGACTGGCTATATTCTTGCCAATGCGGCAGTGACACCGATTGCTGGCTATATCAGCGATCGCATCGGCTCAAAAACTATCTTTCTTTGGGCATTAGGGATCTTTACCCTCGGTTCTGCACTGTGTGCGTTTGCTCCTAATGAGCAGGCCTTGATAGTCTTCCGCGTCTTCCAGGGTATTGGCGGTGGTGCATTGATGCCTGTAGGCATGGCGATCATCCTTCGCCTTTTTGATCCCACTGAGCGTGCTGGAGCTATGGCATTGCTTTTGATCCCCGTCCTGCTGGGACCAGCCTTTGGTCCGACACTGGGTGGGTATCTGGCAACCGCCTCTAGCTGGAATGCCATTTTCTTGATCAACCTGCCAATCGGCGTCGTCGCTTTTGTTCTGACGCTGCTCGTGCTGCGTGGCAAAACTGATGAACAGGTAGCCAATGGCAGAGACAAAGTACTTGAGTCACGCCAGTTTGATTGGCTCGGATTTGTGCTTGCCATGACCAGTTTTACTATACTTATCTACAGCGTCAATCAGGTCGGTACACTTGGCTGGGGCAATCCCATCGTCATCGCCTCGCTGGTTGTTGGGGGGGTCCTGCTTATCGCTTTCGTCCTGGTCGAACTGCTCGTCAAAGATCCAGTCATGGATCTGCGCCTGTTCCGCAGCTATACATTCACTATCGGAAATGTGCTGAGCTGGGTCTCTACGGCGGTCTTCTTTGGCAGCCTTTTCCTCTTGCCAGTCTTCTTCGAGCGAGTGGAAAATCTGTCAGCGCTCTCCACTGGTGAAATCGTGATCTCTCAAGGGCTGGCTATGTCCGTTGGACTCTCGATCAGCGGGAGAATCTATAATCGGGTCGGACCGCGCGTGCTTACTGTCGTTGGAGCTATCCTTGTAGCTGTTTCTATGTTTGGCTTTACACGTCTGACTCCCACAACTACCGGTGAGGATCTGCAAATCTGGTTGATCTTACGCGGCCTGGGCCTGGGTCTCTTTTTCCAACCGCTGCAAACGTTGTCTGTCTCGGTGGTCAGCCCACAGTTGATGGCGAAGGCTACCTCGCTGACGAGTTCGACCAGAAACATCGCTGGCGCAGTCGGTGTGGCTGCTCTCTTCAGCTACCTCAACCAGCAGACGGCGACTCACGTCCAGAGTGCGACTACTACCTGTGGTTCCCATCTTCAGGCATTGGCTCTGCATGCCTGCATTGCACAACAATCTGTGACGATGGGCATGAATGACACCTTCTTCCTCGCCCTCATTGGCTGTATCGTCTGTGCGATTGCTACTGTCTTCGTCGGTCGCGATCCAGCTCTGGAAGCAGCCAAAGCTGCGAAAAAGCGCGGCGAGGCGGTTGAGGAGAGCGCGTCGGTACCCGTAACTCCGTAGATCTTATTTTCCCTTCGTGCCAATCCCACCATGCTGCGGGTGAAGCCTGGGGAGTTTTCCAACTCACTCATCTGCTCTCTCGACCAACAGCATGGTGGAACCGACACGCTAGCACCAGCGAAGTTTTCCCTTGAGCGCCAAAACAGAGCTATTGAATACACCCTCAAAAGTCCAAAAGCAGTCTGAGCGAGGATCATCCCTGTAACAAGGAGTCTGAGTTTATTACCACAAGCTTAATCAGGGGAGATATGCGGAGCGCGACACGAGTCACGAATAATCAGTCTGGTGGACAATTCTACCCGCTCTACCTCAGCGAACGGATTGGCAATATATTTTAAGAGAAGGATAGCTGCGCTGTGTCCCATCTCGACCAGAGGCTGGCACACCGTCGAGAGTGCTGGGTGTACATGGGCTGCTTGCGGCACGTCATCGAAGCCGATAATCGAGAGGTCATCGGGAATACGAAAACCGAGATCACGCGCCGCCTCCATCGCTCCAAAGGCCGTCACGTCGTTTGAGACAAACAGTGCAGTGGGTGGTTTAGGGAGACGGAGCAGGTGTTGAGCACAGAGATATCCCTGCGGTTGCAGAAAATTGCCTTCGCTCACCAGCTCCCGGTCAAAGGCTATCCCATGATCGGCGAGCGCCTCTTGATAACCAGCCAGACGTTCTGGGGCGCATCCATAGGCCATCTCGCCAGTGATAAAGCCTATTCTTCGATGCCCTATTTCAATCAAATAGTTGGTCGCGTCGTATCCTCCTTTCTTGTTTGTCGTAATGATTGACGGCACATGTCGGTTATAGCCCTGATAATCGATGAGTACATGGGGAAATTTGCGCTGCTGCAAGGTGTCCAGATAAGCCTTCTCATTGCGTGGTACGATCAGGATAAGTCCATCAGCGAAGTTATGGGTCAATCTGGTTACATACGTCGCTTCTTTGGTCTTTTGGCGATGCGTAGTATAAAGCATCAAATTATAGTTGTGCGCTTCGAGCGCATCGTCGATTCCTCGAATAATTTCACCCATATAGCCGGTGTTGAGGTGATCGACCAGCAAACCAATGACCTGCGAAGAGCCACCAGCCAGACTACGAGCAGAAATGTTGCTCACATAGCCAAGTTGCGCCATTGCCTGTAAAACGCGCTCGCGTGTTTCTGCGTTTACGTTGGTTTTATTGTTGAGCACGCGTGAGACAGTAGAATGCGATACGCCAGCTTTCTCAGCTACATCAAAAATAGTAACATCTCGTTCCAAATTATGCTTATCGCTCGTTAGTTTTCGATTCAATGGAAGTTCCTTCTCAATATCGCATGGAGCAATCATCCTATTTGTCCTAATCATTACTCTATACTCATGGGGCTGTCAAGGGGTATAAGCATGAGTAAAGCGCTTTCTCACTTGTCAGCCGCTATCGCGTCTGGAAAGAGAATGCTGTCAGAACGGAGAGGACAGATAGGCATCAGTTTCTCGCTAGTATTCAATTGTCAACTGTCCCCCTGGATAATATAAGGAGAGAGCCAGCCCCCTTTGAGAAACATATTCCAGCGAAGTTGCACACGCCCTATGTATGAAGCGTGCTGAGCATCTGAGATAGGGTCACCAGACGTAAGCCACGAGTCTGTAAACCATCAATGATAGCTGGGAGAGCCTCCACTGTGTTTGCGCGATTGCCGCCTCCTTCGTGGAACAGGAGGATTGCGCCGTTTCTTGCGCCACCAAGCATGTTTGAGACAATTTGCGAGACTGGTGGCTGGGGATCTGTCCAATCGTTAGCGCTGGCACTCCAGGTCACTATTGTCAAACCAAGCTGGCTGGCTGCTCTCAGCACATCGCTGTTATATTCTCCGTAGGGCGGACGGAAGATAGTTGGACAGGCTCCAGTTGTCTGCTGGATGATGTTCTGAGTATTGCTCAGCTCTTCGTAAATTTCCGGGAATGGGAGCGTGGGCAAATGAGGGTGGGTCAGGGTATGGTTTCCAACCGCATTTCCGCCAGCCAAAGCCTGTTGGAGATGGGAGGGAAATTGCCAACTGTTCTTCCCTCTACAAAAAAATGTCGCCTGGACGTTATAATGCTGAAGAATTGCTAGCACTTGTGGCGTGTAAGCGCTCGGGCCGTCATCAAACGTCAACGCTACCTCGGACAAAGTGGGATTGCCGTGGGTTATACTCAAATTTGTCACCATCACATTCTGACTAACAAGATAGTAAACGAATGCGTCTCTGGCTTTTCATCAGTGTATCCATCTTTACACACTGAGAGACAAATTTGAGCGCAATTCGCTTGGATGTCAATGCTGCACCGTTGCCAGATAGTAGACTGCTCTTCTTTGCTCATGATAGCGCTCACATAACGCTACTAAAGATATACCTTATTCTCCAGGCAATTGTCAAGTTTTTTTGAAAAGATGATAGTTTTACTTTTTTTCCAGGAAAACGGCCACCTCCACGCTCACAGTCCAATCCGTTGTTTAGGGGGAGGGGCCATACGTCGAGCATTGAATAGCCCTGCGATTTTTGGCGAAGGCTTGACATCGTACGGAGAATAGGGTATATCTTGATCAATGCTATGTGAGCGCTATCACACAAGGGAGCCTCTGAAGATATGTTTGTCTGCTCACAACGCTGTTTCGAGGCAGGTGCCAGGTGGGAAAGCTTCTCCTCTTTCTGTTGCCCGGCCTGACGTTCTATTTGGTGTTCATTTTTTCCGGTGATGCAGGCGGTC
>DAOTTJ010000242.1:0-6769 GCA_034437695.1 Ktedonobacteraceae bacterium
CTGAATGCTATGCAGCAGAACCATCTTGTTTCACTCAATGCTCTGGAGGGATCTATAGAAAGCCTGATTGGAAGTGCTCCAACTGATCAGGCATTTGTTGGTCAGGGGGCTGATCAACTCTTCAAAGAGGTAGAAGATTATCTGAGAAACGAACGCTTCCTCTCTGGGGGAGGTATCAGTGTTCTTGATGAGATCAAAGATGCCGTTGCTACTTGCAGTGAGGATATCGATGTGGCGGTGGAAAATCTTAACGCTCAGACTGAGGGTGATACAGCTATCACCGCCGTTTTCCTGATCCTCGTGCTTGCCGATGTTCTACAAGCAGGGATAGATATTTTCACCGATGCGATTACTGCTATACTTGGTGTTGCTATGACGGTCCTGTACTTTGCGGCTCTAGTAGCCTTTGGCTGGGCAATCTACGAGGCTACTGAGACTCTGCTTAGTAAGCTCAATCAGATCAATCACCAGCCGCGACCGCAGCTTCCGCCTCATCAGACCACTTATGTACAAAACACTCTCACTCCAGAACAAGAGGAGCTTGCAAAAAAACTGTACAATGATTATCAATCTTCTGGCCTTTCGCTCGATGATATCCGCGAAATAATGGAAGAGAATCCAAATTTGACCGAGGCTCAATTGCGGCAGCTCTTTGCTCAATATGCAGATATTATCAAGGCTAATCCTAATCTTGTCAGGAAATATGGGGCGTTGCAAGTATTTCAAGCTTTTGTTGCTCTATCTGCATACGATCCTGGACATGGTGGTAATTATCCTACACGTACTCCCGTCATTGATCAAAACATTTCAAAGCGTATAGAAGAGGGAAAAACCTTGTTAGGAGCGGCAGAGGCTGGATATTTACCCTGGCCACTTGTACCATCTACGATTGAAGCCTATGAAGCAACCGATGCAAATGGCCAGAATTGGGATGTAAAAGCCTGGCGTTCAGGCATGAAACCGCCTTTTAAAGTTAATAAGGCAATTGAAACAATTGAGAGCGAAGTAGACAAGAAAGAAAATATTCTTATTAATGATACGTATATGTCACATATAGATCGCCAGGATCTTGATCGGGCTATCAAAGCTAGAGGTTTGGAAAGTCATGTCAGGTGGTGGCCAGACCTGCCTTAGGGTACAACTTGTCAAGAAACAATGATTAAAATATACTGGGCTATAGAATGAAACACAAAAGAGAGAACGAGAGGAAAAAGTGATGGTACGCTCGATGCCTCCTGATATGTTGGAACAGTTAGTCAAAGCTGAACGGGAACTGACCTTTCTTGATTGGGAGGGGGTTGACTTACACGAGTGCGATCTCTCAGGCCGCAATCTTTATGGAGCTGTTATGCCAGGGGCGAACATGGATCGAGCTTCTCTGCGCGGCACGAACCTTGCCGATGCAAATCTCTACGAAACGACGTTTGTCGACGCAGATCTTGACGGAGCACGCATGGTGAAAGCTGAAGCCTGGAAGGCCAGATTTACTCGGGCTAGCTTGCGTGAGGTAAATGGGATAAATATGGATCTCGTTGAAGCAGATCTTAGGGATGCTAATCTTGCTGCCTCTGTCTTTAGCTATGCCGAATTTAATCATGCCATCCTGACCCATACTAACCTTTCTCGTGCTACTTTGAATGGGGCTACTTTTCGTGGAACACATCTAGAGCGGGCTGATCTAAGTTATGCAAACCTCCGTTCCGCCACGTTCATTCAGGCTCATTTCGCCTCTACGACGTTGACAGGAGCAGCAGTCAAAGATGCGTGGTTTGCAGGCTCTCAAGGCTTAGAGAGTGTCGTTATTGAGTGGATTGATATTGGTGAAGCAGGGACACCTGAGCGACTTGAAGGAGAAGCTGCCCGCCGTTGGTTGCTAGAAAAAGCTGCACAAGCTCCTGAGCGCTGGTGGGAGAGAGAAAGTTAAGCATCTAACATCGGGCTGGATCAAGCTGACGGAAAATGCGTAGCTTACATGCGATCAAATGTTTAAGCGAGCTAACCATTCCGCCGACCTTTATGGGTCGGGAGAACAGTTGGCTCGCTTGTCTATCTGTCTGTCCAGGTGGAAAGAAAAGCTCAGGTAGAAGAGTGAGATTTAGTTTTTAGTCGTGGCGGCTGCTTTATCTGCCTTTTCCGCTTTGTCGCCTTTCTTCCGTTTGCCGTGTGTATGGCCGTTGCTGTTCTCCGCCTCGGTCGGTGGCACGAGTTGGGCGTAGCCTTCAATGGCTGTGGCAAGAACTTCTTTGATCTCGCTGGCAAAGACAAACTCCATCTGATCGCGCAGTTCTTTGGGGAGATCTTCGCTCAGATCTTGCTCGTTTTTCTTGGGAAGGATGACGGTGCGAATGCCAGAACGATAGGCCGCCAGCACTTTCTCTTTGACTCCCCCGATCGGCATGACTTTGCCACGCAGGGTGATCTCGCCTGTCATCGCTACATCGGAGCGCACGTTGTGGCCGGTCGCCAGAGAAACCAGGACCGTTGTCATCGTGACGCCCGCCGATGGACCGTCTTTAGGGATGGCACCGGCAGGTACGTGGATGTGTACGGTCTGGCCTTCGAAGACGTTGGATGGCAGACCCAGCGCTTCGGCGTGCGAACGGACGTAACTGAGCGCAGCCATTGCCGATTCCTTCATGACATCTCCGAGCTGCCCGGTCATGATCAGTTGACTCTCTTTAGAGGGCATGGTAGCGGCTTCGATAAAGATAATCTCGCCCCCCACTGGGGTCCAGGTCAGACCTGTGGCGATGCCTGGTCGGTCGATGCGCTCGGCGATCTCTCCAAAGAAGTGTGCGCGACCCAGGTACTCTGGCACATCTTCGGCTCCGACCTGGATCGGGGTGGCCTTGCCTTCGGCTACCTGGCGGGCGATTTTGCGACAGAGCGAACCGACTTCGCGTTCAAGGTTGCGTACACCGGCTTCGCGGGTATAATCGCGAGCGATGCGTGTGAGCGCCTCATCATTGACGGTCAGCTCATCTTTGTTCAGCCCATTGGCCTCGATCTGTTTGGGCAACAGATAGTTGCGGGCAATGTGTAACTTCTGCTCTTCAGTGTATCCTGAGAGCGTGAGGATCTCCATGCGATCGCGCAGTGGCGCAGGAATTGGTTCCAGCGAATTGGCTGTAGCGATGAACATGACTCGCGAAAGATCGAATGAGAGGTCCAGGTAGTTATCGCGGAAGTTGTAGTTTTGCTCGGGATCGAGTACCTCAAGCAGGGCCGAAGAGGGATCGCCGCGCCAGTCTGCTCCAACCTTGTCCACCTCGTCGAGCATAATGACTGGATCGTTGGCCTCGACCCGGCGCAGGGTTTGAATGATGCGTCCGGGCATTGCGCCGATATAGGTGCGGCGATGTCCACGCACCTCTGCCTCGTCGCGGATACCTCCCAGCGACATGCGAGCAAATTTGCGACCCAGTGCGCGGGCGATCGATTGGCCAAGCGAGGTTTTGCCCACGCCGGGAGGACCAACAAAGCAGAGAATGGGTTCGCGATTAATCTGGCGTTTGGCTTCTTCGGAGTGCAAGGGCTGAGTTGAATGGCGTTCGCCGTCTTGCTCCTGGTCCGCGTCTGCCTCGCGTTGGGCGCGTTCGGCGATCCGTTCCTCTTTCAAACGGCGCACAGCCAGATACTCCAGGATACGATCCTTGATCTTCTCCAGATCGTAGTGATCCTGGTCCAGCACCTCGCGTGCGTGTGGCACATCGATGCTTTCACCGGTACTCTTGCTCCACGGCAGACTGACCAGTAGTTCCAGGTACGTGCGGATAATACTGTACTCGGGCGAGACCGTGGGTAGCTTTTCCAGGCGAGCCAGTTCGCGGTTGGCCTCTTTAAGGGCCTCATCGGGCATTCGCGCCTCGTCGATCTTCTGGCGTAGCTCGTTGATGGTCGCCTGTTCTTCGCTCTCTTCACCCAGTTCGCGCTGAATGGCCTTTAATTGTTCGCGCAGCAGGTATTCGCGTTGAACTTTGCCCATCTCTTCCTGAGCGCTGGTCTGGATCTTACGACCCAGTTCGAAGATTTCCAGCTCATGCGCCAGGTAGGTGCTCATCTGTTCCAGTTTGGCCCGTACCGAATCCAGCTCTAGAAGCTTCTGGCGCAGTTCCAACTCCATCTGGACAAAGGTAGCAATGATATAGATGACCTGACGAGGCTCCTCCAGATTGAGCGTAGCTGCGGCCACACCCTCGGGGACGTTCTGGACCAGGGCGACCAGACGCTGGAAGTAGTTGACCACATTGCGTTTAATCGCCTCGGTCTCGTCGTCGGCTTCCTGCATATCTGGTTTGACAGTCACGTGCGCCATCAAGTAGGGTTTGAGTTGGGTAAATTCGCCGATGGCCACGCGCTCCAGACCTTGCACAATGATCTGGATTGTGCCATCGGGCATGCGGATCATACGTGCGATGCGTGCCACGGTACCCGTCGAGAAGATATCATCTGGACCGGCCTGGTCGGTCTCGGCAGACTTTTGCGCGACCAGCACAACCAGACGATTGCTGCGCATCACATCATCGATCAGGCGAATTGAACGTTCCTGGCCGACGCCGAGTGGCTGCACGGCGAAAGGATAGACCACAGTGTCTTTGAGTGGCAGCACTGGGAGGATATCAGGGATATTCAGATGTTCTTCAGGGTCACTCTCACGCAGCGTACGTTGTAGGTCTTCTGCAAGCGCTTCTACGTCTTCTTGTGCCAGGGGGCGAGCGCGTTTGCGCGGGCGGCGTGGTTTTTTAGGCTCTTCAGTAAGCTCTGTTTCCGTTTTTTCTTCAGGTTCCGTTTTCTGATCTTCTCCCTGCGTTGAATGAGTGCTGATTTCGCTCTCTTCCTGTACAACAGGCTGCTGTGCCTCTTCAGCTTCATCCTGATTCTGCTGCTTACGATTAGTTCGCGTACTACTCATCATGCAACCTTCTTAAATGTATCTCTCTATTTCCATTCAGACTACCTGCCTGGGAGAGAGAGTTTCTGCGCAGAAATACTCTCCCAGGTGGGAAGTCAATTGAGTTGGACACAGATGTGTCAGACATACTTCATCACTTGAGCAGCTTGGGCAGGTCCACCCACAAAAAGCCATTCTCGTAGCGAGCCGTGACTGCTTCCCTATCCACAGGTGAAGTTATAAATACCTCCACACTGAATGGGCCGTAACGGATCTGAGCCTCGTGATAATAGATGCCAGGTTCGTGTTTATGATCGTCGTGTCGTTGGCCGCTGACCACCAGGGCATCGGCGTACAGCGTCACTTCGATCTCTTCTTCTTTCATTCCGGCCAGCTCAATTTTCACCATCATCCTCTCCTCGGCTTCATGGATATCGGCCAGAGGTCGCCAAGTGATCGAATGTTGCAAGAGCGATTGCTGGCTCTGGCGCAATGCGTCCTGTAACAGTTGCCGGTAATGACGATCTAGTTGCTGTTGTGAGCCATCGCTATAGCGATAAGTCACAGCGCGATAACGCATACGCATGGCTGATTCCCTCAAATCGGCCTGGAAGGTATACTCGGCTTGCGCCTCTATGCCTTCGCGACCTGAGAAGCAAAGAAGGGTTTGCACGGCTGTGTACTGATGGACAGCAATGGTTATCCTTCTCTGTGTGCTGATAATTGTGGTTTGAGGCAACTATCAACGTTGAAGTCTTGCATATTTTGAAGAATAAAGGCAAGAGATAGCGAATAGACACGATCGGTTCCCTCTTGTCTTTGTTCCTGATGTTCGCACTACAGCAAGGAGCTACGCTCATGAGAGAGGTAGATCTTTTTCGCCTTCGGCAAGAGCTTTCTGGCATTCTGAGCAAAGGTATTCAAATTCCGAATGGCTGTCTGAGAGCACGTCGCTTGGGATCATACGTGCATAGCGTAGGCGAGTTGCTTTTCCGCATCGCGCACAATTGACGTATGTTTCTGTGACGGCGGTTCGTCGTGTTCCAAGAACATCTTCCTGCATGGCCGACACCTGTCTTTCTCTTTTTTACTAGTCACCACAAAACGCCCTCGTCTAGAGGCGTCACCCTCTATATACTTCATAGTATATCTGATGGAGGGAAACACAACCTTAAAAGCCTCTATCCGGTGGGTAGCCAACCGGGTTTCTGGCGAAACCGTTTTGATTATGTCATGAGCAGCTTAAAAATGCAAGAGTGTTTTATCTCAGCAGGGCTATGGAATGCTCCGCAGCGACCCCACCTATAAGCATGAAGTTAGCAGAGAAGTGCTCTCTGCACTCCTATTTTGCCTCCTGCAAAACAGGCAAAATAAAAGAAAAAATGTATTGGAGACACCTCAAACCCCAGTAAAGGGCTGCTGCCCTCTGCACTCCCGCTAAGCTTCATGTCTATGACCCCCTTCCCATCATTTGTTCAGGGGGAGGGGCTGCATTTCGCGCATGAAATAGTCTCTGTGTTTTGTTGGGCCACTGGAGCGCTTTAGAGTGGAGACTCCTCGGCTGTTTGTTGCAGTGCGGCGGCCTTTTCGATCTCGATGATAGGTAGCTGATTGCTTTCCTGCACAGGCAGTGTCCTGGCGGGCAGGTAGTGTTCGCCCCGGCGTATCTCTGTAAAGGAGAAGACTAGCGCTGTGAGAAAGATGAGCGTGCCGATGGCACCGAAAACAAACGAGATGTTGCTCGCTTGTGCGACTGCGACGCTGCCCAGCAGAGAGCCAATCGGGATCACTGACCACGCCAGGACGATGGAGATACTGCGTACACGCCCGAGCATGTGGTTAGGAACAATGGTCTGGCGAAAACTATTTGTATTGATA
>DAOTTJ010000243.1:0-4909 GCA_034437695.1 Ktedonobacteraceae bacterium
AGCAATTGCTTCGTGTGGTCGATGTGGCGATGGAGCAATGGCCCAAGAGTTCGATTGAAGATAGCAGCAAGAAGCCAGACATATAAACTGATCCATTCATACTCATGGGCCTGATGTCAACAAGCGATCTCATGAGCTTTTCATCAGTTATATGGTACGTCGTATCTTTTCGTCAGGATCGCACTGACAGGCCATCAGCACTTTCTGCTAGCCGAACTCACACCAGAGCAGATTGAGGAGTTTCTGCCGCGCTGGTGCCGCGCAAATACGCGCCGCGACCTGCATGAAGAGGCGGTGGTCAGGCGCGAGGCCGAGCAGATGGCCAGCCAGCTCCTGGCGGCAGTTAAGAACAACCAGGGGGTGCGCGAGTTAGCGAAGAACCCGCTGCTCCTGACCTTGCTGGCCGCGATGCAGCAGAATAGTATCACGCTCCCACGTCAGCGAGCAGACCTCTATAGCACGGTGGCGAAGACGCTGCTTGAGAACCGCAACCTTGACAAGAACCTTCCACCGCTGCCCGAAGCCGAGGCCATGCAGCGCCTGGGACCGGTCGCATGGCAGATGCACGCCGAGGACAATAGCTTTCTGCAAAAGGACGATGTGGTAAAGCTTATCGCGGGGATTATCGGTCAGCCAACCAATGCAGCCGATCTCGCCGAGGCAGGGAGCTACCTCGCACGCGTGGGCGAGCGCAGTGGACTGTTTGTCGAGCGTACCGGCGAATTCTATGGCTTTTTCCACCGCACATTTGAAGAGTATTTTGCCGCTCGCCACCTGCTACGCCAGATCGAGCTAGATCGCGCACAGTTGCCAGTCCTCGCCGCGCTCGCCCGCCAGACAGACGACCACTGGCGCGAGGTCTTCCTGCTGGCGGTCGCGCACAAGAGCGGCGAAGACGGCACCACTGCCAGCCAGTTGATCTCCACCTTGCTCGACAGCGCATCTGCGCCTACTAATCCCCACGACCTCCTACTGGCAGCCACGTGTATTATCGAGTCGCAACCTGCTACGATCGACCTGACACTACAAGCACGCGTGGCAACGCTCCTGCTAGAACAGTACACATAGGTGCAGGAACGATATGACAAAGTTGAGATAAAACGTATCGAAGATGTAGTTACCCGCTGGCTGCTCAGCCTGGACGCCGATGCCTATCAACCACCACTCATAGCAGCTCTGCAAGCATGGCTATACGACGGTGTACATCCTACCCACCAACGAGCAGCCCTGATGCTCTTAACCAGTACACTACAAGCAGTAGTACCTCAACCGCCTCCACCGCTACTCATCAAAACCTTTCTCTCTTCGCTGCTGGCGCTGACCAACCTGCCAGCAGTCGCCAGCTTCCAGCTAGATAGTCAGCTTACCGCCACACACGATCCTACCAGCGCCGACCTGGCTCTGCTCTCGCTCTCGCTGATGGGCAACGCTGGACCAGCCGGATTGATGCTCGCCGAGGTCCGCGACTATTTCCAGCGCCAGCCCGCACTGCTGCACACCCTGGCTCGCTATTCGCTGGAACATCAACATCTGCTCACCCTGACCGTCGTGCCTCAGAGCAAAGAACGCTTTCAGCGCTATAGCAAGCTTATGACAGAATGGCAGCGCGTGCTCAAAGCCTATACTCCAGGCGGTCAGCGAAGACGTGCAAGTCAGATAGAGACTGTTGCAGGCATCTTAAGAGCAATGCTGGAATGTGCAGAAGAGGTGCGCTACCCAATCAGCCTCTACCTCCTAGAAATGCTCAAGCGCTCAGGCCAGCAAAATAGCAGTGACTGGCAGAACTGCTGGCAGGATTTCCTTGCAGAACAGTTACAGAAGCACGATCCGGTAAGCTATCAGAACTGCGTCTTCCTCTGGCTCACCCTCTTCCCCACAGCGCTGGAAGAATTGACAGCCTTGCTGCATAGCGATCTACTTCAGGAACAAAGATACTCGCAACAGCTTCTAGCCTCTTTATCCTTAAATAGGATCGATTTGCGAGGTTGGCTAGATTTGCTAGATTTGCGAGATTTAGAAGATACATTACTAACACCCCAGATAGCGGAAATAGTGCTGGCAGCATTACCTGGGGTAACAGATACAGAGCACGCAATTGACCTCTGCGCTATTCTGGCCGCTCGACTCGATCGCATCCATAGAGATGCCAAGGCGAGCCAGGCGCTCGACATTGAGGTAGAAAAGATACGCGCCCTGGCTTTGCAATACAGTCTGCCGCCCACGCATCCAGCTATTCGCGAGGTGGCGCAGATGGCTCTGTCCAGGCTCCCGGTGCGCAACGCCAGCGAGATTGAGCGTGTGGTCAGGCTTGCTAAAACAACATCTGACCTCGAAATCCGCCAGGCGTACACCAATGCACTCGCACGCACAAATACTCAATCGCCAGAGAATATCGCCGTGCTAGAAAAAGCACAGCAATCAACGGTGATGGCGGTAAGCAAAGCTGCGCAAGCAATCCTCGACCATAAGAGAAAACAGGATCAGGCACTTTCTCAGGAGCGTCGTCAGCCCAGGCGCTGACGTGCTATGCTATACTGCACATATATGCAAGCAAGCTTGCAGAGTACAGCAGACTTTTCCAGAAAGAGGCAAGCACAATCCTATGACTATCGATCTGCGCAGCGATACAGTCACTCTCCCCACGCCGGCGATGCGTGACGCTATGTACCAAGCGGAATTGGGCGACGATGTGTACGGCGAGGACCCGACGGTTCTCCACTTGCAAGAGTTGGCGGCTGAGTTGTCCGGCAAAGAGGCGGCCCTGCTAGTCCCTAGCGGGACGATGGGCAATACGGCGGCGGTCATGGCGCACGTGGGGCGCGGCGAGGCCTTTATCGTCGGCGACCTCTCGCATATCTATTTGAACGAGCAGGGCAGCGCCTCGACGCTCGGTGGGGCCTCGCGCATGGTGGTCAGAACCGCCGCCGATGGCATGCTCAATCCCGCCGAGGTGCGGGCGAATATCTTTGATACGAGCGACGACCACACCTCGGCCACGACGCTGCTCTGTCTGGAAAATACCCACAACTACTGCGGCGGGACCGCGCTCAACGTCGAGCAGTTGGAGACGCTGACGACGCTGGCCCACGCGCACGATCTGGCCGTCCATGTCGATGGTGCACGCATCTTTAACGCGTCCATCGCGCTGGGCGTACCGGTTGCCACCCTGCTGAACGACGCCGACTCGGCGATGTTCTGTCTCTCCAAAGGACTGAGCGCACCGGTCGGCTCGCTGATCGTCGGCAGCCAGGCTTTTATCAGACGCGCCCACCGCGTACGCAAGCTGCTCGGCGGCGGGATGCGCCAGGCGGGGATTATCGCCGCCGCCGGGATAGTCGCGCTGCAACAGATGGTCGAGCGCCTGGCCAGCGACCACGAAAACGCCCGCGTGCTGGCCGCCGGACTTGCCGACTTTCCGCAGCTTGAAATCCAGCCGGAGCGCGTGGTCACCAACATCGTCGTCTTCACCCTGCACGACGCGCAGGGTCAGGTGCTCAACCACGCACAGACGGCGCTCTTTCTGCACAAAGCCAGCGAGCAAGGCGTGCTGCTCGCCGCAATCGGTGAGGGTCGGGTGCGAGCCGTAACCCACTACGGAATTGAACGCGAGGCCATCGACGCGGCCCTGCTCGGTATCAGACGCGCCCTGATCGCACTGGCGCTCTAGAGCACCTGGTCGTCCTTGCCGGTCAACTGGCGCAACAGTTCAAGCTGGCCCAGGTGATAAGTTTCGTGCCACTGAGCAAACGAGATCCGATCCTCGCGTGTTCCCTCGCCAGCGGGTGCGTCCAGTTCCTCGGCGGAGACTTTGCTCAGTCCGGCACGCAGGCGCGTCTGCGAGATCTCCAGGAACTCAAGGATCTGCTCCAACGGCAGGGCCTTGTCGGCGGTAAGCGGATCAGACTCGCTAGTGTAAGGTTGGGCCTCCTCCTTTGTCCACGGGACACTCTCCTGCAAGAACCGGAGTACGCCTGTGCGGCTGAACACGAGATGTCCGAGCACCCAATTCAGACAGTTGCCGCGAAAAGGTGGGTTGATTAGACTCTCTTCATGGGTCACGCCTCTTAGTTGCAGCGCGACCACCCTATCAATCAGATCGTATCGTGCAATAAGTTTTTCTGCTCCAGTCATTTTATACCTCCAAATAACTCTAAAGTGTGGAACTCTTTTGCTCTCTCTCTGACTAACAAGATACAACAAAATCGCTCAAATAGCTCATCTTTCAAAGTAATATGTCCAACTTCGTTGGGTCCGTTCGAAAGCACACATATTTAAGTGGGTTTTACCAGAGCAAATGTATCAGTTCTCTGCAAACAATTCAGGCACTTAGACCATCTTTTTACAAAAGATAGAAAATAACTTGTAATGCGCTAAGAATATATGCTACACTCGTGCCAGAAAATTCTTGCCGAGAGGAACATGTCAAAGAGAAGCTCAAGCAGATAAAAGGCTAAACGAGACCAACAGGCACGCTTAAAAGGATTTTTATGGCGAAAGCTCACATACAAAATGAAACCCCTATCAAACCGAGCCTGGGGCTTACTGGGATAACTATCAACGCTATGACACTAATCGCTCCAGGGGCCTTCCTCTGGACCACCTACGAGTTGCAATCCGAACCTAATTCAGCGGCAAATATGTGGTTTGCGGTCTTCGTTGCTACTGCAATTGCTTTTCTAACTGCCATTTCCTACGCTTCCCTCTCTCGTCGCTATTCTGCAAGTGGAACAGGTAGCACGTAATTACTACGCTATGGCATCTCTTTTGCAGCAGTCAGAGCACAGGCATTTTAAGTGGGCGCGGGTCGCCAAATTTGTTGTGGGCTGGACTTCACATCTCTATTATTGGGTGTATCCAGGTGTGATAGTCGCGTTTATGAGCATCGTGGTTACGTACATCATTCAAACCT
>DAOTTJ010000244.1:0-5832 GCA_034437695.1 Ktedonobacteraceae bacterium
GCATCAATTTGGAGGTACTTCAGTTTGTAAGAGAAGGGCATAGTTTTTTCGTGTTATCTGGGTTAATGGATGGTCGGACCCCATTTTCTGTTCGTAAATTGCTAGCGCTCGCGCGAACAAAGGTTTCGCCTCCGCATACTTGCTCTGGCTATAATAAAGACTCGCTAGATTATTCAAACTGCTTGCTGTGGAGGGATGGTTAGGACCTAGCTGGCACTCATGGATCTTCAGTGCTCCTAAGAAGAAAGGCTCAGCTTCCACATACTTGCTCTGGTTGCAATAAAGATAGGCTAGATTGGTAAGACCAGTAGCTGTAGCGAGGTGTTCAGATCCTAAAAGGCTCTCACGGATTTGCAGTGAACGCACGTATAGTGGCTCGGCTTCCGCATACTTGCCTTGTTTCCTATACAAGCCAGCCAGATTGTTTAGGCTGGTGGCTGTATCGAGATGTTCAGATCCTAAAAGGTGCTCACGGATTTGTAATGCACGCACGTATAGTGGCTCGGCTTCTGTGTCCTTTCCCTGACGGTAATAGAGGCCTGCCAGATTATTCAGACTTTGAGCTGTGTCGGGATGGTTGGCACCCAACCGACGTTCACGGATGTGCAGCGCTTGTATACACAGTGGCTCTGCCTCTGTATATCTACCCAGAATTTCATAGAGACCTGCGAGATTGTTCAGGCTCATGGCCGTATCTGGATGGTCCATGCCTGATTGATGTTTACGGATTTGCAGGACGCGCATATACAAAGGCTCGGCTTTCATATACTCGCTTTGGTTTTTATAGAGACCCGCGAGATTATTCAGGCTGGTAGCTGTGTCTGGATGCTCACTCCCTAAGAGATGTTCGCGGATGTACAGCGCCCGTCTATAGAGCGGTTCTGCCTCTGCGTATTTATCCATGCTTATATAAAGGCTAGCCAGGTTGTTCAGGCTGGTAGCTATGACGGGATGCTCACTCCCTAAGAGATGTTCGCGGATGTGCAGCGCTCGTATATAGAGCGGTTCTGCCTCTGCGTATTTATCCATGCTCATATAAAGGCTAGCCAGATTGTTCAGGCTGGTAGCTGTGTCTGGATGCTCACTCCCTAATTGCTTCTCATGGATGTGTAGTGCTCTCATATAGAGTGGTTCTGCCTCTGCATACTTCCCCTGGTTTTCATAAAGACCCGCGAGATTGTTCAAGGTGGTCGCCGTGGCTGGATGATGAGCGCCCAACTGGCGTTCACGAAGGTGCAACGCTTGCAGGTAGAACTGTTCTGCCTCTTCGTGTCTTCCTTGTTCCTGATACACGCTAGCCAGATTATTCAGGACCTGGATTGTGTCGGAGTGTTCGGGTCCCAACTGCTCTTTACGGACTTGTAGTGCTCTTATATAGAATGACTCAGCTTCTACATACTTTCCCAGGTTGTTATAGAGACCCGCGAGATTATTTAACACAGTCGCTGTGGCAGGGTCGCTGGTTCCCAATTGTTGCTCACAAATCATCAGTGTACGCTGCAATGCCTGCTCTGCATCTATGTACTTCCCCAATTTCAGGTATAGCATCGCCAAATTGTTGAGACCGAGTGCTGTGTCTGGATGGTCTGGTCCCAATAGTTGTTCTCTGATGGCCAGGGATTGATTGTACAAAGTTTCGGCTTCTGCATATCGAGCGCGATCATTCAGATAATAGCCTGCATGGTTAAGTAGATATGCGCTTTTATCATGATGTATCTGCTCTTGCTCAATCCAAGTTGCACATATCAATGCATGAGGTAGCCAGAGGTCACATGCATCGCGTTGGGCCACATCTTGTACATCTGGGTTGGCTGCATTGATTGCCAACACTACTCGCTGCTTCCAATCCACACATGTCTCGCTGGATAAATTATCCCGGAGCACTTCTTGGACTAACCGATGAATGGTGAAGATATGTGCATCAGCTCCCCGCTGAAATAGAGAGTAGCGCAGCACATCCTTGCAGATCAGATCTAATTGTATCGGATCATGTGCAATGGGAGATAAAACAGGACCAAGGTGAGAGGCTCCCTTCGTCATAAAGTCTTCGGGAATGGCATCAGGGGCGAGAAAAGCGCAGAAATTGAGCAACTCAGAGGAGGCGGGATTGGCCTCCCGGACTTTCTCAAAGGAAAGGGACCAGGTAGTAGCGACAGAGTTGGGATAGTCCTGGTCGAGTTGTCCTCGTGCTCGAAGAATGTTACTGCGCCGTATTTGATAGCGGGATAGATAATCTGACAAAGGGCAAGGAGCTTCTTTGATGTAGGCTCCTGCCTGATCCAGGGCGAGTGGAAGTCCATCAAGAGCTTCAGAGATAGCCTGGGCGATGCTTTGCTCATCTGGACTAGCCATATGCAAGGTAGCTTGTAAGGCAAGAAGACTGGCCCGGCGCAGGAGGAGTAAGGCCCCTATATCGGGTTCCATTTTCTGGATATCCAGGCGTTGAGCGAATCCTCCAAGCGCATAGGCACGCGTGGTAAAGAGCAGGTGTCCCGCCCCAGCTTTGGGAAGAAATGGCTCGGCAACGGAAAAATCGTCGATATTATCGTAGATTAACAACCAGCCTGGATGGAGACGCAACCAACGCAAGACGGACTCAACGATGATGCTTTGATCTTGCTCATGGCGTTCAGCTAGTTCCAAAACCTGGGCCAACTCAACTAAACTGGAGATCAGCGCTGTGACGGAGTCTGCACGAACCCAGAAGACAGCACTATAGTCGCTACAGTAACGATACGCATATTCAAGCGCAGTCTGGGTTTTACCAATGCCCCCCAGGCCACTGATCCCCTGGGGATGAGAAAGAGCTACTGTTGCATCTGCCTGTAAGGTATGGTGCAGTTGAGTCAGTATATCCTCTCGTCCAGTGAAAAACGGATTGCGTTGGTAGGGAAGGTGCCAGATGGTCGATCGGTTGGGCGCTGGCATGTACGTCTCCTGTATTTGCATTCTGCGTTGCTGCATTATATCCCATTGCTTGTCTCACAGTTGCGTAATCCACTTGTGTTACCTGTATTGCCGAGTGATCAGACCCCAGGATATGCTCTCATAGCAGAAGTAATGGTTCGGCTTGCTCATACTTGCCTAGATCAGCGTAGGAAATGGCCAGGTTGTTCATCCAGGAGTATGTGACAAGCGAAACGATGCAGCGACTCGATATATAGGGCAAAGACATTAGCTCTTTTCCCACTGATCCACTCGCGTGTCTGATACAAATGGCTCTGGCAGTAAAAGCTGCCAGAGCCGTTTGTAGTTTCGCTCCTTGCAAGCTGAGCCTTTCCTACTGCCAGCTCAACCTGGTTTTTTATCTCTGCCTTATGACAAGATCTCGATACCGTTGACCTGTGCGTTGTCTTTGACAGTGGTGAACTAGAGGGTGATCTTGCCGGTGCTGTCCGCCGTGGCGGTGAACTGCTCGACCACTGCTTTGTTTGCGGCCCCGGCGGCCCCGATGATATCAAAGCTGGTGAGCACCGAAGTCCCGTTGATGCTGACATTGAAGGTACGCTGGCCTGCCGCAGTCCAGTAGGTTTCGGCGAAGTGCAACCGCACCGTATAGCTTGCGTTCGCGGTCAAGCCGGGGACAGCGTAGCTAAAGGTGCCATAGCGATTGCTCTGGTAGACCGCCAGGGGCGCGGGATTGGTCACGCCGCTGGTGCTTATCGCGTTGGTGCTCGTCACGGTTGCGCCGCCTGTAAAGTCCGTGTCGGCCACGAAGGGAGCAACCGCTGGGCCTCCTGCGTTGATTTGCACATTTCCTGCGGCATGAGCGGTAGAAGCAGAGGTAAAGAGGAGGGAAGCAACGAAGAGTCCGATCACACTACACAGGAGTATGACCATCCCAATCGGCCGTTGAATAGGTTTGCGGCGCACCAGAGTACCGCGTGAGTTGGCATCCATGACATCTCCTTCTTCGATCTGGTCGGAAAGACCAGGATCATTTCGTAAAAAGCGTTCCCGTGGAAAAGGTATACATAGCTATGCGCAGCGGGGGCGCACGTGTGTTTATTTCCAGCACAGTCCGGCTCCTTTCAGAGAAACAACATCTCATCTCTATAGGACATCCATTCATCAGTTTGGAGAGATGTCCTTTCGCGAAGGGAAGGCGAAAGGTTCACTGGAACCTCTGTCGTGAGCGGGGACTTGGTTCTGCCTTTCCCGCTCTAGGTTTAGCCCAAGGTGAGCATTCATTGTGTGGTAAGCCGGTTGCCAGGACAACCTGAGCACCTATAGCTGGTACCTGTATAGTAAAGTCTGTTGAGGGGCGAACACCGGATGATGCATTTCATGTCTCTCCAACGAAGCTTTTGTCCTTACGGAGCACTGTCCATTGTTTGGCATAAAACAAACGTGTATCTCTCTCGTTGCTTGCTCGATGAAAAGGACTGCAAGGGATCTGGCTGTCTTCAGGTGCGCCCAGGAAAGTTGATAACGCCGCTTGCAGTCCATACGATAAAATAGATGGAAAGTCGTACATGGACGGGAGATGTATCTCGCTCCAGACGATTTCAAGCGTATGATCTGCTGTAGCTGGCGCGTGCCTTTTCGGTTGTTTGCGAGATGCGCAATGCTATAAAATGAATAAGCAGGAGCAAATGGACAATGGCTTGAGATCCCATCTCGGAGCATGGTTTTCGAAGACTCATTAGCGAAGCCTTAGGAATGATCTGATTTCCTCGTACTCCTGCTTCCTGTCTCCTTGCAAAAAGAGTACTACATCGCTTTAGTACTGCCAATGGTCATAACACGCATCGGATGCTTCGATACTGAAACTATAACTTGGAAACCGTTTCCTTTCAAGGCGAAAGAGGAGATAATTTGCGAAATCGTTATCGCTATCTTTTTACAGCCATCGACCGCTTTAAGCTGATCGTCAGGAGAGCTTTCTAAAGTGAAAATGCATCAATGTTGGCACATCTTTGTCTAGTTAAGCCAGCTTTAAAGGCTGACTGAGGGTATTTATGAGCTATTCGGAGAACCAGGACAACTGCTTGAAACACCAGCGCAAGCACACTGCTTTTCTCTACAAACTGTGGCTAATAGCAAAAGCATTAGCCACTACCACTTGAGAATCTCTGGGTACATGCTCTGTAACCACGTATGCAGGTACCAAGCAGAGCGCTCCTCGCGAGCTACCGATGGCACTCCCCTCCACATTCGTAACGACGGACCTGGCCTTTCTTCGCTGGATGTGCCTGATGGCTCAAGCCAGCCAACCCTGGAGTTCATGGTCTTTGTACCCACCGCAGAGTTCTTCCGCGTGTTGCGTATCAATTCCGCTTCACTTGATTATGTGAAAGCCGGCGACAACGGTGGCACGGCCGCTAGCGTTCCATCTGGCGTCGAGGCAGCAGACTCCGACGACGATGGACTGGAACGCTCCTTAACTGCCACACGACGCCAGAACTTCCTGATCCCGCCATGCCGGCATCGCGCGTTCCCGCTGCTCGAAAAGTAATAAACACGAAATATGGACTGTACCTGTGATGACCGGAATGTAAAAAATAATCTGACTATGCGTCATCCCAGATGTTTCTGCTGTTTGCAATCGACAAAACACAGCAGGAGTGCGGAGGACGACAGGGGGTTTCAGGGACACAGCCCCCGCAAACCCCTTTTTGCTTGTGTTGCAGATCGCTACAGCGATCTGCAACACAAGCAAGGTATGCGCGTCATTCCAGATCCAGCGGCAACTGCTGTGGTCCATAAATGAACGGACTGGACTTAATTTCAAGTGGAAACTCGCGTTTCCGGCTGAAATGGGGAAAACGCTCAAGCATTGCAGCAAGCGTAATGCGCGTGTCGAGCCGGGCAAGCGGCGCTCCAAGACAA
>DAOTTJ010000245.1:0-5264 GCA_034437695.1 Ktedonobacteraceae bacterium
AACCTACTCGTGAAAAGGCCTGCCGTCCCCCTGATGGAGCGCGAGGTGTTCTCGCAAAAACCTCATTTTCCTCTTTTGCTCGCCGCAGTCGGCAAGGCGGGAGTTGCAACAGACTTTGCTCTATCTGCTTATATTCTTGTCTGGTAGAGTTTTTCTTTGTTGAAATAAAAGAAAAAGTGTCATTTACCAACAATGTCTTTTCTATAAGATCTTAAAAAAGCTATTGAGCGCATAAAAAAGAGAAAGCGAGTAAGAAGATCAGATATGGATGCAACACGGCTGAAAAGAGTGAGGGAACAACGTGGCTGGTCGCAGGCATATGTAGCCGATCTCGTGGGAGTAACGACAAGAACGGTCAGCCGTTGGGAGCAGGGTCATGCGCTGCCCTATCCTACTCGCGGTTTAAATCGTTTCTTATCTGTTCGTGTGGTCAGGCGCAAAAGAGCGCGGACTCTTGTGTGTGGATTGGTTTTCTGCGTAAGCATAGTGATCCTGGCGAGTCTATTTGTGGGTTTCTTTCTCCTGCTGACATTCCAAAAAGGCGGAACGGTTGCGGTTTCAGGGGGACAGTTGGGAGGCAGTCCTCTCTATACGATCTTTTCTCCTGCTGGAGCGCTTGTGCCTGTCGATTTGACGCATTTGGGAACCGAGGATTGGATGGCCTGGGAAGGAAAGAGTCTGCTTGATAGAGATCAGAAAGCCACGCGCGACGTTTACGCGCTTTTCGCTGCTGACCAGACGCAGATAGAGGCTCCTGACAGGGCGGAGCGTCTCTTTTCCTGGTGATGGTACACAGACAAGCAGCGTTTCGCGTAAAACGCTGGGCCTTGCTCTGCATGGTGCGAAAGATGGTGGTTTTCTTCTGACTATAGAGGCAGCGACCACTCAGGCGGAGACTCTACAAATCTACTTGGAAACTTATCTGGCTCGTGGTCTTTTCGTTTCTACTATGGCAGGCGATACTGGCAATGCTGTCCGCACTTTCACCTCTCATACCCTTTCTTCAACGATCGAACCAGGTATTTATTCCTTGCAATTACAGGCTGGTCGCTCCTTGACGGTTCGCTTCGAGATCTCTGAGATGAACGCTGGTGGTTATGTCTTGTTGGAGGCTGCAACGGTGGGCAGCGATGCTTCGACCTGAGCCTATGAATCAGAGAAGCTCTCAGGTCTGAAAAGAGAGCTTCTCCTTTTCGTATGGTTTGAATCTGGTCGGGCAGCAAATTCTCTTCAGCTATTTTTGTGCCTGGCTGATCGTTTAGAGTTCGTCGTGAAAGGTCCAGCCAGTTTTTGTCTCTATGGGTGCGCTCTCCAGCAAGTCGATCCGGTTGCCGGTGCTGGACCCACCGATCTGTACTTCGCCAACTGCTTTAGCGGTACTGAGGTTAAAGAGCATATTTCCTGCGCCAAAGTAGAAGGTTTGTGCTGGTACGTTACTACATTTCTCTTCTTTGAGGACGACGCTCTTCCAGGCGCTGTAATTGGCTCTTGCCAAATACAACTGCACAGTTCATACTAATCGGTATCACAAAAATCTTCTACCATCTATCTATAGAAGGAGGGATATATATGCTCGCTGAGCAGACCTGGGAGCGCGATGAGTACACAATCAGCACAGCGCGTGCTCGCCTGGATCTGGCTGTCATCCACGATTTTCTCGCCCACTCGTACTGGGCAACGGGCATCTCTCGCGCTGTTGTCGAACAGGCGATAGCCTATTCACTGCCCTTTGGCGTCTATCACGGCTCACAACAGGTGGGCTTTGCACGCGTCATCAGCGATTACACGACATTTGCCTATCTCAGCGATGTCTTTATCCTTGAGGCATATCGCGGGCGTGGCTTGAGTCTGTGGTTGTTGGAGGTGGTTACCGAACATCCCGCGCTCCAGGGCCTACGCCGCTGGCTCCTTTTGACCCGAGATGCGCACGGTCTCTACGCGAAAGTTGGTTTTACTCCCTCTAAATTAACCGAGCGTTTTATGGAGATACATCTCCCCGATATCTACCGCCGCTGATCTACTCTGCCGCTCGCTTCTCACTTTTCACTACGCCAGCTCTTCTTTGCTTTGTTCACGCGTGCGCTTTTTCGTTCCAGCATGGCGGTCTGAGCCTATGGCGAGGACAGGAAACCTCTCCTCGCCAGGCATCTCTGTCGGGCTTGCGCGGTGGACTGGCTAACTGGTGGGAACGGTGGCCCGCCCCTGGTTGGTCGGTGGCATGTTAGCTCCGCTACCGACGTAGCGCACTGCCGTGCCAATCGATGTGTAGGATAGGAAGCCAACGAGTTGCCATTGCTGGTACTTTTCCGACTCCCCTCCTCCGAACCGGACGGGCCAGTTTCCCGGCATCCGGCTCTCTAGCATCAGTGTCATTGTTGACCTCCTTGAGCTTTGGCCCGCCTCATTGGTCGCCCGTGGATAACGTCTTGATGGCAGGTCTGACATAGAACGAGTGTTTTGCGCCTGCGTGCAGCCATGATCTTGACCCACTCCGGTTTCTCTCGACCTGTATATTTTTGCAGGTCTTTAAGTGCGCGGATGTGGTGTATCTCGATGTGGTCTGTGGCACCGCAGTGCTCACATTCCCGTGCCAACAGGCGTTTTTCGAGTTCTGATCTGGCGTTTCCGTATAGTCGCTTTGGTTGGTCCTCAAGGGTCGCTTTCATATCCCAAATCAGCGGTATCCCTCCCCATGTTGCCATAAAGGGGTCTTTTCCTTCTCTGGGAACGATTGCTCGTAACCCTTTGTAGGTCTTTCCGCCTGCCTCTATTTCCGCTCGGTATTTCTCATACACTTGTGTCACTGAACATTTCAGTTTCTTCGCCAGCGTCTTTGTGAGTGAGGTTTCCATCACCCATTTGAGATAGTGGAGTGTATGTATGTTACTGGCTAGCTTGTAATAGTTGGCAATACCCCGAAATTCGAACTGGTATTTGGCGATAATGTCGAAGACACTCTCATTTTCCAGCTCTGATCGATGGACTGCTTTTCCGTTTCGCATATATTTTTGACTATATGCGTCCCGCACGTCTTTTGGGATGATGATTTTGGCTCGCCCATTGATGCTTCTGCGGCTGATGGTCCCCGTTTTTCGGGTATCTGTATGCCGTTTTGCATCTGCCTGGGTTACACCAATCTCGTATCCCAGAAATCGCGCTTTTTCACTTCTCGCGTTGGTGATAAGCGTTTTTGCCTCGGAGAGTTCAAGCTTGAGTTCATCTTGCAGGAACCTTCCAATGTCTCTTTTGATTTCTTCCGCTTCCGACTTGGGGCCGATAAACCCTAGGAGAAAGTCGTCTGCGTATCGGACGTAGCGCAATCGTCGATAGTTTGGGTCTTCGGTGTCCATGGACGGCATGGCCTGGAACTGCTTGCGCATCTTTCTGGCTTCTTCTCTATTCCCTCGCTTCCGCTGAACATAGTATTGCATTCGGACACGCTGGTATTCCAGGTTGAGTCGCTTCTTTTCACCTCTGGTGTATTTTGGGATGAGAACCGTTTCCACGTATTTGTCCAGTTTGTCGAGCAAGATATTTGACAGGATCGGGCTGATTAATCCACCTTGCGGCGCTCCGCTGAGTGTTTTATTCCTCTTCCAGTTTTCCATGTAGCCTGCATCAAGCACGTTCTGGACCAGACAGATGATCCTTCCATCATGCACTTTTTCCTGAAGGGTTTTCAGGATGAGTTCATGGTCTAACCTGTCAAAACATGCTGAGATGTCGCCCTCGATGAACCAGTTGGTTCCCGGCCATTTATAGTAGATTTCCCGTAATGCGGTGTGGCAGCCTCGTCCTGGGCGAAAGCCGTGTGAATGATCGCTAAACTGCGGCTCGTAGTACGCGCTCAGAATAGAGCGTAGCACTTCTTGAACCAGTTTATCTGACCACGTTGGCATGCCAAGAGGCCGTCGTTTCCCGTTTTTCTTAGGGATAGACGTTCTCCGTACAGGATTACATCGATACCGCTCATATCGCATCGCTTCAATGATCGTCTCGATTTTCTCCTCTGACATGCCATCCACCGTTTCCTTCGTGATCCCCGGCGTCATAGCGCCAGCATTGCGGTAGATTTTCCCGTAGGCCGTGAGGTACAGGTTTTGGTTGAACATTTGCCTGTAAACTCGTTCTAATGGCAGACCTTTTCTGCCTCGCTCTTGGATGAGTTCCAGGTATACTTGAGTTTTCTGCATTACGCATGCCTCCGTATCTTCTGTACTCCTGATACCTACTCCCCTTCGCCATGTACCGGGCTTTCCCCGGCTCGGACTACTATGGGAGTTCCGTTGTCGTAGGACTCGCGTCCCGTAGACAATCCCGTTGTTACGATCATGGAACGTATAGTACTTTTAGGTGCCATATTCTGTGCTTCTGCACTCGGTTCATTACCGAACCTTCGCCGTAGGGAGCGTTCTGCAACCGAAGTTACCAGTTGCATATTTCCATTGACCTGACTCAATGTCTTACGGCGTCACCGCTTCAAGTATGTTGCGGTGGGTGTGGATATCCACCAGGTCGAACTCTGGTTCGTTTTTCACTCACCATATGTACAGGACTTGCGGATCTCAGCCATACATACTTTCTGACTGTTTCCGCTTTAATGCCATGCTCTTGTCCTCTTTGGGTTTTCCCTCTAAGTAAGGCATTGTCCTAGAAGTCATTCGCTCCCAACTTCTCCCGTGTTACACGGGAATTCCATAATCGCCTCTAACGGCGCACAACCTCCATCCATTCATTATTATGCAAAAACTCGACTTCGATTTCCACGCCAATCACGCCGTCCGCTCCCAACTGATCGGCTTCAAACTGCATGCGGCTGAGTGCCAGCTCACGAGCCTGATACATCAGTTGCGAGTATTCTTTAATCTCACCCTGAAAATTTGCTTTGATCCCTACCAGCCAGTTTTTAATGGCTCCCATCGAGTAGATACAGTTGCCAATAACCAGTCCCATTGGCTGAAAACCCTTATCGATGACTAGCCAGAATTCCTGGCCGGACAGATCCGAAGTAAATGCACGACCTCGGTATCCCGGCTTCAGATCCATCGCGTTGCGTGGTTCGCCCATAGTTTCCTCGCTTTCTTTCACTGCTATGAATTAGTAGCACCCTGCCAGTTAAACGCTGCATACAGGCGTTTTCCTGGTCACAATCTGGAGTATCCGGCCCGGTGCCAGATCCTTTCTTTTACCGCTACCGCTGTTTAGCATAGTGTACCAGTCAGGTCGATGTCAACCGACATCGTGGACGCTTTCTTCGCCTGTAT
>DAOTTJ010000246.1:0-18359 GCA_034437695.1 Ktedonobacteraceae bacterium
GCCCTCCTCGACCGCTATCTACGGCCCGAGCAGCATCGCCTTCATCGCTCGGTACTGGTCTACAACATTGCCCAGGTTTATGCTGCAACTGGACAGTATGAGAAAGCGCTGGATACGTTCTCAATGGTCATCGACATGGACCCCTACTACTCGGAATACTATAACGAACGTGGAGGTATCTACTTCAAGACAGGCGACCTGATCGCAGCCGAGCAAGACTACCTGCGTGCCATTGAACTTAGTCCGCCTTATCCAGAAGTCTGGATCAACCTCGGGCAATGCTACCGAGAAATGGAGAAAAGCGCAGAAGCGATCAATGCCTATACGCGTGCGCTCGATCTGAATCCCCTGGCGACCCTCCCCCTGGTTGGGCGAGCGGAGATGTACGCCGCATGCGGTCAGCCCGCACAAGCGCTGGAAGATTATACTCAGGCGCTGCAACTTGAGCCAGGACAGGCCCTCGTCCTCGCTGCGCGGGCGGTCGCTTACTACGAAGTAGGACAATTACAACAAGCAATCAGCGATCTCGATGAAGCGATTACGTTATCGCCTGACCAGGCAGTTTTCTATCAAAATCGAGCTATAGCGCTTATTGACATGCAAAATATGAAAGCTGCTGTGGAGAATCTGGAGATGTATTTACGCCTCCAACCCGATGCTGAAGATCGCGACGAAATAACAGAGAAGCTTGTCATGTTACGATCAGCCTGAGGTTATCAGAACCGCCTATAAAACCTTGCCCCTTTTAATAAGGAAGAAAAGCAATCTGCGGTCTCGACGTTTTGCGCTCCTCTTGACTTTCACCCTACCTGAACGTTGTATGCTGGTGGCAAGAGTTGTTCACCTCTCTGCAAACGGGCAGGAGAGGAACGAGGTGTGCGCGTCAGAAAGGGCGACTTTAACGATGCAGCGAGTCTCGCCCATGCTTTTGAGGGGGCGTCACAGGTTCTCATCGTGTCATCCAACAGCGGAGGCGAGGCGGCAGTTCGCCAGCATCGCACGGCGATCGACATAGCCAAAGAGGCTGGCACCAACCGCATCCTCTACACAAGCCAGATAGGCTCGTCCTCGACCTCACACTTTCGTCGCATGATTGACCATGCCGGCACCGAGGCGGCGCTCCGGGAGTCTGGTGTAGCCTTCACAGCACTGCGCAATGGCTACTACGTGTCGTCCGCAGCCATGATGCTTGGCAATGCCGTTGCGACAGGTGAGGTGATAGCACCAGAGGACGGACCGGTGGCCTGGACAGCCCACGCCGACCTGGCAAGAGCGGCAGCGATCGCACTGACTACGGGTGGTCTCGATGGCATCACCCCTGCACTCACCGGCACCGAGGCGCTCGACCTGGCTGGTATAGCTGAGATCGTCGCTGAATTGACGGGTCGACCGATCCGTCGAGTCGTTATCTCAGACGATGAGTATCAGGCTGGCCTCGTCGCCCACGGTCTCCCAGAGGCGTGGGCGACCATGCTTCTGGGTACCTTCAAGGCGAGCCGGCAAGACGATTTCAACCGGGTCGACCCGACGCTCGCCCGCTTCATCGACCGACCACTGACGCTCTTGCACAACGCATTGAAGGCGGCGATCTCACCAGCGGAGTAATGACCAGTTAGAAGTGCAGAGTCAGTTCGCCACAGTGGAGCAGCCCAGCCGCGTTGCTGGCCCTATGGTTCAAACCCGGCACGTCTTCGTAAGCGTCGAGTCCAGGACCATTGGCCGATAGATATCAGTGAAGCGTGTGTTCCTGGACGCAATCAGAACTGTTTACCTGGTACCCTCTTAATGTATTACTAACCAGTGGTGCTAGCCGATAGGCTCAGCAAATTGAGGTGATCAAAGTGAGTATTGCTGATTTTTCTTTATAAACTGCACCATTGGTTACTAGATGCTCTATTTACATTCAAGGCCCATATTTTGCCAAAAAGCTTCTTGACGATATGATCAATGATAGAATTGTGAGTTTACAGTCATTTATTTATTAATAGCTATTTATCAGATATTTTGTTGTCAATATATTATATATTTGGTAGAATTATTGTCCATATCTTTGCAAGTACTAGTTATAAGTATGTTCAAGCATATACATTCAACTCTTGCAACATCCCCGCCGCGAAGTTCTCCAAGTTTTGACCAGTGGAGGATAAGGAAATCAAAGCATATAAGGGCATTTTAAGTTTCTGCTTAAAATGCCCTTATATGCTTTTTCATGCGGTTTCGATCGAAGCTGCGCTTTGCAATCCAAGCTCCTCGATTGATTGCTGACGCATGAGATATTTCTGGATCTTGCCTGTCACCGTCATGGGGAAGGCGGTGACAAATTTGATATAGCGCGGGATCTTATAGTGGGCAATCTGACCCTGGCAAAAGGCGCGGATCTCCTCGGACGTGGCCGACTCGTCGGTCTTGAGTTGGACCCAGGCCATGACCTCTTCGCCATATTTCACGTCGGGTACACCGATCACCTGCACATCGCTGATCTTGGGGTGGGTATACAGAAATTCTTCGATTTCGCGCGGATAGACGTTCTCGCCGCCGCGAATAATCAGATCCTTGATACGACCGACAATATTGAGGTAGCCCTCCTCGTCCATCGTCGCCAGGTCGCCGGTATGCATCCAGCGGGCGGCATCGATCGCGCTGGTTGTGGCATCTGGATTATTCCAGTAACTCAGCATCACGCTATAGCCACGCGTACAGAGTTCACCCGGCTGACCAACCGGCACAACCTTTCCGGTTGCGGGATCGACGACCTTGATCTCCAGGTGAGGACCAACCTGACCAACCGTGCCAACGCGTTTCTCCAGAGGAGCATCGATGTGGGTCTGCGTGGAGACCGGCGAGGTCTCGGTCATACCGTAGGCGATCTCGACCTCCGGCATATGCATCTCTGTATTGACGCGTTTCATGACCTCGACCGGGCAGGGCGAACCAGCCATCAGACCCGTGCGCAGGCTCGAAAGGTCAAACGTCTTGAAATCAGGATGAGCCAGTTCGGCGATAAACATCGTCGGCACACCATAGAGCGAGGTGCAGCGTACCTCCTGAACTGCTGCCAGGGTAGCGCGTGGCTCAAAGCCCTCCGAGGGGTAGACCATCGTTGCGCCGTGGGTAATACAGCCCAGGTTGCCCATGACCATCCCAAAGCAATGATAGAGCGGGACCGGAATACAGATTTTGTCGTGCTCAGTAATGTTTTGCAGATGGGCAACAAAATAGCCATTGTTGAGAATATTGTGGTGACTGAGTGTCGCCCCTTTGGGGAAACCGGTGGTACCGCTGGTGTACTGGATATTGATGGGATCATCAAATTCCTGTTCACGCTGCACACGAGCCAGTTCCGCAGTATCTGCGTGCTTGTCCAGCGCCATCAGATCGTCCCAACGCAGCATCCCGGCAACAGGCTCTGTACCCATGCGAATGACGGTCCTGAGATGAGGCAACCTTGCAGCGTGAAGCTCGTTGACTGCGCCTGCACCCAGCTCGGGAGCTAGCGTCGCGATCATCTCCGTATAGTTCGAGCGTTTGAAAGCCGAGGCGATCACGAGCGTGCTACATTCGGACTGATTCAGCACATACTCAATCTCATTCAAGCCATATGAGGGGTTCATATTCACCAGGACAGCTCCCAACTTTGCAGTAGCGAACTGGGTGATACACCACTCGGCGCGGTTGGGCGACCAGATCCCTACGCGTTGTCCTTTGGTAATCCCCAGGTGGAGCATAGCGCGAGCGCACCGATTGACCTCGGCCTGGAGTTCGCGGTAGGTCAGACTGAGATGTTGCTGGCACGCAATAAGGGCGGGATTATCGGGATACAGTGCAGCAGTCTGATCAAACATATCGCCAATGGTCAAACCGAGGAGTGGAGTAGTACTGGTACCGCTGGTATAGCTCCATCGCTGTTCGTCGGATGCTGTTGGTGGCGTGAGCGACTCTGCTTGCGTCGTAGTCATTGGGTTCTCCTTTGAGATACTGACACCTCATATATGGCTTGTGTCTGCATGATATCGATAGACGTTTTGCGCTACATTGAATATCTGCATGGTACGGTGACAATATATTATTGTATCTGATCGGAACCTGATTGTGCCAGAAGGAGCGAGAACTTTTTTCAAATCAGACATTTTATGATAGAGTATGTGAGGATTTCTATCGAGAGATGGTGAAGAATGTTCGCTCTCATGGAGAAAGCAGAACAGTGTTGATAGGAGTTGAAGCATGGCTATCGACGATATTTTCACACACTTTCCACGCATTGAAACCGATCGTCTAATCCTCAGACAGATTCAAGCGAGTGACGCGCAGGCATTGTTTGCCTTCTATTCCGACGAGGAGGTCATCGCTTGCCCACCCCCAAAGAAAAGAAGGTGCAGGAAGGTCTGAGCTTCGCCACTGCGAAGCGTTCAGCGAAAAACCTACCTGTGTCAAACACCTCACGCTCCGGCAAGGGACTGCTGTCCCCTACACCCCTACTTCGGACGACTTTTGTCTAACCCTGTGTCGTGTTGGAAATGCAGCGCGGGAGTAGGATACCTCGCCAGATGATGCCGAGACGCAAGGAGGTGCAGCCGCAGAAGGCACAAACGTCACTGATGATCGATAAAGCCGTCGATATGAGGGTAGGTTCTGCCCGCTTTTGGTGAGAGAATGTCGGGATAGGAACGTCGTTATAGAACTAAAGGAAAGTGGATCAACAGATGCCGACACATTCACCCAAATGGCAAGCTCCGCAGCCAACGAGTTCGGTCATACAGTGGCTACTTGCTTCTGACCCTTCAGTCCGTTGGCAGGTGATGCGAGATCTGACCGATGCGTCCGACGAGGAGGTGGCGATCGAGCGAGCAAAGGTTGCAACCGAGGGCGCGGGTGCGCGTCTGCTTGCCCTCCAGGCACCCGACGGGCGGTGGGGCGGCGCGGCGTGGAACCACGAATGGGACTCCACGATGCACGTCCTGACGCTCCTGCATGAAATGGGGCTTGATCCCGAAAGCTCCGAGGCACGGCGTGCTGTGGGCCTCGTCCGCGACCGCGTGACGTGGCGAGGATGCGGTCCGCAGGAAGCGGACGACAACCCCTTCTTCGCTGGTGAGGTCGAGCCTTGCATCAACGGGCAGGTGGCAGCGAGTGGTGCCTACTTTGGCCAGGACGTCCAGGGCATCGTCGACCGGCTGCTCGGCGAACAGTTGGCCGACGGCGGCTGGAACTGCGAGGCACCTCACAGCTCGATGCGATCGTCGTTCAACACCACGATCTGCGTGCTTGAGGCCCTGCTCGAATACGAACGGGCAGGCATGGGCAGTCCGGTGCTACCCTCGGTCCGTCTCCGAGGGCAGGAATATCTCCTAGAGCGCCACCTCTTCCGTCGCCTCTCGAACGGCGAGGTGATCGAGCGAGATCGCATGGGCGACGCCGTGTGGACGCGCTTCGCTTTCCCGACCTGGTGGCACTACGACGTGCTGCGAGGACTCGACTACCTGTGCCACGCTGGCATCGCGCCCGACGAGCGCCTCGCCGAGGCGATCGACCTAGTTGCGTCAAAGCGCGACGGCGAGGGCCGGTGGTCGCTTGAGACCCGATACCCTGGCAGGATGCCCGTCGAGACGGACGAGGGCGAGGGCCAGCCGAGCCGGTGGATCACCCTGCGTGCCTTACGAGTGTTGGACTGGTATGCAACCCGAAACGAACACTGATGACGCGGGTTCGATCATGAGGCCCGCAACCGTTCAACCATAGAGCCACATTACCAGTATGTGCTGCGGGATCAGCGACAAAAATTAGGAAGTTAGGACATTTATTCGATAAATGGCGTGAAGGTATAGCGTATACTATGGAACGGCTCGATTTGCTTACCAGATGTAGACATTATGAGTATATAAGCTAACAAAGAAAGCCGAGAAACAGATGAGTAACACAAAGTTAGATGTCTATTTATTTTTTCCGGGTACAGCGCTGGCGGCTCTGCCGACCATCCACTGACGAAAGAGTTTTGGGGCGATACGTTCGGAACACTTACCGATACATACGGCATCAACTGGCAGGTCAATATCGAAGCACAAAAAGGTTAAGCAAGCTTCTTTCTGGCTTATTCTCCTCTCTCCTGAGTTTAAATGCTATTTAAACTCAGGAATTTTTTTATAGTATTTAAATTTGGTGTTTTAAAACTTTTTGCTTGTTTGTCCCATATTTGCGAAAGATAAACCACTTCTAATATATTATGCGCTTATTGCCTGGTTATTTTCGTGCTACAAACACCAAAATGACCATACAACAAGAATTTTAATAAAAAACATGGCAATTTATTATTGAAATTACCAGGATGTAATGGTACTATTTAATTGAAAATAGTGTAGTGTTTTAGTTATACACAGGAGATGCTATGAGTCAGCGTAAGGACACCGAAGTTCCTCGTATTTTCCTCTCTCGTCGCCAATTTCTCTATGGAGCCGCCGTAACCACTGGCGCTTTAGGCATGCCATTGACAACGCTCTTTCACTCGGCGCTGGTACCACAGGTCTTTGCCGCCGGGGGCATTCCGGGTGATCCAGGCAATTTCTTCCTTGATCCGTCGTTGCTTTCAACGTATCCTGGTGATACGCAGGGGCCGCTAGCGGAGCAATATCTCTATCAGAATATGGGTTCAAATACAGCGATTGAGAACCCCACAGGAGGCGGAGCGCCGCCTTATCTGACCAAACGCTGGGCGGATAATGCCAACTGGTATTCATATCGGCTGCCGGTTGTGGCCTCTACCCCTGCGCCGCTCTATCTCACCATGATTACCAAAGGCGAGGTAAAACTGACCGTCGCGGGCCAGGTTTTGCTCAATACCGGCTCCAGCGGGCCGGGAAATTACACTGCGCGTGAATTTGCGCTGACCAATCCAGCTATGTGGTCAAACGGCTATCTGGAGGTGCGGTTTGACGATGCCAATCCCGCGACTGGTTGGGGACCCAACCTCTACTCGCTAGACCTGGGACCCGTTTCGCGCTGGTATAATCGGCATTCACATATCCATTGGGATACCACCAACGTGGTCTGGAATCTTGGCTACTACGATGGATACGGCAGCGAGTTTCAGGGGACCGTGACCGATTTTACCGTTGGCGGTGATTTCACCCAGCTAGCCTCCGGTGGTATGCTGCTCTTGCGTTGGAATCAGGCTACCATCGATAGCAGCAAAAAATACTATTTTCTGGCCGGGGTCATTGGAGGCAGCGCAGCCGGCAATGGAACCGATACGATCGATGTTGGCAACAACGGCAGCAACGAGGTCGCGCTCACAACAACCAACTCACGCGTCTACGACCTCGATATCACCGCCTATGTAAGCTCGACTGGCAATGTGATTAAAGTCTCGATTCCTAGCGGCGCGAGCTACGACTTCTTTGCCCTCGTTGAGGTCTCGCCCACCCCTGTCACTGCTCTCAGTTCGTTGCGCGTCTCCTTTGGCGGCAACGAGCAAGCGGTCAACTTCACAAAGCTGATTAACACCTCAATGTACTGGCTGCTAGAGGTAGAGAATCAGGCCAACACCGGGTATATCGATCCGTCGCTCTATAACGGCGAATATTGGGGAACCTATTTTGTCGCGGACATGGGACCGGCCATGACCGAGCTGTTCAAATGGGGTTTTCTGGATCGGACGCGTGAAACGCTCAACTACCTGCAACCCGACACTAGCGGGACCTATGCCGGTCACTATGGTCAGGATATCGCGGCAGGCAACCTGATCTTCTCAACGATGGCTAATCTGATGCGTGCCGAGAATCTGAGCACGCAGGACCAGTCGCTCTACTGGACGCGTCTGCAAAACGGCATGAATACGCTGGTGACGCTCAGCAACGCGAACTCATTCGGTCTGATCTACGGCACCAACGTTGAAACCTCCTCGGATAGTCTGGGAATCTATGTGAATAGCACCTCTTATGCAGTACTGCGCAACGCCGCCGATATAGCCAATCGCCTGGGCAATACCTCCCTGCGCGATACCTGGAATAACACGGCACAGCAGGTCTATAACGGGATGAATACCCACCTGCGCTGGGCCACGAATACCACCTGGCTGGGTCAGCCCATGCAAGCAGGCACCTGGATGTATGGAGTCAACAGTGACGGCTCGTTGCCAGGGAACGTACACGCCGCCTGGCACTCGGTAGGCTCGGCCAAAGATGCGTACGAGGGTCTCTGGGTCGACGATGTCGATTTTCGCGATATCTCGAACGCCACACTTGACTACCATCAGCAGACATTCTGGAGCAACTGGAAAACCTTTGGGAATAATCGCGGCTTCGGCACAGATTATGGCGCACTCTCCGAACGCGGCGGCTGGCCGCTCAACTCGCTGCTAGAGGCCGATCGCATGGGGGACGCGAAGAAGAACGTAGAGCACGTTACATTCAACTCTACAGATATGAACTTTGCGCCTTTTGGACCCAACCAGGCGAACACGCTCTGGAACTACCCGGTTCTCACCAAGCTCTCGCCGTGGAATATCATTCGCGAGACCGACGCGACCGACAAGGGCAACGCGCCGAGTGTGGGGAATGGGGAGACCGAGGATCTCAACCTGGTCGAGTATATGCTGTTCCTCAAAAATGCACGCATCATGGCCGGGGTCGACGACGCGCTCTATGCTCCAAACAACCTCGTGTTGATCCCGCGCTTGCCCTGGGGCTGGACCTCGCTGACTGTGACTAACTGGCCGGTAACGTATCTCAACGGCTCGGCATTTGCACGCAGCACGGTTTCTTATGCTGTGCAGGTGCAAACGACACAGGTGAGCATGCAGGTTTCAGCCGGGACAGCTATCAGCGGCGTGCGTATCCGCCTCGGTCCCTTTGATCCGACCGCAGTAGGCACCAGCGTGACGGTCAACGGGAGCAGCGTCTCCTTTACCCAGCAAGTACGAGGCGATGCGAGCTGGCTCTGGACCACGCAGAACATCGGCACCACCACATTGCAGATCGTGGCGACGGTAAGTGCTCCCTTGCAGCAAGCTTTCTATTCCTTTGACAACAACAGCCTGAGCGGTTTCACCAGCAACGGCGGAACCTGGTCGGCCACGTCGGGTCATGTGCTCGCGCAGGTCGGAGCCAGCGACGGTTGGAATATCAACAGCAACACGATAAGCAACGGCTCGGTCTCAGCCGATGTCAAGCTCGATAGTGGTCATGCCGTAGGGATCGCGTTGCGCAGTAGCAGTAATGGAACGCAGGGCTATGCGCTGGTCATCGACCAGGTTGACGGGCAGATCAAGCTGGCGCGTTACCCCTATGTCTTGCTGACCTCGGCATCCATCAACGTCAATTTCCAGCGGACATACAACCTGCGCCTGGATGGCAATGGCACAAACCTCACCGCTTACCTCAATGGAGTCCAGGTTTTGAGCGCCAGCGATAGCACCTATAGCGCGGGTCATTACGGTCTATTCGCCTACAACTCCACCAGCGAGTTTGACAACCTGCTGGTGAAGACCTTGCCTCTCCTGGAACAGACCTTCACAGGCACCAGTCTGACCGGCTGGACGCCCAACGGGGGAACCTGGAGCAATCCAGGTGGACTGGCAAATGTGGTCACAACTGGCGACGCCTGGAACATCTCCTCCACCGCCGGCACAAACTTTATCTACTCAGCCAACGTGCGCCTGGTTTCAGGCAACGCAGTTGGGATCAGTATACGCACCAGCAACGGCGGTGCACAGGGCTACGACCTGATCCTCGACCAAGTTGACGGAGGAATAAAGTTCGCGATCCGCCCGTACGTACGGCTGGCCTTCGCCCCCTTTACCATTGTAAACAATCAGATCTATAATCTGCGCATCGTCGCGAATGGCTCGACGCTGCAAGGATATATCGACGGTCAATTGATGTTGACCGTCACCAATACCACCTATACCACGGGGAACTTTGGTCTTTACGCCTATAGTTCCACCGCCAGATTTGACGACGTACGAGCAGTCGCTCAATAAGCAACAAAAGACGAGAGAACCGAACCAAGCGTTCGCTTCTCTCGTTCTCTGTTTCAGATTTCTTCTACTTACTCTCTGCCAGCCTCCACACTCAGACACGATGTTTAAACTGATCACGTCGCTTTTGACGAGCCTGCCTCTGCTTATAGGCCCGATAGGCCCAGTAGCCAGAAGCGCATAGACCGATGGCGATCGGGAGTATCACCAGTATGTTTGGCGACATTTGACTATCCTTTCCACATCTCTGAACTGGCAAAAAAGGGATTTAACCAGATGAAGAGAGGGGCAAGTAAGAGAGAGACGAGCGGGAGAGCGCTTGAAAACCAGCGGAACCTGGTGGTTCCTCTGGTCAAAGTGGGTTCTGCACGCACGTTTCGTTGCTACAAGAACACAGTGTAAAAGACAGCATTTCTCAGATAACGTCAAGGTTGATACGCAGGGCAGAGGACAAACGTTTCGGCTGTACGGCATAGGAGATCTCCCTACGTCGTACAGCCGCTTCTCCTCAGTATGAGGTGATCTTGTACAACTGCTCAGAGCTATTTGAGCCGCTGCTCGAACTCGCTTGCCACTGACTCGACGAGACGACGGTACTGTGTTGCTCAATCCAAGTGATCAGCGTACTCTGACTATTGCCCCCCCCGCCTGAACCACCGACCAGGAAGTACTTGATCGCACCGCTCTTGACCAGGGCAGCGAGCTGGGTTGTCGTCAGGATAGGATCACTCCCAGAGAAGCCACCGAGCGCCATAACTGGCTGATTGGTCGCCAGAATGATCGCATCGGCCTCATTGGAACTGGCGACGGCCACCAGGTATTTGGCACTCCCGCGTTGCGCCTCCAGGTAGCGGACCAGCGCGGTATCGACATTGAGTCCACTATTGCCGCCACCACCACCCACGCCCGACTGCGTGGGACCAGCGGTCGGCAGATCGGCCGCGCTATTCGTCAGTGCCGGGACCGCAGACCAGGCGGCCGAGGTGAGCATTAAGCCGATCAGCGCAAGAATAACAACCGGCACCAGGAAACGTCTCATGGATTGCAAGCGCGGAAGCAGGCGGACAGCGATCAGCACGACCGCCGCGACGGTGCAGGTGATGGTGATGACTGGGATCAGCCAGCTTCCCCAGGACGGATTGCTGACGATAATGTGGATCTGCTCCAGGGCGGTCAGCAGAATGGCAATGGGCAGCAACCAACCACGCCACCCGGCACGCCGGTAATCCTGCCACATGACGACCACGCCGATGCCGAAGAGCGCACAGATGGCCGGTGCAAGTGTCGATAGGTAATACTGATGGAAGAAGCCGGCCGCGCTAAAGAAGATGGCGACCGTGAGCAACCAGACGCCCCATAAGATCAGCGATTGCTGGCGGCGATCCTGTTGAAAACGCGGACGCCTGCGCCAGAGATGTGCGAGCCTGCCGTGCAATGTATGCGGTAACTCGTCGTCATTCGAGGTGCCGGGACTCCCCTGCCAGGCCAGCGCAAGCATGCCCAGCAAGGCCAGAGGCAACAGCCAGACGATCTGTCCGCCCAGCGGCTCATTGAAGAGTCGGAACAGGCCAGGGTTACCGGTATTAAACACGCCACTGCTAGTACCGTTGCCACCACCACCGGGCGTACCCTGTCCACCGCCGCCCTGAGCGCCCTGCGGTCGCTCACCGAAACCCTGAGGACCAGGATTCCCCTGGTTGCCATCGGTCGGCGGTCGATTCTGTGTAGTGCCGGTCCCCCGAGTGGGCGCATTGCCCCCGCCACCAAAGCTGCCGAGCAAACGTTGCACGCCGTTGTAGCCAATAGCCAGACTGATCTCCGAGTTATCTTGCGTCGAGCCGACATAGGGTCGCTGTGCAACTGGTGTGAGATCGACCGCCACCATCCACGAAAGCGAGATCACAAGCAGGAGCAAAACCGCCAGCGCCAGGTGGACAATGCGCACCCAGACGCGTCTGGGTGAAGCAAGCAGGTAGAGCAGACCAAAGGTCGGCACGACCAGGTAGGCCTCCATCATTTTGATATTAAAGCCCAGACCGACACAGACCGTACACAGGAGGAGCCAGCGTAATTTTCCCGTCTCCGCCGCACGCATCACTGTCCACGCGCCCAGCAGCAAGACCAGGATCAGCGTGCTATCAATCGTGTTATTGCGGTTAGTGACCACGCTGATCGGACTGATCGCCAGGGCTAGTGCTGCCAGCAAGCCCGCCGTACGACCAAAGTGGCGCTTGACCAGATGGTAGAGCACAAGCACCGAGAGCACGCCCGCTAGAGCCTGAGGCAGCAGAATACTGAACGGCGAGAAGCCAAAGAGTTTCGCGCTGGCCGCCTGAAGCCAGAAACCCAATGGAGGTTTATCGATAGTAACGAAACCACCAGGATCGAACGAGACAAAAAAGAAATTATGCCAGTTATCGAGCATACTTCTAATTGCAGCCGCGTAATAGGTATTGGCATATCCATTCTGGCCGAGCTGATAAAAGTTCATAAAAATGGAGACGAGCATAATCGCGCCCAGCGTTACGCGTTGCCAGAGAGGACTCCAGAAGCCCGTTTTGCCTGTGGCTGGTTGGAGCAGCAGGTCTTCCTCTGGCGTTACAGGTGCAACAATCATTGAATAAAACAACCTTTCTTCTATAGGTACTTTTGGGGATGTGAGAGCGAAACATAGTGACGTGGGGTACCAGGCGTACGCAGCTTCGCTTCGTGTTTCCAGCGGCGCGTACACACAAACAGATCGTGGAGTGCGCGAGCAATCACCTGTGGACGCGCACCCGTTGCGCGTCCATCGTGGCGCGGCAGATGACTCTTGCAGAGTAAAATTGCCCGCTCGCAAGCGATAGAGCAGCTCCGCATTGATCATCGCCCCTTGTGTCTCCAGCGGGTGTTCAGGCAAGAAACTGGTTTTGACAAACGACGAAGTACAATCTCGGCCTACAAGTTGATTGTGCATAATCAGCTTGTACCGTTATGATAGCAAGAGTTTATGGGAAGCCTATTGGAAAGAGATGAGAAGATCCTCATCTACGTGTCTACGGAGTCCGGCCACCGACCCCTCGCGTGTCTAGCCACACGAACAGGGATCTCCATTAAGGGCCTTGTTAAGCAGCGCAGCTTATGCTTGGAGAGGAGCTACTTCTTTCAGAACCCACAGCCAACCGGTGGAAGTCCGCCATATGAAGAGGTAGGTCTGGGAGCAGAAAATGATCGACGCAACGGGAGGGTCCGGCGGGTCCGAGTGTATGCCCGTAACCAATCACGTACTCGGTTTTCTCAGTTGTATTGGTTTTGCCTACGCAGAGTATTATAGGAACGGCTTACCACCCGCGCAAAACGACTCAAGGTGGTCAAACAATGCGGTCCCCCACGCCTGCACAATTTGGATGATATCAAATCAGGACAAATATCCTGCATGTGTTGCGGGGAGGTATTTTTCGGGCGCAGACTTACGCCCGAAAAATACCTCCCCGCACATAAAATGAACCATATATTGTGATTTCCGATTAATTCTCGTCTTCCTCGTCCGCCTCACCCTCGTCATCGTCCAGTTCGCCGAGTTCATCCAGATCCACGCCAAACGACTCAGCCGCATCCTCAAGCTTGCCGTACTCATCCTCCAGCGTCACCTGCCAGCCGTTCACCGCTTCGAGCATCTCCTCCTGCAAGCCATAGGCGTGCTGGTACTGGTCGTGAGCTTCTGAGAGCAGTTCGGCCTCCTCCAGATCACTCTGTCCCCAGCCAGAGAACCAGTCGATCGAACTGTGAAAGGCTTGCACCATATTGACCTGTTCCAGCAGATCCTCGTTGTGTAGTTCGGGACCAGCGATCTGCCCAAGATGGCTAAGCATCAGGCGAAACAGGGCCAGCGCCTGAGTCTTGTCGAGCGAGAGTGACTTCTCGCCATTGAGGAGAGTAATATAGCGACTCGGGTCCTCTTTGGTTGAATCGAGGATTCAAGCAAGCCCCTCGGCCAGATCGATCATTCGCGCTCGCTGGCGCTCTACTTCCTGTCTTTCTTCTTGAAAGGAGTAGCTTCTGGGCTGTTCACTCATAGAATATTCTCGCTTTCCGCCTGTAACGTAGACCATTAGATTTTAGCACATATGGTTTGCGAAAGACGAGTACAGGCCCCCGTTTCTCGCACATTTAGAGCCGCCATTCCGCAACTTGCTTGTTATTTTAGGTAAACGTTTACCTTATTTAGGAGCGTTTAGCACGCCCATTTTTCCCTCCTTTGCTCCATCTCGATCATTTTTTTCCTCAATTACCCTAATTACAACCTTTTCCCCAGAATAAAGAGACAAAGAAACCTTTTTCTCAGAAAAATACCACCCCTTGACATTCTTAAATTTCTATGTTACCTTTCTCTTTAGAAAGAGAAAGGTAAACGTTACCCTAAATTTCTTCGCTCGCAGGCAGATCCAGGAACCGGGTAGTGCAGAGAGATTGCCGCTCTCTGTCACGTTACTGGCGAGAGAAGAAGCGAAGGTTGGCAAGTTACCTCTACTCGTGCGCAGCTCTTCTGGTGTTGCTGTCTTGATCGTCACCGTTCGACGAAGCTATCTCTGAGGAGGTTTTCAGCTATGATGCTCGTTTCTCCTAGGCAAGCGCTTTGTTTGCCTTGCCGCTCTGTTTTATCCCCCGAGGACGCGCCGTCCTATACTGACCCACCCCCGCTGCGATCGTGTTACGATAATGCGTCTTCCCTGCATGTTTTATTTGCTATGCATAGTGTTCCTGTCTAGATAAAGCAACTCAGCATACGCTTTTCATTAAGCACTTTTAGCTGATAAGGCATGTTAGCCTGTCTATTCCATGACATGCTTACAACATGACGTAGGGACAACACGGCCTTTCTCCGTGCGGAGGCTTGCGTGAGGACACCACACCAATTGACGGTTCCTCTCTCCAGGAAACACGCCCGATATTTTTCTCGCGTGTCTCTTTGACATAAACCAGAGTCCAGGCCGGGTTTGCCGCCCGGTTCAGACGTGCTGAACGGAGGGAAATTTTTCAAGGCGAAGCAAGAGAGGGGGTATCGGGTACTGCAACGGAGCCGCTGACAAGCAGCGTCGTCGGGTGCAGTCCAGCGCCGATATCAGAGGTTGGAAATATGTTACACCGATGTACAATTCCATTCAGCTCTCAGGCTGGCGGTATGGAATGCACAGAAAGCCTGGAAAGGAACTTGCAGGATGCAGGATGCAAAACGCAAAACGCGTAACAAACTATTGGGAGCAAGTGTTACGTTATTCCTGGTTGTTAGCACTATCAGTGTTCTTTTGACTTTACCTAACCGGGCGCATGCTGCTGGCGTTACGCAACCCAGGAGCAATGCACAGGCGAGCAGCGTCGTAAACAGTAGTGGTGCGACGCTGCCTTATGTTGAGATGGAGGCTCATCAAGCGACCACCAACGGCACGGTCCTCGGTCCTGACTATACGTTAGGTGACCTGGCAGCCGATGGTGTCGATCGCACGGTCGTCCAATTGACCGGTCAGGGGAAATACGTGCAATTCACGTTGCCCTCATCGGCCAACTCGATCGACCTGCGCTATAGCATTCCAGACTCTTCCGGTGGTGGCGGGATTACCGCTCCTTTGAGCATCTATATCAATGGCACCAAGCAGACCGATCTGCAACTGACCTCACAATATAGCTGGGTTTATGGTGCGCCGAGCTTCTCCGACTGTAACGGAAACGATTGGTCCAACACCCCCAGTGGAACAGCGCACCACCAGTTTGACGAGGTGCATACGTTGTTGCCACAAATGGCGGCGGGTACAACCGTCAAATTGCAGGTCGATTCCGAAGATAACGCTGCGTGGTACGCCATCGATGTCGCCGACTTCCAGCAAGTTGCGGCGGCGTTGACCGAGCCTGCTGGTTATCTCTCAGTTACTTCCTATGGAGCTGATTCAACCGGCGCGACCGACTCGACAACGGCTATTCAGAACGCGGTCAATGCTGGTGAGTCGCAGGGCAAGGGCGTCTGGGTTCCCCAGGGTAAATACCTGGTTACCAGCCATATCCTTGTCAACAACGTCACCTTCACGGGTGCCGGGCCGTGGTATTCGGTCCTGTACGGTGCTCCTGTAGGGAGTGGTACCGGCGTAGGTGTCTACGGTAACGATGTCTACGATGGTTCTTCCAGTTCCAACGTGACGATCTCGAACCTCGGCATTGAAGGTGGAGTCACCAACCGTATCGACTGTCTGGAGGACAACGGCATCGGTGGTTCGCTGAACAGCTCGACGGTCTCCAACGTCTGGATCGAGCATACCAAAGTTGGCATGTGGCTTGACGGGCCGTTCTCGGGTCTGACGATCACAGGCAGCCGGATCGACAGCACGCTGGCTGACGGCATCAATTTCCATCAAGGCATCACCAATTCCTCGGTCACGCAGACCGAACTGCGCGGCAACGGTGACGACGGCCTCGCGATGTGGTCGGCGACCGACCGCACCTCGACCGGCGATACCAGCGATACGTTCGACCACGACACCGTGCAGTCGCCTTACCTGGCGAACGGCATTGCGATCTACGGTGGTGTCGGCAATACCGTAACCAACGATCTGGTCCAGGATTCGCAGTATCGTGGCGGCGGTATCATGATGGACTACGAAGACTTTGGCAATGGCACTGTGCCGTTTAGTGGCACAACTACCATTTCGGGCGATACTATCCAGTATACCGCTGGCTATGGAGACCAGGGCATCTCGCAATTCGGCGCACTCATGTTTTGGGCCGATAATGGCAGTATTAGCGCCCCATTCACGGTCTCAGGGGATGAGATTGACAACAGCCAGTATGCGGCGATCTCCTTCGACGGTGGTAACCCCACTGGCACCATCGCCTTCAACGGAGTGAACATCAACGGCGCTGAGTTCGCCTTCTCGACTAAGGTCAATTCAGTGACTGGATCGGCGAGCAACGTTACAGCCAGCAACCTTTCGGTAGGGGGTCTGGAAAGCTGTGAGGGAACTCAGGCCTGGCAGATCACGCTGGGTTCGGGCAACACCGGGTGGAGTCCGGCGACCGAGACCTGCGGTTTCCCGGTCGGTACGCCTACTCCGGCTCCTTCACCTACGCCCACGCAGCCCCCGGCGACACCTACACCTTCGCCTACCCCACAGCCTGGACCCAGCGGTACCCTGGTAACGGCGATCGATGCAGGCGGCGCGGCCCCTGGTAACTTCGTCGCGGACACGGATTTCAACGCGGGCAACGAGTTCTCCGATACCTCCACGTCGATCAATACCAGCAAAATCGCCGAATCTATCCCCCAGGCAGTCTGGCAGACGGTACGCTGGAACGCTTCGTTCACCTATACCATTCCGGGGTTGACGGCAGGGAAAACCTATACCGTCGCGCTTGACTGGGCAGAACTGACCTTCCAGTCCTCCGGCCAGCGTGTCTTCAGTGTCGCGATCAACGGCACAGCAGCGGTCACTGGTCTGGATGTCTATGCGACGGTCGGTTATAAGACTGCCATGCAAAGACAGTTCTCGACCACGGCCAATAGCAGTGGCCAGATTGTGATTGCCTTCACCCAGGACGGCGCAGACAATCCCTTCATCAACGCGATTGAGATCTATAGCCCATCGGGTGGGACGCCCACGCCGACCCCAACTCCGACGCATACTCCAACTCCAACGCCCACTCCGACGCATACTCCAACTCCAACGCCCACTCCTCCAGCGCTTACCCTGGTACAGGCGATCAACGCTGGTGGCTCGGCCTCTGGCAGCTATGCGACGGACCAGGAGTTTAATCAGGGCAACGAGTACACTGATACCTCGACCTCGATCAACACCAGTGGGGTAAGCAACCCTGCTCCACAGGTGGTCTGGCAGGATTGTCGCTGGTACGCTTCGTTCACGTATACGCTGACCGGTCTGACCGCTGGTGCAAGCTATACATTGCGTCTGGACTGGGCCGAACTGACCTTCCAGGCGGCTGGCCAGCGTAAGTTCAACGTCGCAATCAATAGCACCCAGGTTCTGACCAGCTTTGATGTGTTTGCGACGGCGGGCTACAAAACAGCCCTCCAGAAATCGTTCGTAGTGACGGCCAATAGCAGCGGCCAGATCGTGATTGCCTTTACCCAGGGTGGCGCAGACAATCCCTTCATCAGTGCAATCGAACTCTATAAATAAAACGTTGTAACTGTTTGACTAGCGGTCTCGGTCGGCGACAGTGGGGTAACTGACTGTCGGGCCGAGACCTTTCTTGCGGCCTGGAAATTGCTCGTTAGAGCCAACAAAAAGGTGAGTAGGCTCACCTTAAAGCGGAGCTATTATCTGAAAAAACCAGAAGAAACGTCTTTTCGTCGGGTGAAAGCAGGAACCGTCCTCATAATTTTTCGTATCGATCCTTTCCATAGTCT
>DAOTTJ010000247.1:0-3354 GCA_034437695.1 Ktedonobacteraceae bacterium
CAGCGGAAACCCGAACAGGTTCGCCTTGATGCGGGCAACATGGGGCTTAAAAAGGCTCAAAATGGATGCCCTGAGTGTGCGGAAAAGTATTTTGAGCTAGCAGAACGGCATGGGGCTACCGAGCAAGAGATTCAGGATACGCTCGAAGAGGCTACCGATATGCGCAAAAAGGGATTGAACCGGCGCGAACTTATTAGATATGCAGTAGCTGGGGCGGGTAGCCTGGTAGTGACGGGGGCCGTCGCCTGGTCTCTTGAGAGGCGGAGTGCGGTTCAGGCGTCGTCTACGACCTTTTTCGGGCTTGATTCCAATACAACACTCTGTTGTAGCATGCCTATGCATTTTTATATTGGTCGCATGGGTTACGGAGTTTATCCTGATTCCTCTTATTTTGCATTTAATACTACTATGGCGCAGCAGGCTGGTCACACCAATACCTTTGGGTATTGGGGAGTGCAGGGTCCGGGTTCGAACCAGGGCTATGGTACGCCCTACAATTGGGGTGTTGCGCAGGGTCGAGCGGCGTGGACGGCGTGGAACAGCACCTTTGTGGGAGCCGAATATGTGGGTGGATATACGGTTTTCGGGGATGTGGAGACAGGCTTTGGTGGGTGGGATGGAAGTGCTGCGGACAATCAGGCGGTCATCAGTGGTTTCCTCAATGAGCTATACAACGTCACGCCAGCGCGGGTCTGGCCGGGTCTCTATCTTAGTGAGAGTTTCTGGAACCAGTATCTGGGAGGAAGTAACTTTGTTCCGGCCACGCCGTTTGTCCTGTGGATTACTGGAGCGTCTGAGTGTGCCGTCTGTGGTCCGTGCAGTGAGTGGTGTGGGACGACGGTGGGCGATGCTCAGAACTATTTTACCAATCGGGTGCGTTTAATCAAGATAGGTGGGCAGCATCCGGTGCTCTGGCAATACTGGTTGACCAATCCGGGTTGTGATAATTCGGGCTGTGGTGACTGGAACATCGCTGGTCAGTTGACGCGATCTCTAGTTCCGGCGTATTAGAGGAGGAAGCTATGGAGACTCTTTTGCCGTATCAGTGGCAGTATCGCAGCGCGGGTGAGTTGCCGCCGGCCAGTCGCGGGAGCAGTCTGGTCTTTGATGTGCAGCGTCAGCAGGTAGTTTTTGTGGGATCTGGTGGGACGTGGTTGTGGGATGGCAGTGTCTGGCATAAGCCTCGGGTGCAGGGTGGTCCTGCGCTCAGAAATACGACTCACCTGACGTACGATGTGGTGAGCGGGTGTGTGCTGCTTTATGGTGGGGTTGGGATGGATGGTACGCCGCTCAACGATATCTGGTTGTGGAATGGAGCGATGTGGACGGAGCAGCATCCGGTGCACGTGCCTTTCCCTGTGGCAGGGGCTGCGCTAGCGTGTCACGAGGCCAGTCGCCAGGTAGTTTTGTTTGGTGGTATCAGTGGTTTTGACGGAGTGAGTGGTTCGAACCGTGTGGGTACTTTTTCCGGGCAGACGTGGATCTGGAATGGAGCGACGTGGATGGAGTTAGAGGCGAGCGGCACGCCGCCGGGGCGCACGGGTGGTCAACTGGTCTATGATGCGCTGCGGCGACAGACGATCTTGCTGGGAGGGATAGGCGCGAGTGGTTACATGAACGATATGTGGGTCTGGAGTGGTACGGGCTGGCAACAGCTCCACCCGGCGGTATTGCCGCCTGCTCAGGCGCGATATAGAGCGGTCTTTCACGAACAGTTGCAGCGAGTCGTGCTTCTGGGAGAGAGTGTAGACGCAGCCAACCCCTTGCAGCGCCTGTACGTGGTTTGGATGTGGGACGGTGTGGCGTGGTCGCAATATCCTACGGGTGCGGTTTTGCCGGGTAGTATAGAAGGTTTTGCGTATGATGGAGCGCGTAACACAATTATCACCTGCGTTGTAGCCGGGGGCAAGAGTCCCTTACCGGGTAAAGGGGCTGGTGCCGGTCTCAGGCTGCCGGAACTGGCTACGCCCAGCCTGGCCAGTCAGACCTGGATCTGGGGATAAGCAGAAGAGGAGTAAACTGATGAAAAAGATGTCGCACGATCCGGGCAGTGGCGCTCCACTAGCTGGCTGGCTGCTTGAGCGACGAACCGGCTGGCGAGGGAGCATACAGAGGCAGCGCAGTGTGCAGGTGAGTCTGGTTTTTCTGATGATAGTCTTGCTAGTACTCGTAGGGATTGGTCTTGCTGGGCGACTGCGTGCGGGCTCGCCGTCGGTGCAGGCGACTACCTCGACTGTTGCGCAGATAGCGCCGCCGCGCAGGGGTGGGAGTATGGTGTACGATGCTGCGCGGCGCGTTGTGCTGTTGTTTGGCGGGACGCTGCTGACTGCGAGTGGGGGGCAGACCAATGAGACGTGGAACTGGGATGGTCAGAACTGGCACCAGTTGCATCCGTTGAATGCGCCGCCTGCACTTCAGGGGACGATGGTGTACGATCCGGTTGATCAACAGGTGTTGCTTTTGCTCTATCAGGTAGAGAGTGGTGGGAGCGTCAACAATCAGATGTGGAGCTGGGATGGTCAGAACTGGCATCAGCTGCACCCGGCGCTCTTGCCGGAAGTATTGAACGTAAGCCTGGCGTACGATGGAGCGCAAGGTCAGATGGTGCTTTTCGGCGGTGCCGTGCCGAATGGCTCGCAGACGGCGCTGGTGGGGATAACGTGGCTCTGGAATGGAAGTACCTGGCTCAGGCAGAATCCGCCAAACTCGCCCGCCTCGCGCACGGGTGCAGCGCTGACCTACGACGCGGCAAAAAAGCAGCTCATCCTCTATGGAGGAGTGACCGCGACAGGTCTTTCGGCTGAGACCTGGGCGTGGAATGGTCAGACGTGGCAGCAGGAGTCCTCGGCCAATGGACCAGCGAGTCGCCAGAATGCGTTGCTTGTCTATGACAACGCGTCGCAGCAGACGCTACTCTTCGGTGGTTTGAACGCCGGAGGAACTCAATCGTCGCCTGGCGACACCTGGACGTGGAATGGACAGAGCTGGCAGCGTATCGTCGTATCGGGAGCGCCGACCGACCTCTACGAGAGTGCGGTCTACGATCAAGCCACGCAGTCGGTGGTCGTTTACGCAGTCCAGGGCTTTGTCGACAAGCTGACGCAGGCCAGCGTAGGCATACCAGTCAGCCAGACCTGGCTCTGGAACGGTGTTGCCTGGAAGCTTTTGAGTTGACAAATCCTTATATATATCGCCTTGCGTCGTCGGCGACGGCATATATCAATTGATTAATGGGTCAGAGGAGGCAGTGGGCAGTCGTCCACTGCCTCCTCTGACCCATTTGTAAAAAGCGTGGATGGGCCGACGAAGAAAGATTTTTGAGGGACTTGCCCGCGTCCCAGCAAATGGTTATAA
>DAOTTJ010000248.1:0-2219 GCA_034437695.1 Ktedonobacteraceae bacterium
GGCGCAGACGGTCGGCGTGGGCTGGCACGTGCTAGAGGGGAAACCTCCACTGACTGGCTTTGCTCACGGCGCGGCGGGGATCGTCTGGAGTCTGCTCAGACTGGCCGATGTCAGTGGTCAGGAGCGCTTTCGCCAGACCGCACTCCTGGCCCTGGCCTCCGAACGCAGCTTATTTGTCCCAGCCAAGCGCAACTGGCCTGTCTATCCGACCTTTCCAGAGGACGCCGAGACAACGCGCTTTCGCGTCGCCTGGTGCAATGGAGCTGCGGGCATCGGGCTTGCTCGCCTGGCCTCGCTTCCCTACTTGAAAGAGGATGAGCAGGTCCACGCAGAGATTGCGCACACCCTGCACACCACCCTGACCGAAGGTTTCGGACGCAATCACTCGCTCTGCCACGGCGACTTTGGCAATCTAGAGACGCTCCTGCTGGCCACCCGTCTCCTCGATCGACCAGACCTCGCCCGCGACCTGGAACGCATCTCTGCTCTCCTCCTGGAAAGTATCGCGACACACGGCTGGATTACCGGCGCTCCTGCGGGCGTAGAGATCGCTGGTTTGATGACCGGCCTGGCGGGCATCGGCTATCAACTGCTGCGCCTGGCCGATCCCTTGACCGTGCCTTCCATCCTACTCCTCGCCTGACGAGTTGCCAAACCACCTCGTTCCATACTACAATGCATGGAATGCAATGACGGATAAGCCATCTGCTTTCCTTCTTTGCGGTATTTTGATACGGGAGAGCATTTTCAATGGCAAATCCACTGCAACGCTTTAGAGATACCCTACCAGACGAGAAATCAGCCAGCGAAGACCGCCTGGTCATGCTCTGCGATGGTATCTTTGCCATCGCTGTCACCTTGCTGGTTCTCGATATTCGCCTGCCCATCGACACCGTCCATTTCCGCGCCAATCTACCCACTTTTTTCACCAAGATTCTCTACTATTTTGTCACGTTCCTGATTATCGCACGCTACTGGATGGTCCATCGCCGTATCATGTATATGATTAACAAGCTAGATAGTGTTTTTCTCTGGCTGACTTTTCTGTTTCTCGCCTTTATCGCCCTCCTCCCTGCGACCATCATTGTCATCAGCGAGTTTGGCAAGGATCTTATCGCCGACATCATCTATACCGTCTCACTGGCAGCCTGCGGCCTCTCTGCTTCTGCCCTCTGGATCTATGCCTCCTCACACCATCGACTGATCGCTCCATCGATTGACCAGCACTTTATCACGTTCAGAACCATCGATACACTCGTCGCACCTATCTACTTCCTTCTCTCGCTGCTCCTCTTCTTCGTCCCGCTTTTCGCCAACGATCCCCCTTTGATCTTCTATTCCTGGATATTCACAAGTGTCCCCAGTAGCCTCCTCCAGCGTTACTACAGCCGCTTGTACAATGCCACCCCGGCAACAACGCCCGCTCATGACCAGCCCACTGTGGATCATTAGATTGACTCAGGCAAGAAAACGCTCGACTCACGCGAATATAGCCCAGTTTTAGCTTGTCGCGGTTTCTTTGCAATGAGTTGTTGTACGTTGAGATCAACAACTCATTGCAGGAGACAAGATAAAAGGTGATGGACAGATGGGGAGTAGGACATGCTGTTGAGTTTTTTACGAAAACAGTTAAGCGCGAAAACGGAGATCGCCGGAAGAGCTATTGTTGAGTAGAGAAAACGACCGAAATAGTGACATCTCTGCCATTCATTGTTCGGGTGCTTCAGCCTGCTTCATGGCTTCCAAGAGAGAGGTATAATTCGCACGAACGGTTTGGGTGCTAGAATGACTTCCCCCCAAGAGGTTCTCAAAGATCGCCAGCGCTCGCACATACAACGGCTCCGCCTCCCCGTACTTCCCCTGCCTGTCATACAGAGCCGCCAGATTGTTCAGGCTGCTTGCCGTGTCGGGATGCCTGCCTCCCAACTGCTCCTCTCTGATCTCCAGCGCTCGCACATACAACGGCTCCGCCTCCCCGTACTTCCCCTGCCTGTCATACAGAGCCGCCAGATTGTTCAGGCTGAGAGCGGTGTCGGGATGGTTAGTTCCCCATACTCTCTGACTGATCCTGTAGGCTCGCTCTAAGAGCGGTTCCGCTTCCCGATACCGAGCACGCTCGGTCAGATACCACCCGGTTTGTCGCAGCAGTCTGGTGAGTTCCCTGCTCTGGCTGTCGTGCTCCTGGATGTGCTGGATACAGCTTTGCGCGTGGAGCACGA
>DAOTTJ010000249.1:0-17910 GCA_034437695.1 Ktedonobacteraceae bacterium
TTGAAGGTATTGACGAACGCATACGTACTCTGAGAGATCCCACTACAGGTATCAGAATCGCCAGTCGCGCCAGGGCAACCACCATTATCGCGTGAGACTTCCCAGAAAGCAATTGCGCCGATATGGTTCGTCTGAGCAAAGGAGAGCACCTGCGAGGCATTACTCAGACTGAAAATTTCCCCTGCCGAGTCATTCTGTCCAATCATGGGAGTGATACCGACCATCGACCAGAGCTGACCTGAGGTCTTCGAGGGAAAGATGCTCTGCAACTGAGCGTGGAGACCATTGGCCGCATTAATCGCTTCCTGGCCCATTTGACTATCTGCGCCGCCGTAGTCCATAGTCAGCAAATTGACCAGACTAAAGGTTAAGCCGGACGAGACAGCATTGTTGAGCAGACCAATACTACTGCTCTCCAAACCAGTGGTAGAGGATGGCAGGGTAAAGGAGATAGTCAGGCCAGGATTTGCACGTTGCAGAGCTGCCAGGGCCTGATTACGTCGGGTGTACGTGGTAGCATCGCCTTCCTCACCACCTTCGATATCGAAGTCCAGGTGAGTAGCACTGTACTGAGTAACGACTGCCTGATATTGTGCCTGCAAACTGCTCACGGAAGTACAGGTTTGCGCTAGTTCCTGGCCAGCCTGACCACCAAAGGAAATAATAATATCACCTCCCTGACTGCGCAAGTAACTGATATCACTCACAAGGTTCGGGAGAGAAGAACTGGTCGATGCGATGGGATAGTAACCATCCCACTGGGCGCTACATCCATTTCCCAGGATAAAGGCCAGAGTAAAGTACTTTTGCCCTGTACTCTGGGAGACCGATTGCAATGAGGGTCCGACGGAAACTTCCTGATAAGGGGCAAAGGTGCTCGTTGGAAGAGTTGTCGCGGCGTGAGCGGCGCGGGTACCCATAAAAAAGGTTATGGTTGCCAGCATTCCGCCAACCAGGGTAAGTATGCCGACTATCGTCAAAAGGCAAAGCCGTTGAGTGCTTTTTTTCATCGCATTCCTCCTTGAATGGTGCTCGTATCAGATTAGTCTTGATCTCAGATGCTCTACTTCGCGCTGATTTTATCTCTCATTTTCAGCAATTGGCTCACCAGTTTGTAATGCGCTGTCAAGCTTCCTGTGACGCGTCGACTCCGACGCCGAGGAGAGGAGGCAGGGGTGCATCTCCAGACCCAGTTAAGGGTTTGCATCCCCGCCGGTCAGTCAACGTTTGAGAGAGCACTACGAGTGAGCCAATTGATGGTTGTCCTGATGCGCAGAACAAAGCTAGCTACGGATAACTGACCAGGTCGGCGACGCTGGTCGTTGAGTTCGATGGTACCCCGCTGCTATTGATGATATGGCTGATGGTTCCGGTACCACCCAGCGAAACCGTGACCAGATCGTGGAATTTCACGCCAGAGGTATTTGGAACCTCAAAGGCATGATCGGCGACGACGCTAGGATTGCTACTGAAGTAGCAGTAACTCCCCAGGCCCCAGGCTTCATGGCTGGTCACGCTGCTGGCAACCTTATACGCGGCATACCCGTTGGTACTGCCGTTCATCCAGGCGGCCTGATTGGGTGGATCGTAGGGCATCTCGTTCTGGAAGAAGTAGGTCTGTCCGCCATTGCCATTCCAGATGACCTGGTACTGCTGGTAATGCTCAACAAACAGACCATAGATCGTCACATTGTTGCCGTTGACGATCAGACCGTTCGCGGCAGTGTTGGAGGTCCACCCGACGCCAGTGCCATGATCGGCCCGCCAGATCCAGGTATGATCGATGATCACATTATTACTATTGATCGCCAGACTCTGGGTAGCTTTGCCCACGCCTGCGCCACCGATGCGAAAGAAGACATCACTGAGCAGAGTAGGATTGGCGGAGTGGTTGGCAGTCGAGCCAGACGGACCCACCTGCATCAAGAGCGATGAGTTGACCGTACCCGCGTCGATGAGCAGTCCAGCAATCGTCACACCATCGACATCGGCAACCGTCAGAGCCGTGACACCGTTATTCGGAACCAGTGTGGCTAGTCCGAGACCCAGAACCACGGTATTCGCTCGCGTCACGTTGATCGCGCTGGAGAGTTGATAGATGCCAGGCGTAAACAGCAGATGAAGACCCTGAGAGAGAGCGTTATTTATCGTGGTGGAGGTATCGCCCGCTTTGACTATATAGAACTGGCTGATCGGCAGAGACGTTCCCGCTGCTAGACCATTGATCCAGCTTGCGCCCTGGGAATTGTTCCGCAGCGCCGGCACAAAAACCTGATACGTGCCAGCCTCATCGATATAGAGGAAAGGCTTTTCACGCACGACTGGGGTCTGAGTGACCCGTGTATACGGTGGACTGGGGAAGTTGCCCGCCGGAGCGTTTGTGACCCCGACAAAGACCATATTCCAGTTGGAACCAGTCCAGCTTGCCCATTGATCGTTGCGCGAGATCCATTGTTGCTGGGTTCCCGAGTTGACCTGACCGGTGACCTGACTATCTGACAGGAACCCTCCACTCGCCCAACCGCCATCGTCCAACTGAAGGTTGCCCTGAAGATCTACGCGGCGCAGCGGCGCAGCCTGAGCAACCGCCCAGGTGTTCGTGCCAGAGGGAGGAATAATCGCAAGATTCTCAGCACCCCGCCAGAAGTTCTGCGTGGCGTTCCCAGAGAACCAATCGGCCTCCACATGGACCTGGCCATTGATCGTCACATCATCGGGGAAGATGCCCATGCCCAGAGCCTGCGTATAAAAGCCCAGGTTCACATCCACGCTATAAACGCCAGGTTTGAAAAGGAAAGCAAAGCGATTCGTTCCAAACTGGTTGGTCTGCTGTTGATTAAAAACGGAGGTCAGCGTGCTTTGAATCGTAGCGGCAGACATCGAGGGATCAAAGACATAGACATTTGGACCAAAGTTGGGCGTTGCATCGGTCGCGACAAGTCCCCAACGAAACTGTTCCCACCCCTGGATAACGGCAGCGCTAGCATTTAAGGGAGTATTCGTCTGGTCGGTACGAGCGCTGACATAGAGACCGTTGACCCCCGCTTGCAAGGCAATCGTGCCGTTGCTTTGAGGGAGCCAGGTAAACTGCTCCCAGCCCGCAATCGTGCTGGCGACCGCCCGCAGGGGAACATTGGTTACGTCGCTACGCGCACTGACGTAGAGATTATTGGCAAGAGAACGCAAAGCAACCTTGCCACCGCCAGCATCGACCACAACAAACTGTTCCCACCCCTGCATCTGCATAACTATCGCCTCAAGCGGCGAATTGGTTTGATCGGTACGAGTACTTACATACTCGTTATTGTTGGTAGTCTGAAGCCAGATCGTTTTGCCGATCGGAATGCTATTGACTACGGCTGCCTTAGCCTGAAAAAAGGAGACCAGGGGGAGAGCACCTAGAGCACCTGCCGCGGTAATACCACGAGCAATAAGTCGTCGTCGTGAAAACGCCATATCGCTTTCTTTCCTCCTTGAAAGACGATAAACTACCAGTACGACTGGCAAGTTGTACTGATAGTAGGATGTTGATTCATCAGGAATTCTCAGGCACAAAGAATTCCGCCTGACACTGAGTCAACCTCTTCCTTGCAAAATGGATGGATCTGTTTGCACGCGTACAATTTGTCTGTTTATTCGCAAAGTGTCGATATCGATATCGATAGTATAACAAGGAAAGGTGGGGGTTGTCAATAAATGGGTGCAAGCCTGCGGCTTGCGCCCCCACCCCTGGTTTTTAGTGCGAGCGAGGACTGCGACCCCGCGCTCCTCGCTCGCCCGTGATGGGGAATTGGGGTTTGAGTATGGGGCCGCAGCCCCATACTCAAACCTGGGAGGGTCGCAAGTCTCTAGCTGGTGGAGCATGAAATGGTCCTGGCCAGAACAAGTAGGAGAGTTGACTTGTGCGGATCGGCTGTGCTATATATTTGACCATCCAGAAAGAAGAGTTCTCTTCTGATGTGAAGGCACAGGAAGGTGCAGGGTCTTGATGCAATCAATCATTGAAGCATTCTATATACACGCGCACGAGCAACCGGAGCGTCCGGTGCTCTTTTTTAAGGACCAGACGTTCAGTTATGGTACGCTGTTTGCCGGGGTGGAAGGATTCGCACGTGCGTTACATAGGTGGGGTTTACAAGATGGTCAGCGTGTGGCGCTCTTGCTTGAGAACAGTCCAGCCTTTCTCGTCGCCTATCTGGGTACTCTGCTTGCGGGAGGTATAGTCGTTCTCGTCAACACGCAGTATCGCCAGGTCGAACTGAGCCATATCTTCAACGACTCAGGAGCCAGACTGTGCGTGACCAGCGCGGAAGGGTGCGCAACGCTCCTGCCTCTGGTCATGCCTCTGTTGAACACACTGGTACTTGTCGATGAGGTCAACCCACTGCCAGCCGCAAGCCATCTGGAGATCACCACGTACGCTGCATTTTGCGCCGGGAGCGACGAACAAGGGTCACTCTCCATGCCGCAGGCTGAGATGCCTGCCGTGCTTGGCTATACCTCGGGGACAACGGGTAAGGCCAAAGGTGCGCTCCTCTCTCACCGCAATCTGCTCGCAAATATTCAGGCAGTGACGACGGCCTGGCACTGGACAGCCGACGACTGTTTGCTGCTCGTCCTGCCGCTCTTTCACACTCACGGACTGATGGTTGGTTTACATGGCACGCTCTGGAGTGGCGGCAGTGCCGTCTTGCAGACAAAGTTCGAGGCCAGTGAGATCCTGGCGACCCTGAAGACCAACACTGTGATCAGTCTTTTTTTCGGCGTACCTACCATGTATATTCGACTCTTAGCTGCCGCCAGAGAACAAGGGGTACCGGAGCGGTCGCTGCGTCTCTTTGTCTCAGGTTCGGCCCCTCTCAGTTCACACGTCTTCGCGGAATTTAACGAAGTCTTCGGGCAGGCAATCCTCGAACGCTATGGGATGACAGAGACGATTATGAATCTGACCAATCCCTACGAGGGCGAGCGACGCCCTGGCACGGTGGGCGGACCTTTTCCCGGTCAGGAGGCACGCGTTGTAGAGCGACAGACGCGCCAACTGCAAGCGTCCGGCGAAATTGGCGAGATCGAAGTGCGCGGTCCGCACGTCTGCGCGGGCTACTGGAACCGTCCTGACGCCACTGCCGAGGCATTCAGCGCCGATGGCTGGTTTAAAACCGGCGACCTGGGATGGCGGAGCGCCGATGGCTACTACACAATCACCGGACGCGCCCATGAATTGATTATCAGTGGCGGCTATAATATCTATCCGCGAGAGATCGAAGATGTGCTGGCCCGGCATCCAGCTATTGGCGAAGTCGCAGTGGTTGGACGCCCTGATCCCGAGATGGGCGAGCAGGTCGTCGCGGTGGTCGTACTCAAGCCTGACCAGACTGCCAGCGAGGCTGAGATCATTGCCTACTGCCGCGAGTATCTCGCGAGCTATAAGAAGCCACGGCGGGTGGCCTTTGTGGATCTATTGCCGCGCAATGCCCTGGGCAAAGTACAGAAACACCTCTTACATATATAAATTTCACCGAATAAAAAAATGCCGATCCGCAACCAGAAGTCCTGGTTGCGGATCGGCACGTACTCAACGTCTACTCATGCTTTCGGGATGAGAATCCGCATTCCGAGTGCCAACTTCTCCCACTGGATATGTCTGTTGGCCGCTTTTACCTTGCCGGCAGAGACTTTGTAACGCTGTTCAATGGCCTTGAAAAGCTCTTCAGAGACAAGTTGTGACTGGGAAACATAATGCGTGTACCATCCTGGCACAACAAGTTGCTGGCAAAGGATAGTAGCTGGATCGGCGGATCGGATGATATCCTCAGGTGGTATCGTCAGAGCCTCAAGCAGATCGTCCATATCCATCGTGCGTAGAATGTACGCTGTGGTGAAAACAGCGTTGGCCTGTAGAAGCAGAACGACTGGATCGTGTACCTCTTCTTCCTCGTTCAGGGCTTCAGCGAAGGCCGGAGAACCAAGAATGAGACGACGGAGATCGGCGTCGCCACGAATGGCAGCGCCGAGCTGACCATTCTGGTGGCGCTCGACAAAGCCTCCCAGAGTCTCATCACCTACATTGTCTACGAAGCTAGCAAAGTTCATAAGGCCTTCAACCATTACGCGATCCGTCCAATCCTGGTTATCTTTATGGGTAAAAAACGCCAGGAGAATGCTCTGACCCAGGTTGTTATCAATATTCGCAAAATCCACGGATGAGAACCTGTCCCAGAGCACCTTATCAGCCAGTTCTGCCACGCGTTGTTGAAGATTTACACTCTGGGAGACGAGCATCTTTACCTGCGCCCTGGTTCCTTGTAGCATCCGCCGGACCTCGGAATTATATGGATCAGAGAAAATATCGTGATTGGCCTGAATAATATCGTGCGCCGAAATCTCGGTTAGCTGGGCCAGATCTGACAATGGAATCCGGTCTGGATAATTAATGAGATGAGGGAACCGCTGGTCTTTGCCATTATGCCCAAAGCGCGGAGTAAAATTATGCTCAACACGTAACATATTCTCCGTCGGGTCGCCGGAAGCGATGGTCTGCTCTTCCTCGTAGTTGTGATAATCTGGATGAGAAATCTCAGCTTGCTCATCGGCGGCCGTTCCAGTCGTGAAATGAAGCGCATGAATGAGTTCGTGGCCCAGGGTAATGAACGGAGGCTGGAAAACCTCATTGTACTCCTGATCAAAGCAGATGAGTGTCTGGTCATTCATGCCAGGATCGATCAGGACGACCGCACCTGTTGGCTGATGTTTCTCAACCAGTTTATGGTCAACGGGTCGGCAGGCTTCTGATGAAGCATGTTTGGTCGCTCCCTCGGGTTGGATCGTCACGCTTTGCTGCCCATTGGCCAGACCGATAACCAACTGGATGCCCTTCTCTTTAGAGAGAAGAGTTTCAAGATAGCCAATGATTTTTGGCGCAAAAGCTGCATGGACGTTTTTCTGATCGTCCGTTTCGCTGACGATCAGAGCAAGCGCAGTATTTGATTCTTTGAGATCCTTGAGCACGTCTATGGCTCCCTTTGGAGAAACATCGTATCCCACAAGCGTTGTCCTTTCTTCTGGCGAGCAAGAGCCTGAATATGCTTTTTCGGGCGCGTCGTTCAGACCCTCTGTGTGGTTAAAATCTATAGTAAAGAACGATACCTCATTATATCGCAATCCGGGGACATTTGGCATAATCGCAACACGAGAGTGATTTTTTCCATCAGCATAGAAGAGAACATAGAGACCAGAGAAACAAAACACATCTCAAGCCCCCCCACTCCCCGTCTCTGGATGGATCACAAACCCTCTTGACGGCGGGTATACTTGCCACATCGATACACATTTGCTACCCCGCTTTTAGCAATACGCTAGATATCCCTGTGTGAAGGGAAAGGAAAAGAACTATGAATCTCACCATCTTTCTCGACTTCGTGAATGTCTTCTTCGCCGGTCTCCTGGCTGGTATAGAGACCGTGATCCACTACAGTGTAAGCACATCTGCCGAGGTGCTCGACGAACGGTCGCAGCTCCAGCTCCGTCAGGCGCTGGTAATGAAGCTGCGCGTACTGGTACCCGCTATCTTCGTGCCGACAGCAGTCACGGGGATCGTTGTAACGATCCTTGATGGGGCTGCGCCTGGACTCTGGTTCCGGGTTCTGGGAGTACTCACCCTGCTCATCTGGATCTTGATCAGGATCGTTGGTACCGTCCCTATCAACAGCGCCACGATGGACTGGTCACTCGACGCGCCCCCAAAGAATTGGCAGGCGCTCGTCAAACATGCAGAGCGGTTCCATATCGTTGGTGTCTGGTCGGTGATCATGACCTTTGCGCTCTTCCTGACAGCCGTGGCGCTCAAACTAACCACCCATTGACCTGCGTACACACCGTCGCGATATAGCTCACTGTCATATATACAGAGATACAAAGGAGAAGATTTCACATGGACACATCCTTACATGATCTCATCGTACATACATTTGCCACGGTTGAAGGCAAAGCTCTGGACACGCTGATGCAAAACTTTGCCGCCGATGCAATCCTCATCGACCCCCACTTTCCAGTCAAGCGGATGCAGTGGAAGGCGGTCATCACCGAAGGCTTCCGAGAAGCGATGGATGGAATGCGCTCCTTTGGCTATACCATCGTGAATTACTTTGAGTCAACAGACGGCCAACGCGCGGCAGTAGAGACGGTGACGCACCATATCTTGAAAGCCGGGAAGCGGCTAAACTTCCGCAGGTATTCATCTTCGAGGTCGCGGAGGGACACATCACGCGGATGCAAGCATACGAACCATACGGACCACATAGGATCGTGGGGGTCTTTTTGTTTCTGGCACGCCTCACCAAAAGACCCTCGCGCAAGTGACGTGTCCGATTGAGGCAGGATATATGCTAAGATGAGATGCATCTAATGAAGAGAGTGTGGCCATGATGCCGAACTGGAAGTCAAGTCTACGCATACGCATGATGTTCTCGTTTACAGGCGTATCTGTGGCAGCAATGCTACTCCTGGAGACGCTGTGTGTCTCTATCGTGTTGTTTGTCGTTGTCTTTTCACCGCGATTTGACTCGACAGAATTGGGAAACGCGGAGCGTATCGCTCACGCGTATGCCCGGCTCGCAGGCACCCAGGTTGGTCAAGGGGGGTCGCTGAAGCCAGCGCTAACCTTTGTCCCCAATGTCCCTGCAACGCTTACCCCAACAGCCGAAGGAGATACGACCAATCCAGACGCGACGAACAGCGTTCCTTATATTGCTTTCCCGTATCAAGGTTCACAACTCGTAGCCTTTGCCCTGCTGATTGCGCCCGACGGGGCTGTCCTTGCCAGTTCAAACCCACATGAGTATCCGGTTCACCTTCCAGCCGTCACATTGCTCGCTTCAGGCAAGACACTGGTCGTACGCGCATTGCAAGGCGAGGAGGCACAACAGATCGTAGGAACAGCAACCGGGCGTATTGGTCAGGCCAGCGTCCCTGTGCTTAACCAGAGGCGACAGATTAGCGGAGCGATCTATATCCAGTTGCCACCTGAAGTCTCGACCAGCTCCTTCTTTACCAATTTCGCAGGAGGCTTCCTGCTCATCGCACTGAGCATTCTCCTGATGACGATACCGCTGGGAGCAACGCTCAGTCTCATCGTCACACGTGGACTGCTCGACCGCATGCAATACCTTGTCGAAGCGACCACACAATTTGCCGCAGGAGAGTACACCCAGCGTGTGCAAATTAGAAAAAAAGATGAGATAGCAATGTTGGAGCAGCAGTTCAATCTCATGGGGGAAAGACTGCTTGAGAGTATAGAGCAGCAAAAGATGCTCACCGAGCAGAATACACGTCTGGCTGAACGGACACGCATCTTGCGCGACCTGCACGACGGAGTAAAACAGCACGCCTTTGCACTCACCATGCAGATAAGCACAGCGCGTACCCTGCTGGATACGCAGCCAGAAGCAGCGCGTACCCACCTACAAAACTCCGAAGCCCTGGCATACCAGGTGCAGCAGGAATTGACCGCGCTGATCCAATCGTCGCGTCCCTCTGTACTGGATGAAAAAGGTCTGGCAACCGCGCTCCAGGAGTATGCGGCCACGTGGAGTCGACAGCAACAGATCCCCGTTCAGCAGCACATTGACGCCTGCATCCTACCGCCGCTCATGGAAGAAGCACTGCTGCGTATCATACAGGAAGCGCTCGCGAATATTGCCCGGCACAGTCGTGCTTCTGCGGTGAACCTCGACGTATCGTGCAAACAAGATCAGGTAACGCTCGTCCTTGAGGATAATGGCTGTGGCTTCGAACCGGACGACCCGGCACTCGCGCTAAAAAATGGTGTTGGCTTGCAGTCGATGCGCGAAAGGACCGCAGCGTTTCATGGGACACTGCGTATAGCGAGCAGGCCTGGCGAGGGAACACGCATAGTTGCACAGTGTCCTTACCCGCACGCAAAAGCAAAAAAAACGTCAGGGTCAACGACAGGAGCGCTTGCCTCTGACAGAGAGGTGATCTAATGACACAACAAGCGGCACAGCGTATCAGCGTTCTCATTGTCGACGACCATAGCGTGGTGCGGCAGGGAATACGCGCCTTCCTTGAGGCTCAGCCAGACCTCGCGATCGTCGGCGAGGCGGAAGCGGGTGAGCAGGCAGTTCAGCTTGCCCAGCAATACCTGCCTGATGTCGTACTCATGGACCTGCTGATGACTGGCATGAACGGAGTAGAAGCGACACGCCGCGTCAAGCAAGTGAGTCCGCGCTCACAGATCATCGTCCTCACCTCGTATTATGAGGACGAGAACATTTTTCCAGCGCTACGTGCGGGGGCGCTCTCCTATACACTGAAAGACATTCATCCAACTGAACTCGTTGAAGCGGTCAGAAAGGCAGCTCGGGGCGAATCGGTCCTGCATCCACGCGTAGCCTCGCGGATCATTCAAGAGGTGCGCGAGTTTAAACCCCCGGTCCCAGCGGCCTTCGCGGAACTCACCGAACGCGAACTCGACGTACTGCGTCTAATTGCAGAAGGCGAAACAAACGCAACCATTGCCAGCAAGCTTATTCTGAGCGAAAAGACCGTCAAGGGGCATGTAAGCAATATCTTGAGCAAATTGCACCTCACGGACCGCACGCAAGCGGCGGCCCACGCGTGGCACCAGGGTTTGATGGTCGACTCCAACGGGACGCAGAAGCTATGAGCGCATGCCACCGTGTATAAACGTTCCGCACAGCGTTGTCTGCAAGCGTCCCAAAGCTGACCGGGTGCCTCAAATAAAGCTCCGGCTTATAAGATATCGTCCAGAGACTGATACTGCTCTAACACCGTGTAGAGAAAAGGAGCAATCTGCTGGTGGAGGCTCAGATTGGCAAAGCCCATCCAGGCGATACCCGTTGTCACATCCAGAGGAGCGCTCAGGGGCTGACCCTGGTGATCGGTGACGATGACCCCTGCCTCGCGAGCAATCAGTTCAGTACACAGGTCATAGGGATGGCAGCAGAGACCAGCGTTTTCCGCTGGATAGACGACAGGACGGAGATCGGCGATCCAGCGATCATGTCCCACCATTAATTCATAGAGCTGTCCACCCGTTGAGATGTACTGATCTTCGAAAGCCAGCACCTTGCCCGTCTGGATGGGTCCCAGAGCCTGCTCGACCACAGCATCGTCAATCGCAGCCAGAGCGGCGCGGCTTCCAGGAAAAAAACGAGCAATCCCCCCGAAGCCCTGAGCAATCGTGCTGGCCTGGGATGGCCTGAGGTGAAGCGGGAGCGTCTCGCCTGTGAGGCGATTAAAGCGTTCTGCCCCATAGCCCTCACCGCTCAATGCCCACAATGTATCGCTTAGATGTTGTTTGACGAGCGGGATCTCCGTCTGGACGGCCAGTTCAATCTCGGCCAGAGTGGTAGCTGAACCGCGATTGGGTGCTACCCCTGTTAAGATCCAGGCGGGACGCTTCTGGTACATGATCTCACGCGTGCCATCGATGGGATCGATAATAATGCGCAATTCGGCCTGCGCTGGATCAGTTCCCTGCGGAAAGACAGTGATACCATCCTCGCCCAGGCCTTCCGCGATCAAGACAAATGACCATGTAGCGCCTAAATGAGCAAAATGTTCGAGCAGCACATCCTCTGAGATACGATCGATAGCAAAGATCGTATCGCCAGCCTGCTCAGCCACAATCTCAACAAGCTGTTCGACAGACACATCCTCACACGAACGCACAACCTGCTCACGAATAGCCACGTGGATCGCAAGGATGCGTTGCAGAAGGACCTCTTTTTCACGAATCATAGCATTTCCTCTCTTGCTCGGTAGTGACGCGTCGAGACAGCCAGGAGTTCAGCCGCTTTCTCTTCTGGAAGCGTATCACTCACAAAATTGCCGCCGCCAATCTCGGGTCCAGCCAGAAACTTTTGCACATTTGGACGGCGTAAAGGAGGGTGGAAGGCCAGAAAGAAATGATAAGCACGGTAGTCGGCACCATCGGTCGGGGCCTGGTGCAACGACATCACATACGGAAATGACATCTGCCAGAGATTATCATAGCGCACCGTAACCGCTTTGAGCGCCTGCGCCAGCGAGACAAGCTCGTTCTCATTCAAGAGATGTACATGCGAAACGAGCCGTTTAGGAGCAATATAGACTTCGTATGCGTAGCGTGCAAAATAGGGAACAAAGGCAATAACATACTCATCTTCATAGAGCAAGCGTCGTCCGTCTTTTTGCTCAGCCAGAATAATATCCTGGAAAAGAGGACGGCCGGTTTCGTTAAAGTAACGTTGAGAGGCGGCAAGCTCATCGCTAGTCGTTTTAAACACAAAATTGGTGGCATACACCTGGCCGTGCGGATGTGGATTGGAGACCCCGACAATGTCACCCTTGTTCTCGAAACAGAGCACCTGGTTCACAGTCGGATGACCGCCCAACTGAGAGGTTTGCTGTTGCCAGACGCCAGCGATCTCCTCGATCGTCGCGAGCGGCATCTCTGCCATTGTCAGGTGATGGAGCGGACTATAGCAGACGACGCGGGCAAAGCCTTGAGCGGGACGTGAGCGATAAGGCAAAGCGACTGGCACACAGTCTGGCGCGGCGAGATCAACGCAGGGATGGTCGTTGTCGAACACATACGTCGTTTTGTAATCGGGATTTATCGATCCGCCGACCCGCTGATTGCCTGGACAGAGATAACAATCTGAGAGATAGGCGGGCAGCGTCTTGTTTTCAGACTCAACCAGAGCGCCTATCCAGGGACGATTCTGGCGATGGGCCGCAATGACTACCCATTCTTCGCGCAAAGGATGCCAGCGCTCTTCCCAGGAAGCGTTGCTGTGTAAGCTGCTCATATCCGCGCTCATCCCTCAAGACCCTCAACATGGGTGCTATGCCAGACCCAGGCTGTTTTGACGATGGTTTCCAGATCATAGAGTGCCTTCCAGTCAAGTTCGCGTTCGGCCTTGCTGGTGTCGGCCCAGATGGCAACTGGATCGCCCGGTCGACGCGGCGCATACTCGACAAGGAAAGCTTTCCCGCTGACATTCCGCGCGGCGTCAACTACCTCCTGGACGGTGCAGCCAATCCCGGTACCCAGATTAAAAGCCGTGCTCTGGTTGCCGGCGAGCAGATATTCAAGTGCTTTGACGTGCGCGGTAGCCAGATCGACCACATGGATGTAGTCGCGAATTGCAGTGCCGTCACGTGTGGGATAATCGTTCCCGAAAACGCTGATCGAAGCTCTTTTCCCCAGCGCTGCTTTCATAATCAGTGGAATGAGATTTGAGGTCGTATCCCAATCTTCACCGATGGCATTATCCAGCGCAGCGCCCGAGGCGTTAAAATAGCGCAAAGCTACCGACTTGATCCCCTTTGTTACATCAAACCATTTCAAGAGCGTCTCGCCCATCAGCTTCGTTTCGCCGTAAACGCTTTCAGGACCAAATGGCGTCTGCTCGGTGACGGGCAAGACCTGCGGTGTCCCAAAGACTGAACAGCTGGAGGAAAAGATCAGATGGTTGACCTGATGGCGGACCATCGTATCGAGGAGTAAGAGCGTCCCATACACATTATTGCGGAAATACTTAGTTGGCTCGACCATCGATTCACCAGGAGCTTTTGAAGCAGCAAAATGGATAACAGCCTCGGGTTTGACATCGCTAAAAATGCGCTCCAATTGTGCAGCATCCGTCAGGTCCACCTGAAGAAACGGCACATCCAGCACAGCCTGGAGGGTCGGGCGGGCCACGATATCTACGACCACCGCCTCGTATCCCTGGCGGGTCAACTCACGAACCGTATGCGAGCCAATATATCCGGCTCCGCCAGTCACCAGAACTTTCATAACAACACTTTCATGAGGATTTCCCCCAGCGCTTTCAGACTAAACAGCGGCCTGTCCACTGAATAATTCAAGTATAATTGCTCGAATATGCTTTGTCAATGCGCTTTTGTGAATTGATTTTGCACATTCGTGCAAATATCTGCCTATGAGAAGTCAGAGGAGAAAGAAGCGCGACGTATTCATCAGCAGAGTGTATCGTTATGCTTCCCGTACATCGATAGCTTGATCTCTCAATTGTTGAACAATCTCTGGGGAGGCCTCTTGATCCGTAATGACCGTACGGAGAGCTGTGATAGGGGCAATCGCGTAGAGCGCGATATGATTAAGTTTCGTGTGATCTGCCAGAACGATGGCCTGTTGAGCGCGTTCAAGCATGATACGGTGGGTAAACGCTTCTAATTGATTTGGACCAGTCAGGCCCCGTACAGGATGAAGGCCAGTGACCCCAATAAACGCCTTGGTGACATAGATCTCTTTTAACTCGTGTTCAGCTGAGGGACCAACCAGGGCAAAAAAATCGGGCAGCAGAAGTCCGCCAATCAACGTGATGGTGATCCCAGGCACGCTCGCCAATTCCATAGCGATATTCACCGCATTCGTAACAATATGGAGATCCTGCAGAGGAGAATAGCGAATATGACGAGCCAGATAGGTTGTCGTTGTGCCGGGAGAGAGAGCAATAGTATCGCCAGGCTCGATCAGAGCGATGGCGGCCAGGGCAATCCGTGTTTTCTCGGCGGGGAATTTGTCCATATTGATCTGAAAAGTCAGGTTCTGCCCATAGGTACTGTAGGAAAGGATATCCACAGGAACAGCTCCGCCATGAATGCGCCGCAAAAGGTGCTGGCGGTCAAGCTTTTCCAGGTCACGCCTGATGGTTGAAGAGTTCACAGCAAACTGTCGGCTTAGCTCTTCCGCATCAACGCGTCCATGCTGGCGGAGGGCCTGCAAGATAAGGTTGGTACGCGTATCTTTATCTGCCATACTTGTTTCTACCTGCATCTGACATTGAGGATACCGTATTGTACATTGCACAGCCATTCACGTCAATCATCCACTGAAGCTTTTCTGGCAGATGGAGAGGTAACAGACCTTGTAGAGGGGTCAGGCACGCTTAGACCAGTTGTGCAGTCGACTCGCGTACAACCAGGTTGGGGCTAACCAGAATCTTCAAAGCATGTTCAAGGCTATCGGTATGCTGGATATAACGCAATAATAGCTCGGTGGCGGCTCTAGCCACTTCCCGTTTAGGAGTCCTGATCGTCGTCAAACGCGGCTTGGAATGGGCGGCCAGACTAATATCGTCAACGCCAACCACCGAAAGGTCGGCCGGGACAGTCAGACCTCTGCTCGTGATTGCTTCAATGGCTCCCAGGGCCATCCAGTCATTGCCGGCAAAAATCGCCGTAGGCGGCTCTGCGAGGTCTAAAAGGGCCAGAGTGCTTTGATAGCCGCTCTCAAAAGACGAATCTCCCTGGCGAATATATGCCTCGGGAATTGCCAGACCTGCTTCGGCCAGAGCAGCCTGAAAGCCCTGACGGCGCGTATATTGCACAGGCTCCTCTAAAATCGCCGCAATACGCCGATGTCCATATTCTAGCAGATGCCGCGTGGCCAATTCACCCGCGACGCGAAAATCAATATCAACAATCGGCAAATACTCGGTACGTGGATCTTGATTCCAGACACTCAAGACCACTTTTTTGCCAGATTCTTTGAGCGACAGAATATCAGTAATATCGCCGGCCATACCCATGACTATGAAGCCATCAACCCAGCGACTCGCCATGCGGTCCAGGTGACGTTTGCCCTCTTCAGGCGAGTTATGCGTCATGCTCAAAAGCAACTCGTAATCGTGTTGATCGGCAATCCGCGCAACCTCTTCCACAACTTCAGCGAAGAAAGGGTTTGAGATGGTTGGCACGACCAGCGCAAGGGTCAGTGTCTTGCCCTGAGCCAGACCACGCGCCACCAGATTAGGACGATATCCCAGCTCTTCAATGGCCTCAAGGACACGCACACGCGTTTTTTCGCTGACTGGCACACGCTGCGTAATCACATTGGAAACGGTAGCGGTTGTCACCTTCGCCCGGCGAGCGACATCGGAAAGTGTTGTCATTCTGAATATTCTTCCTATTGAAACGTATAAACGTTTTAGATTATACAATACAATCGCGACCATGTCGATTTCTCCGGTCTCCAGAGCCAGACTATGGAATGCTCCGCTTACGATCCCCCCACCCCAGGGTTTTGGGATCGGGTTGTGAGCATGGAGGCCACAGCCTCCACGCTCACAACCCGATCCTTTGTTCAAGGGGAGGGGCCACGCGCCGAGCATTATATAGCCCCTATCTAGATACAGGGCGCTTGAGCGCTTCTTTTTGAGCACGAAGAACATCCCTTGACAAACTATCCTCTCATCATTATACTCTGTTTAAGCGATTAAATTGAAGCGATTAAATGAACAGAGTGGTACCAACACCTCTCCATGATGTTGGCCTGCTTACCCACCAAAGGAGGTGAGGCGCATTTTGTGTAGACAGCTCTGTCTCTTACCCCAGCCAGGTATTTCAACCCTTTTGTATGTACCCTCTCCATGAGAGACACAACACCTGGCAATCATAGACCTTTATTTCAATCATTCTAGCACCGTCTTGCGACTCTTCCAGCAAGAAGGCTCTATGCACATGTAGTTCAGACAGGGAGCTAACAAGCTCATACACCTGATAGTTACCCATCCATTTCCGCCGCCGCAGGCAAATTTACGCGCTTCAATTTCCCCTGGTTTCTCTTTGTTTTAAATCGACAAAAGTCGATGTTACATTAGTTTCTCAGATGCGGACGGGGGTACTCTTTGCCGTATCGGGGATAAGAAGGTCGAGCGTTTTGCCGCCGGGACAGAGTCAGTCGGTCGAGCTAAAGCAGATCATCGTTGTTCGCGGGGCAATGTTGTCCATCTATTTGAAAGGTTGGTTCTAGATGCAATTCCGTCGTTTTTCCCAAAAGAAATCTTTCTGGGCAAATATCGGAGCGATCAGTCTCCTGGCATTCTTGATTGTGGGCTGTGGCGGGGGTAGCGGGAGCACGACCGCTGATATTCACCCTGGTTGCACGGCTGGCAGTAACACACAGTTTGTCAAGCTGACAAGTGCTCATAAGGTTGCGTGGTCGCAGAATGCTCTTGATGGAGCCTGGCGCTATGCCGAAGAGGCAAGCATTGAAGATCAGGCGAAAGCCGATGGCTACCAGTTGTTGAAAACCAATGCGAATAATTCGGACGATCAGCAGGTTCAGGATATTGAGAATCTGATCAACGACCGCCCTGATGTATTGCTGGTCGATCCTCACACGGAAGACGCTGAAGCCAAAGCGATCCTTGACGCTCGCAAGGCCTGTATTCCTGTGATCGTCGTTGACCGCGATGTCAACGAGAGCATGGCCACGCCTGGGCGTGATTTCGCTACCTTTGTCGGTTCAGATTTTCAGAAACAGGGTGCGTTGGCTGCTGATGCGCTGATCGAGGCCCTGGGTGGTCCACAAACAGTGGCAACTATCGTTGAATTGACCGGTACCACGGGTTCCTCGCCCGCGATCCTGCGCGGTGGTGGCTTTGACGGTGAACTGGTCACGAAAGCGCCTGGCATTAAAATCGTGGTTGAGCAGACGGCCAACTTCGACCGCGCAACGGGTCAGCAGGTGATGGCCACCCTGATCCAGCAATATCCGAATATCAAGGGTGTATTTGCGCACAACGATGAAATGGCGATTGGTGCAATTACCGCTCTCAAGGCTGCGGGAAAGCAGCCGGGGCAGGGGATCAAGGTTGTCTCTATCGATGGCACAAAAGATGCGATCAACCTGGTGCTTTCAGGTGAAGAATACGCGGTTGTGCAGTCCAATCCACGCCTGGGCCCCCTGGTTTTCCAGACCCTTGATCAATATATTAAAGGCGACAATCTGCCAGCATGGGTGGTCCAGCCAGATAAAGTCTTCAAGAAAGCCGATGGTTCGGCGCAAACGTACCTCCCCGATGCTTTCTAGAGCAGAGTAAAGCAAGCTATGAGTCATCCCAGATTTCTCTGTTG
>DAOTTJ010000250.1:0-7519 GCA_034437695.1 Ktedonobacteraceae bacterium
CATTCTGCATCCAGTACAGCCGGTTAAACAGCGATACGTGGCGGTTTACCACGCCTTTTGGCCGCCCGGTCGAGCCTGATGTATAGATCATATACACTGGGGAGTCTGGTGACAGGGTTCGCTTGAAGTTCGCATCATCCTCAGTGCGTGGTTGCGTGCTATCCAGCACGACGATCTCTGCTTCTCCGCTCATTAGGCTCGCTTGGTGCTGCTCATGAGTGAGAATGAGAGCGAGTTGTGCGTCTTCGATCATGAAGTTGATCCGCTCGGCAGGATATTCAGGATCGATCGGAACGTAAGCAAGTCCCGCCTTGACGATAGCCAGGAGCGCGACAACCATCTCCAGTGAGCGTTCCATATATACACCGATAAAGGGCGGGGCAGACGCCTGTTGCTTCTGCGCGAGGAAATGCGCAACCTGATTGGCCAGGCGGTTGAGCCTGTCGTAGGTCAGTGACTTGCCCTCAAACTCGACAGCGATGGCACTCGGATATTGCGCAGCTCGTTCTTCAAACAGATCAACAACTGTAGAGGCTGGGTAGTCGAGCTTCGTATTATTCCAGATGTCAAGTACGAGTTTTTTCTCATCGTCGGACAAGAATGATACAGTGGATATTTTTGCATCGATATCCACAGCGAGCCGCGTGAGCAGGAGAGCATAGTGGCGCAGCATGCGCTCGATTGTCTCGGTGTTGAAGAGATCCGTATTAAATTCGGCTTCGAATTCGACCTGGCCATCATATTCACTGACGTAGATCAGCACTTCGTATTTCGCTGCAACGCGCCTGACCGGGTATGGCTTGCAACTGATACCCTGACCGAGGTCGAGTGTTGGGCGCTCTCCCAGATGCGTGAGCATAGTCTGGAAGATCGGATTATGACTTGGATCGAAGGCAATATCGAGGCTTGCCAGTACCTTGATGTAGGGCGCGTCCCCATGATGTAGCATTTGATAGGATATATTCTCGGCCCGCGTCAGGAGTTCGCGGAAGGTCATGTCCTCCTCGATGTCGAGAACCAGCGGGACAGTATTAACGAAGCACCCGACAATATCGAGCAATTCTTCGCTGCTCCGATTGAGCACTGTCGTCCCGATTGCAATCCTGTCCTGGCCAGTATAACGGTTCAGCAACACCGCGTACGCAACCAGTAGCACGTTGAAATCGGTACTCCGACATTCAAGGCGGCACACATCGAACAGAGCAGCGAGGTCCGCGCCGGGTACGCGAAGCGAGCAACTTGAGCCATTGAAGGTCTGTCCGATTGGTGGTGGAAAGTCCAGAGGCATGCGTAGCAATTCAGGTCCATCTTTCAGGATCTCTTTCCAACGTCCAATACCGGCATTGAAGGCTCCACGCTCAAAATCCTGTCTGAGCTTGAGCGCATAGCCTGCATAGCGAACCACAGGAGCGGGCAGATTTGCCGGTTTTCCCGCGAGGCACAGCGATTGATAGTGCTGGCGGATCTCATCGAGGATGAGGGCAATGCTCCATCCATCAGTCACAATATGGTGAATGGTCAGCGCGACGATGCTCTCATCGCCGGGCAGCAACACGATAACGGCGCGTAGCAGTGGACATATGGTCAGGTCAAACGGGAGACGATAACTGCTGATGACCAGTTCTTCAGCGCGTGTATTCGCCTCCTGCGCGTCCGCCTCACGAAGGTCGAACACATCCACAAACTCTAAAAACTGGTCATGGACTACCGCACGCAAGCCTTGACTTGTTTCGATAAACCCTGTGCGAAGTGCGTCGTGGCGCTCAACGATCTGGTGCATAGCCTGCTTCAAGATCTCCACGTGCAATTTTCCGGTAACCCGGAACGCGGTGGGTTCGTTATAGGCTGGCCCATCCTGACGAGACATCTTATCGGCCAGCCACAGGCTCTCCTGGGTAAAGGACAGAGGGAAACCGCTAGCGCTCTCTAGCGAAGTGTATTGAGAATGGGATGTATCTAAACCAGTTATTTGATGAGTTGTTTTTACCATATTTTTTGTTTCTCCGATGAAAGCTCTTTCACAGATTGCTATAAAGTTGCTTGTAAAGGGAAAGATTCTCTCAAAGGTGTAGAAATCATTTCTACGCCGGAATGAGAAGAGGAATGAGAAACAGTCGCTGAGCGACGGGACTAGGTCAGAGCGATCAGGATTCCTGCGCAACCATGCCACTCAGATGGTTGATCAGATCCTTCATAGATGGAGCGCGGAGGACATCGCTTGGCTCCAGAGGCAATCCAAGTCGCTGCCGAATCCTGTAGGCAGTTCGCATCGCAAGGATTGAGTTTCCGCCTGACTCTACGAAGCTTGCCCCGGCCACCAGTCGCGATGTCCCAAGCAAGTCTTGCAGGATCGTCCTGATCTCAAGGGAGAGAGGTTCGACTGGCCACTCATCGAGCACACCCTGCGCGTCCGCCGACGCCAGCGGGGCCAACATTGCAACCATCGCGGCCCGGTCCGCTTTGCCTGTTGCTCCCAATGGTAAATCGGACAGCACTACCCAGCGGGACGGTACCATGTAATCAGGGAGATGTTCGGCGAGCCGGGAGGATAACTGCCGGGGCAACTCCTCAGCGACCGTGCTCGCGGCTTGCCCATGTGCGGGCAGGGCAAAACCGACCAGTGCAGCGGATGCGCCTTCGCCTACTTTTTCCACGAACGCGGCATCGACTAGGCCCGTTGCCGCTGCGACTCGTTCAATCTCTTCCAACTCGATGCGGAAACCGCGTAGCTTAACCTGACGGTCTCGTCGCCCGATCATCTCTAGCGCTCCGTTAGGCAGTTGCCTAACGAGATCACCGGTCCGATAGATCCGCTGGCCGGACACTGGTTCGATCACAAATCGTTCGCTGGTCAGTTCAGGACGATTCAGGTAGCCTGTGGCCAATCGTGGGCCTCCAAGGCAGAGTTCCCCCACCTCACCCGATGGAGTCATTTGCAAGTCATCATCGAGCACAAACAACTCGGCCTGTTGCGATGCATAACCGATCGGCACCCGGTCCACGCCAATTAGACTCTGTTCTGTACATGCAAAAAAGGTTGCGAGGACGGTCACTTCCGTGGGACCGTATGCATTTACCAATCGCATGGGAGAACCAGCCGCCAACACCTGCCGGACGGCTGCAAGATCGAGTTGTTCCCCACCAACTAACAGGTTATGCAACACAGCAAATGTATCAGGTCGTTCCCATGCAATGGTGTGGAACAACGAGGTGGTGAGGAACATCGTGGTGATGTTCTCTTCACGCAGTAACGCCAGCCACTCGTCCATACCTATATCAGTGAACTGTGGAAATGGCACGACAGTCGCGCCAGACACCAGGGTATGCCAGATCTCCAATGTAGTTATGTCAAAGGCCGGGTTCCCTATATTGGCCACCCGTTCATCTGGCTCTATTCTAAAGTAATCCGGGGTAAGGACAAGCTTGGCGACCCCACGATGCGGAATCACAACGCCCTTTGGGCGTCCCGTCGAGCCAGACGTGTAAGTGACGTAGATCGCGTCCGTGCCGGATGCCGTGTCCGTTGGTGGTCGATTGTCTGGCGGCTGGCACGGGATCGCTAGCAATTGCACATTCGATGCCTGTATACGACTTCCTGACGACGCACATACTGCCACGCGAACACCCGACTCCTCGATAATTCCCGTGATACGATCGGAAGGGGCCAGGGTATCAAGCGGCAGGTAGGCCGCGCCAGCGCGGATGACGCCTAGAAATGCTACCACCAGATCAGCGGAGCGGGGCAGATCGATCGCGACCAGATCACCCTTCCGAACGCCGGCCTCGGCCAGCGCTGACGCGAGCCATCCCGATCGTTCCCATAATTCACGATAGGTTAGAGTCAATTTACCGCCAGGTTCACGGACGGCGAGCAGTTCTGGACTCCGCAGCGCCCACACCTCGACCAGATCCGCGACCCCGATTTCTTCGCAATCCAGGTCCGGCTTTGAGGCCGCGAAGTACAACTGAGAATCCTCTGAGGACGATTTGTCGTTAGCTTCGGGCGCTATTTCACCATGAAGCCTTCTAATCTCTTGATTATATGGCAATGGAATCTTCTCCTTGATAGTTTCAGCTTGTTATCACCTATGCTCGATATTCATAGCTGTGATACTTCATGATAAGGCTACGAAACTTGGTGGTCAGGTCTCGTAGCCTCAGCTACCAGGTCGCCAGTGATGGTTCTACCTGGGATAACATCCCACTTATTGAACCTGTGATAAGAATGAGAGGACTACCTCAGCCAGCTTTTCCGGTTGCTCGAACTGGACTGCATGGCCAGTGGCGATATTCCCGACAACGGGGGATTTGTGGCTGAGCACAAACTCGCGAACACGCTCGATATCGACTAGCCTGTCGTTGGTTCCGAAAACGACAAGTTTGGGAATATTTCCAATCTGGGGAAATGCTTTCTCAGCCTGCTCGGCAATCTCCTCAGAGACTTGTATGGTACCCTCGGTGATTTTGGTGAGGCGCAGCCGATCGTTGGCGATAAACTGTTGCCAGTCAGAGCGAACAGTGAAATCTGTTGGCTGAAGAGGCAATTGAATGTAGGCTCTATTCAGTTCTGGCGTCAGGTTGAACTCCGCGATAGCTTGGCGGGCGGACTCGATCGATAGCCCCAGCACATCGCTATAACGCTCATTGAAGAAGAAGCCTGGAGCGATCAGGATCAGGGTGGAAATCACGTCTTTGTCTGCCAACCGTGCCGCAACCGTCGAGGCAATCTGCCCGCCAAAACACCAACCCGCCAAATGAACTCGGGTAAATGACCCCTGGAGAGACTGGAGAAACTCGACTACATCTTCGATAACTCTCTCCGAAGAGTCCATGTGTCCTCGATCCTGCGTATTGAGTCCCGAACCCCGGCGGTCCGTCGCGATGAACGAAACTTCTGATCTGGCCAGGATCTCCTCGGCGAGGGGTTCCTGCCACTCCGAGTGGCTCATGCCTCCGTGCAGCATTACCACAACATCGTCGCCCTTAGCGGTTCCCCACAGCCGGTAATGAGTGCTATAACCGTCTGACTGAGTATAAGTACGAATCATTGTGTTTTTCAATGTGTTCATGTTTGTTATACCTTTCATGTCGATTTCACGAGACATAGTTCACACATATTCTGGTGAAAAGAGCATTTATAAGTGTATTGCTCTATATTTCACATCCACACCACCATTTTTAATTCCATATTTTAAAATGCCAGTCACCAAAGATATATATGAACCCCTATAAGGGTATAAGCAGAGAATTATGTGGATTGTGCAGTACGTAATATGCATAAACATTACGTACATATTTTACACATTTTTACAGCATAACATACTATGTTATAAAAATTTTTTACTATCCACACAAAATTAGCTTTATAACCAAAACATACCAGATTAAATGCCTATTGTCAAATCAAGTAATTAATGTTTCAGGGGGAAATATCATATATATTTGGCCCGGTTCGCGTAAAGTATTTAAATTTCACGAGTACTCTTTTAATGTCTACCTGCGGTAACACATATAAAACCTATAACAGGAACAAAATCCGCCCTTGAAAAGGGAATTACGAGTCAAGGCGAAAATATCTTTTGCAAGCGCACAGCAAGACAACGCTGCTTGAGAGCAAAGAGCGCAAGAGGTTCCTGGGGTGGTGTGGGTGATGTTGACCCGCTTTTGGGGAGGACTCGAACATGGAAGTTGAGCCAAATGAGAGATGTAAAATGTCTGCTCATCTTCTAGAAAGAAGTATACCACCTATAAACATCTCTGTCAAGTATTCTCTTCTTTTATCTCTTCCTGCTTTTCAAGTGCAATAAGACTCAGATATCCTAAAGAAGAGTGTTTTCTTTTTTGATTATAGAAAACTTCTCTGTACTCAAAGAGAGCTGTTTTTGCCTCTTTTCTGGGTTGTGGTATTTCTTCTCCAAAACACTCTTCTTTCAAGGTTCCCCAAAAGCTCTCGATCAGTGCGTTATCATAGCAATCACCCTTTCTGCTCATGCTGATGTGCATGTGGTGTTGCTGGAGCAGGTCTTGATAGCTCTTGCTGGTGTATTCTCTGCCTCTGTCCGAATGATGCACCAGGTCAGCTCCAGGCGGTCGCCGGAGCATGGCCATCTGGAGGGCTTGTTTGACCAGTTCTGCGTCATGTTCCTTGCCCATTGCCCATCCAATGAGCTTGCGCGAATAGCCATCAATCACCCCTGCGAGATACAACCATCCCTCATGCGTTGCAATAAAGGTCATGTCCGTCATCCATTTTTTGTTCGGCGCATCAGCGGTAACGTCGCGCTGGAGCAGATTTGGTGCGTAAGGAGAAGTCGGATCGCTCTCGGTTTTGTGCGCTTTTCGTCGCTTTCTGCTGGCGCTCACCTGCTGTTCCTGCATCAGCCGAACAATGCGTTTTCTCCCACAATGCACTCCTTGTTCTTTCCGTTCTGCATGGATACGACGACTTCCATACACGCCCCTATTATCATGATACGCATCTTCGATACGCTTCGCAAGCTGCTCATCATCCTGTTTTCTCTGGCATTTGCCTCTTTTGCGCCAATGGAAGTACCCATTCTCCGAGACTTCAAGCGTTGTACATAGGCGAGTGATCGGAAAAATGTGACGATAAGCCTCAATAAACGCGAATGTTACGGATGGGGCTGCGCGAAGATGCTCATGGCTTTTTTTAGGATTTCCCTCTCTTGCCTCAGTCTCTCATTTTCTCGTCTCAGTCTCCTCTTTTCCTCTTCTCTTGTGGTTTGACGGCCCTTGCCTGGAAATGCTTCTTCTCGCCGCTCTCCATATTCTTTACACCATTTTTAATGCACTATCGGAGATACCGAGATCCCTTGCTCTTTGTGTTTTGGTCTTTCCACTCGTTTCGAAGAGTTGTACTGCTTGTTGCTTGAATTCTTTGGTGGAGGTTGGTTGCGATTTGCCCATAAAACCCTCCTGTTGGTATTGTAGTAAATTTCTCTTCTCCACCCCCCCAAAAGCGGGCCAAGGTCACTTGCCTTGAATGGTGAGCAGCACAACTATTGCTTCTCTGCGAAGCCGCCTCGGAAGAGGATGAGGGTGCGTGAGCATTAGACATACGAGTGGCACAGTAGATGATATCTGATCAGGCCACTGGACCACCTTGCACGTTTGACGCAGCAGTGGCCCAGCTTGCTTGAACCTGCCAGATTCGGATCGCCTGGCGAGTCAATTGGGGGCGAAGATGGGGACGATCGCACGCTGCCTCATCTGCTCGTCTCCTCGCCCATCTATAACGGGAAGAACGCCGAGATAGGGCCAATCCTGACGAAATCGACAAGGGTCAGGAAGCCCTTACTTGAGGCGATCGCCGCGACTGACATATTGAGATTGACGAAATCTATAAATGCGGATCTTACAGAAGTATCCTCGACTACTACTGTATCATCCAGCTTGATGACGGTGACCGTGAGCATTGCGTACTCCTTGTTCATAACGACGCCAACAGATGCATCGCTCCCATTGGAGCAAACAACGGCAGTACCAAGATCCTGTCCTG
>DAOTTJ010000251.1:0-12854 GCA_034437695.1 Ktedonobacteraceae bacterium
AGTTTGGTGTATATACAATAGGGGGTGCGGGCTGCGTCTGACGATGCGGCTCGTGTACAAACGACTCGCTTTCCCAGCCAGGGGGCAGGTAGAGATAGCATGTTTCGTCTCCACTGACGATATCCGGGAAGCCAGCCAGGACCGCTTGCTTATCCAGGCTCTGGACAATGTCTGCGGCTTTGTCGCGCGAGTCATCAAGAAAACGCAGCAGATTGGTGTGACGCAACGCCGCCCACAGTTCGGGATCACGAACCTGTCCAGCCATGAGCGCGGCCAGTGGTAATTCGTCTGGTATACGCCACGGCAGGTTGGGTGGCTGTTCTTCGCCATAGATCTTTTTTTGTAGGCTGACAAAGCGGATGGTCTCTTCCATCTCTTGAATTGCCAGCGAGAGCCTGTCTGGTTCGGGCTGCAAGAGTTGCAGCGCCAGGCGATAGTTGGCGAGCAACACCTCCATCTTTGTCAGTCTGGCTCCTGCTCGGGAGGCGAGGAAGCTACCAACCAGGAGAATTTCCAGAAATTGAAAATGTTCCTGGGCTAGCTCTTGATTCAAGAAGCGCCGCGAGTCGGGCATATGTCCATTGGTTCCATTGGTTGCCGACTCTTCAACGCCGAGAAAGCGCAACGACGTTTGCGCGAGCAACTGCACAAGCAGCGGCTCTTTGTCTCGACTCAATTCGTCAAGTGCGTGCTCGAAGTGACTCATCAATACTTTGTGGTCTAAGTCGTCTTGCCGATTTAAAAGTGTTGTGGGTGCCTCCTGTTGCCAGGAGAGCGGCCCGAGCGGTTTCTGTGTTCCGAGCGCCAACCGCCAACCTGCGACATCTCGCAGATAGCGAGAACGCTTATAGAGGTGCTCAAGGAAAGCCAGCAACTCTTTCAAGCGTTTGTTGTAGCGTCTGGTAAAACCAGCCTTTTCCAGCAACGCTAGAGCGTACGAGGCTTCCAACATGGCATAGATCAAGGCGCGATGTTTCTGTTGCAATGCCCAGGCGTTGCGTACCAATGTTTCACGCTCTTTCTCGACCAGTCGTCTTTCTTCGCGGGTCCGGCGCGGCGTGTCTTGCTCAAGCGCAACCAGGCGTTGCTCAGCCTGTTCATACCAGCTCTGCCACTCGTCGAGGCAGACCTGTAGATCACAATTTTTGATATCGAAGCGCAATCGGTCCATATATTCTTCCAGCAGTTGCAACTGGCGCAAGGCACGCGGTACGCTCCCACGACCGTACTTGAATAGATCCAGCAGGAAGATCTGCGCTTCAAGCGCCGGTCGGTGCAGCTCGTTCAGATAACTATTCCAGTGCCAGTCTGGGACCCCTGCGGGCCTGTCAGGCTGTTTGGGCAGTTCGGCCAGCAGGCGAATTTGCACCGGCATCCGCCGTAGCACGTCGCTATAGAGCGGTTTGATCTGCTGAAAAAGGCTTTGCACCCGTTGCCTCAATTCGCTCAGCGAATCCACCTGGAAGTGCGCGGGCTGGCAGAGCTGGTCCAGGTAGCGCACACTTCCCAGTTCAGGTAGACGCTCTTTGAGTTCCCAAAAAGTCCATCGCACTTTGCTGCGCCAACTCTGCCACCACTGCTCTACCTCTTTTTGCAGCAGCGCGTCCTGTCTCTCTACCTGTTCGCGGGCCAGGAACTTTTCCAGCAGTGCCGCCTCAAGTCCGTAATCCCACCAGCGTTCACCCCAGCGCGTCGCGTGTTCGCGTCCTGCCGCTCCCAGGATATACACCGGACGTGGCAGCGTGTGCGGAATGGTCCGCACATGAGGCTGGTCCTCACTGTTGGTGCTCATCACTTCTGGCCAGTGTAAAAGCAGAGCCGAGAGGATCAATTCGGCGTGACTCAACTGAGCTTGCTGGTCCATGCGGCCCAGGTCCATGCGATACGGCTCTGCTATGATCAGCATATCGAGCGCCTGGGCCGCCCTGGCTTCGGTTAACAGATTGAAATGCTTGCTTTGCGTATTGAAGCAGAGCGCGATAGTCTCCAGCATTAACCCATAGTTTGAGCGCGGCACAGCCTGCTGGATGGACCAGGCTTTGAGCAGACTGGCGCACCCGACCGCCAGGCTGAACGACGGTACGTGGTCGGGTTCACCAGTCAGACCCGCAATCTGATTGGCTTGCTCTGGCTTGTCTGGCTCCTGATCAGCCAGGTCGGTCAGAAAAATCACGCGGACCGTTGCGTGCTCGGGATCGTTGGCTCCCGCCTGATGGATTCTACGGTTGCGCAGGGTGTCCACCAGCTCACCCAATAATGCCCCTAGCTGGATAGCTGAATACGCGTGCGCTCCCTCACCCGGCTCCCAGGTGCCAGGATCATAGACGTGATAGTCATTGGCATCCCCCGCGTTCACTTTGCGAAAACCCAGAAACTGGTTGAGATTGCCCCAGCGCTTCATGCCATGCTGACGCATCTCTCCGGCTATATCGTTAGTCTCGGTCCAGAGATAGACCAGCAACGCCATTGGATCGAAGTCGAGCTGGTTCTCGAAATGACGCACATCAATGACTAGAGCCGGCCCAGGAAGCGGCAGCCCCGCCACTTCCTCGTAGCTCCAGGTGTCCTGGTTATTAAATGTAGAGGAAGGCATGACTACGTCCTCCCATTAGTTCGTCTGCTCCATATCATCTATGGTCGCTCGCTGGTCTACTCCACTGTTTGCGTGTCCATTATTGGCGTGATTGGCACCCTGGGGGCCTTGATAGCCAGTCCTATAGCTCGTCAAATCCTCCTCAAGAGAGACCTGAGGCGGCGCTTGCCTGACAGTATGCCCGTTGGCAGAGGGGGACTGCTGGCCTGGATGCCCTTCTCCAAGCTCTGCTACGTCCTCTTCGCGATAGTCTCTCACCTCCGTGCCTTTGACTTTATAGAGCTGTCGAATAACTCCTGTCTCTTTCACTCGCTCTTCGGCATCGCGTCCACTGTAGACGGGAACGCCAACGCGCTGGTTCAGACTGCCAATGCTCGATTGTGGACTGGTGCTCTGCTCGATCTGAGGCGTATTTTTGCCGTTTGTCTGCGAGTTCGCCAGCATCTCCTGCTGTTGATACCAGCGTTTCCTGCGATTGAGGAAGGCCTCCAGACAGCGTCCCTTCAGGTCTTCGATTGCACTCATCGGTAGCCCATCGACATAGTAAAAGAGCGCGATCTCGCCCGGATCGCGCGATTTGAGCAACTTACAGTCGCCGCTGGTCAGGGCCTTCTTCATCGCCTTCTCGATCTTTGAACGTTTGAGACGGTCCTCAGGGTAGTCGGTGTCAAAGACATCCAACTCCTCACGCTCCAGGCGGTAGTCGGCACTGATATACCAGGCCTCGCGCAGATCAGGCGCGAAATCCGGGGCAAAGCTGACCAGCGAGATGGCCCGCGAAGACGCCTCGCGGAATTTGCGCAACAATTTTTCTTCCCCCTCAGCTAACAATATATCGATCAGCTTGTATTTGCTTACCGCTTCTTTGACCCGTATGCGCACATAGGTCTGCACCGTTTCGGTCAGGTGGTCGCTATCGCCCTCGAACAGTGCATCAAATTCACTGAGTTTTGTCAGCCAGTTGCGGAAATCGGTCAGATGATCGTTGGACGTGCCGCCTGCGCCGATCAATTGCCGTCTGGCGTTCCCGAGAAGGCTGATCTTTTCTACGTATTTATCAACCTCGTTCATCCCATCGAGGGCCATCAGGTGCAGTGGGTGGCTATCGTCGAGCAGGTATTGACCCTGAACCTGCGCACGCGTTTCCTGGCGATTTTTCTCTTTGCGCAGGCGTTGCAGCACGACATCAAGTTTCAGGCCGACGTTTGAGCTATACCTTTGCAGCGCGTCGAGTACCGTCAGCGCGGCATCACGCGCGACCTCTTGCAGCAGTCCACCCAGGTTGAGACTCATACGATCGACCAGCTCGCGCAGGTGCTCGTTTTTGCTGCGCGGCAGCCGAGCTTTGCGCACTTCTTCCTGTAAGCGCTGGACCTCTCCTTCGTTGACGCGATTGCGGTTGGTGTCTTCGATGGCAAGGCGATAGACCTCCGCGACGGTCGTTTCAAGCAAGCGAAACTCTTCGCGCACTTCGCTTAACGAAAGACCCTGCTGGCTGATTAATTCGCGTTTCGAGCGCTCAAGCTCTTCGCGTGCCTCGCTGACCAGTACATGGCCGCGATCGATAAAGCTGCTCTTGCTTTGATGCAGTTGGCCCTGAAACGTCCTATAAAGCTGATTGATCGTCTGGATCTTGCCTTCGATAGTTCCCTGGTCTGTGAGCGCTTCGTCGAGCAGTCCGCGCATACGTGCGAAGCCGCTGCCCTCCGCCAGGTATTGTTGCAGGAGACGGTAGCGCGAGGCATTGTCACCTCCCGCCAGCGCGTGGGAGAGCTTGGATAGCAGCAGGCCCGTCTGCCGGTTGTTGGTCTGGGCGAGTACCAGCAGATCGATCAGGCGCTCACTATCGTGTTTGATTACCTGCTCAACCAGCGTGCCGGTGTTGATAGTCACGACTGTGGCCAGCGAGAGGTGGGTTGGCAGACCACTGATTGGATCGAGTTCGCGCAGGACGTGGTTGTCGACCTCGCGCTCCTGGTATTCCGCTGAGAACGCGGTAGTGGTATCGGTGCTCAGACGGATCAGGCTGGCCGCGGCCTCTTTCAACTGGTCGATCGAGGAAAGAATAAAGTTCGATCCCCACCCGACCATAATCTTGCGTCCCTGGTAATGGCGATTTTTTGTCGTTTTTAAACTCAACTGGCTGGCGGCTAGCTCCGCGTAGAGCGCCAAGCAGTTGGCAAGACCCAGGTCGGTCACATGTTTCTTTCCCGGCTGTAGGATATATACATCGCAGCGTACGGTCGATTGTGTGGTGGATTTGACCCCGGCGTGGTTGGCTGCATCGACAATCACATCAAGCAGGTGCTCCAACGAGCCACTCCCGGTCGCTCCAACCGCGCTGATGATCAGTGCGATCCCAACGGTTGTTTCACCCTTTCCCCAACCAGCCAGGTCGGCTAAACTGGCGCTGATCCACTTGCGCAACTTCTCGCGCTGGATCTCTACAGCACCCGCCCCGTTATAGCGGATCGCTCCCCCGCCCGACTGGTCGGTGCCAGGCAGTAAACCGGGAAAGAGCAGTCGCTCAATTTCAGGGTACTCCTTTTCAGGGTACGCCTTGATATTGTCGTAGATGGCACGCATATGCCGCGGATCAATGCTCATCTGAAACCATTCCTGCGAATGCAGTGAGCTATAGCGGTTGGGCAGGTAGGCGGTGTCCAGGTAACGCACCATCACCTGTAGCTCGCTAGTTGGATGCGCCTTCATCTGCTTTTCTATCTCTTGCCCAACACTCGCTGCTTCCGTACCGGCTGTGATGACCAGTAATTTCTTTCCCATGCCTGTAACCCCTTTGCAAAAGAGAAGAACTATGGCTGCTTGTTACCACCATATGGTTTTGTCTATCCATGCACATCAGGAAGGAAACCAGTCCTGACTCGTTTGTGAACTTTTGCGACTCTCGTAGAATGTAGCGCGAGCCTGGCCCTCGACGATGATCTCGTCCTGGTTGCGCAGGCGTATAGCTTTACCGGCACGGGCGAGTTGTTTGCTCTCGCTGGCAGCACTCCCGATCTCTACCAATGGTTTATTGCTCCGTGCGATGAAAAACGCCAGCTTGCCGCGTTTGAAATGCAGCGCAAAGCGTGCTCCATCCCAGCTAAAGCCTCCCAACTCATCGGACGAGATGGTCGATTTATACAGCAGCTTACGACCCGTTGAGCGGTTGCTGCTCAGGTTGCGTTGAATATTATAGGCATTTTTTAAGATGCCGAAGGGGGCCGGGCGAGCCGCCAGCCAGACAATCAGCAGGATAAGCAGCAACAGGAGCAGCGACACGCCGATTCCTATTCCATAGCGTTGGGCGATACAGTGACCGTCTGTCCACGCGCACGGCGGCACGGGCGCAGTCGTGACTGGCACGATAAGCTCTGGCTGCTTCGCGATAGCGATATACTGGTAGGTGGCGACGAGCGTCATCTTCAACGTCCCGTTATACCTGGGAGTGATCGATGCACTAAAGAGGTCGTTGTTCGGTTTAGGTTGCTGGATCAACGTCTCTTTCCCACCATCGACCGTCTTGCCATTGGCTGTCACTGTATAGTTCAGACCAATCGTGGTGTCGCCGGGATTTGAGAAGATGTGCTGCTGGGGATTTGTATCGTAGAGCGCGGCCGAGACGGTCAGTGGCTTGCCGCTGTAGACCTGGGTGCTGCTTGTCGGAGAGATGATCTCGACTTGTAGGCGCGTCGTCTCCAGCGCATAGGTCTGCGCCGCCGGGTCGGCTGTCTGAACGGTATATTTGCCCGCAGTATTAAACTCGCTGATCGCCATACGGTCAAACTCGTAGTGAATATCCTGCGCTTGACTGAGAAAAGTCTGCGCCGGGACCGCCTGGCTGTTTGGACCCAGCAGGGTGACAGGATAGGCATTGCTGTCTGCAAGGAAGGCCACAAAGTCTACCTGGCTGGCATACGTATCGATCTGGAACGCATCGTGTCCGGCCGTAGGGACGAATTTTAAACTCAACCAGCTTGCATACATCTGGAGTACAGGCTGGGCCAGTTGTGCTGGGTCGGTGACATCGTGATATTCACCGCCGGTTATGGTGGCTACCTGACTGAGAAAAGTCTGCGCGTAGCTCGGCACCTCGCTGCCCAGACCAAAGGTGCTGATGGGAATGCCCTTTGTAGCAAAGGTAGGGGCGTCATTTTGTTCGATATTGCTTATCTGGGTCGTGCCACCGATATCGTTGGGCAACGCGGGTTGTCCATCGGTAATCAACACGACGCGTGAGCCAGCGGGATAGTTGGCCTGTTGTAAAACCTGGTTGGCCTGTTCAATCGCCTGCTGCGTGGGCGTCCAGCCTTTCAGGTTAGTTCGCTGGGCCTCAATCTGACTCTTTAACTGCTCTCTTGCCGCTTTCTGCGCGAGATCAACTGGCCCAATCTGATCGAGCGTCGTTTGGATATCGCTGAAAAAGATCACCGCCATCTGTCCCGGCCAGAGGTCAGCCAGGACTTTGGCGACGCTGGTACTATATTCCTGCGGATCTGTATTGGTCAAACTTGACGAACGATCAAGCAAAACAATTAAGAGCGATTTCGCTGTCGGCTGAGAAATCAGCCGACCCATGTGCCGGACAGACCATATCTGTGGGGATGCACTGCTGACCGCCCCGACCGATGTCACGATAAAAAAAGAAGTGAGTAAACATAATACCATACTGAAAAAAAGTATTCTGAGCTGGTGACGACGCCCTGTGTGTCGTACTTGTAGCGTAGTGTCTGTCGCCATTTCCTTCTCCTCTGCTCAGTTCTGATCTCTTGCCAGAGCCTGAATGCAAGGCGTGCCACTATCGGTAGCACAGGGAGCGCGAGTGTACATTTATGCCCTGGCAAGGGCTTCTCGCTCTCTACACTCCCGCTTACTCCCCTATTCCTTGACGTTTGGTCGCGTGTGTATACTAAATTTGGATGCATGGAGCGCTATATATTCGCTCCTTTGTAGAGCATAATCTCAAAAATGGAGAAAAGGTTGCACGCGGATGAGATCTTACATTTCTGACAGGGGAAGAGTGGAATGTTCGCCCAGTGGGTCATCCAGCCCTGAAGGTGGGAGGTGGACCAGCGGTCGCTCAGCCGTTGAGAGCAGTGGATCAAGAATATCCTCTTCGATCAACTCTGGTTCCAGAACCTGGGCAGTGGACGCCAGTTCGCGTTCCTGCATGACTAGCTGGGCTGGATCGATAGTGCCAAGTTTGCCAGTGCTGGCTTTCGTCATGGACCAATCGACTATCGCTTCATCGAGTGGGATCTCATAGCCTGCATTTTCGCTCATCTTCCATTTGTGAAGCATGACCTGAAAGTAGGCCTTGAGCGGGTCCTGACCAACGGTGAGCACCTGGCGCAGGAGCAAAATGGCCGGCAGATGATAGTCTGTATACCACTGTCTGGCGGCTGTTTCAACCGAGATGGCATACCCGGCTTTTTCGCTGGCGATCGCCTGGTGACCGAGGATCATATTATAGAAGCGACGTGCGTAGACACGCGGGATGGATATATGCAGCAATTCATAGATGCGCCGTTGATACCAGCCAGGACGAATGGTCGTCAATTCCTGGAATGTCCGACTGGTCAGACCAAGCGCGGAGAAGCCCCAACGGTTCATCTTATGCAGAAACTGCTGGGCCTGGTAGAGTGTCATGAAAGGCGTTTCGCTGCCGGAAAGTCTGGCGTGCTCGCGGCGCAACCAGCGGTAGCGCTGCATAAAGTAGCGAAAATCGGTATCGTCGAGTGGCTGCTGGTCTTCTGGGAGTCCACGGGCTTGCCGCAGATCTTCGGCTTGCCAGGCCAGCGATTCTCCAAACGAAGCCAGGTCCTGCTCGCGCATCCGCTCGCTGACCGCCCCTGTGAAGTAGTCGCTCGTCTCCGCGTCGGCCATGATCGCCAGGATGCGCCGACCATCGATGCGCAGCAGGATATTCGCCAGCGAGGGGTCTCCCCAATAGACGCCATGTTCATGCAGTTCGATCATGAGCACCGCGATAGCCGAGAGGAGGCGTTGTTTCGTATGTCTGGTCAGTGGCAGACGATAGAGAAATGCGTGTGGCACGACGCGCAGTGCAAGTCGCGTGATCAGGTAGCCCCGGTCACCGCTGAGGTACGAACGCATACCACCGGGGAGCGAGGCGTCAAGCAGCAGTGGCGGCAGCGAGACAGTTACTACCCCTGCTGGCGTAAGCGTCGGAATGCCGCGCTGACTCGTCGCCAGCAAGTTGCGCATCTCGCGTTCGGCCATGTGGGGCGTTGTTTCTTTGATGGCGTAGCGCACACCCTCGCGTTCAACAAAGATAACTGGGTGTCGCGAGTCGCCCCGCCGAATATGCAGCAATGGCACATTGAGCGTCGACCATTGTTCCAGTGGTGCATGCCAGGGCAAACCTGCCAGCGCTGCCTGCTCCTCCGGGGCCATGTGAAATTGAACGGTGTCTTTCTCTGTCGCGATAGAGGCGCTCCTTTGTCTCTGGTGCTTGCGCTGTGGCTCTCGTTTCTTCCTCTTAGTATATCACATTTTTTCGCCGGGACGCGACTCACTGACCGCTATAGCGTCGATATGCCTCATCGTATGCCGACACCAGGTGGCTATCGGGATGGACCACAGGCTGCATCGATGGCGCAACAGACACAGTCGCGGCAGCGTCCGACCAGATGTCGCTCAAGATACCTGCTAGGAGAGCCGCACCTCTGGCCGAAGCGTCTACTGTATCGACGATTAGCAGGTCGCGACCCACTATATCGGCCAACATCTGACGCCACGCCGGATGGATGCTCCCACCGCCAGCCAGGCGGATTGCGCTTTTACTCTTCGTCTCTGGTAGTGCTTCCAACGCCGCGCGAATATTGTAGGCCACACCTTCAAGTGCGGCGTGCAGAAGGTGTTCGCGTTGGTGATCAATGCGCATGTCGAGAAAGGCAGCATGCTGTTGGCGAGCCTGCTGATAGGGCCGTTCGCGCGTCACATATGGCAGAAAGGTCAGACCCTGAGTGCCGGGATCGACCAGCGCTGCGCTGGCGTAGATCTCTTCCCAACTGGCGGCCAGTGCGCGGCGCACCCAGTCGAGCGCGAGTCCAGCATTCTGGACCGCAGCCATGCGATACCACGTGGCTCCATCGGCGCTTCTATAGAGATGGGTTCGGCCGTATGGGTCAGGCGTTGCTTCAGTTGTCAACTGCACCAGCTGTGCGCCAGTTCCCAGCGTAAGTTGCAGCGTGCCTGGAGTGAGCAGACCGGTCCCAAGCGCCGCGGCGGCAGTATCGGCTGCGCCCGTAGCGATAGGCGTGCCAGCCGGGAGACCAAGTTCTTCCGCCGCTCGACTCGTAAGCGTGCCGGCCAGACCACTGGTGGGAAGAAGCTCAGCGAACAGCGTGCGGCGTAAACCGAGCTTCGCGATAACCTCATCGAACCAGCAATCGTCAACTAGATTGTAGAGCAGGGTTGCCGAGGCATCGCTTGGATCGCTAGCGGCGACATCCGTCAGGCGCAAGCGCAGCCAGTCCTTTGGTTGGAGTGCCAGTTGGGCTGTCTGGTAGGAAGACGTTTCGTAGTGGGCCAGCCAGCACAGTAGCGGGCCAGCCATGCCAGCAACAAGCGGATTTGCTAACTGGCGTAGTGTTAGATCGGATAAGGTGCGATAATGTTCAAGTTCGTCGTATGCTCGAGTATCGGCCCACAGAAGCGCGGGCCGCACAGGAACGCCCTCGTTGTTGGTGAGGACAACGCCATGCATCTGTCCCGCCAGTCCAATAGCGGAGATCTCACCTTGTGGCAGGTGCTGCATCGCGCCGTGTACCGCGTCGACCGTCGCCAGCCACCACTTCTCAGGATCGCTTTCGGCCCAACCCGGCTGAGGTGCCTGCACCTGATAGGAAGCCTTACCTGTACTCAAAGTCTGTCCCCGAGCATCCAGCACAACCACCTTTACCGAACTTGTACCCAGATCGATCCCTATAACAGCCATTGGCCTGCCTTTCTCTACACAGAGCCTGTTTCCATTTTGTTTCCTTGCCCAGTTCCACTGTATCAGACAAGTTTCCTTCTTGCAACCCGATTCCAAAACCCTGGGATGAGGTCGCAAACCAGGCATAGGCATGAAGTGAAGTGGGAGTGCAGAGGGCAGCCCTTTGCCAGGGCTTGGGTGTTTACACAGGTAGGTTTTTTGCTGGACGCTTCGCTGTGGCGAAGCCCAGACCTCACCGTGCAGGAAGGCGCTTGTCAGGCGCACCTTGCGCCTGACAAGCGCCTTCCTACATCTTCTTCTCTTTGGAGGTGGGGCAAACTTGCCCGCCATCAGGGAAGGACAAAAAACCTACCCGTGAAAAGGGCCTGGGTGTTCCCAATAAACTTTTTCTTGTGTTTTGCCTGTTTTGCCTATGAGTGGGGTCGCAAACCAGAGGCTTGCGGAGCATGCCATAGCCCTGCTCACAGAAGAGAAAGCCGGGAGTGCAGAGGGCGCAGCCCTCTGCGTTTTCTCTCACCCACGCCGCCAGAGGCGGCGCAGGAAGGTACAAACATGCCACAAACCGTCTTTTTAAGCGGAAGGCACAAAAAGCATGCCAGTCGGATGAATCATCCCGATCACCACTGGCGTAATAATCCCAGTCGCCGGATTAACCACACCCACAAAGCTCGCGACGCCTGAGTCGCTGGGTGCCTCCGTATAAATCGTACCCTGAGGATACTGAGCAGCTTGCACCCAGAAAGTCAGACCTGTCATGCCATCAGTGACAAGCAGACGCCCATGTGTTGACGTTGTCCAGACCGTATCGTCCAGTTGCGTGCCAACTGTAAGGCGGCTCACCTTCTGCGGGGCAGTACCGGGATTACTAATAGTAATCAGATCTGTATCGGCCTGCCCTATCAGAATCAGATCGCCCTTACCATCTGTACTCAACGAATCTGGATCGATCACATTGAGAGTTACCTGAGAGGGAGGGGTTGTAGTAGTATCGGTTGCAGTCGCATTGCCCATTAAGATAGGTTTCAGTCCGACCTGACCCTTACTCAACGTGATCTGATCTACAGCCGGGTAGGGATTTTTGCCGTTGGCATCCAACGTCGGATTCGATGCAGCAATAAAGACCATCCCATTGAGAAAATAGAGGTCATCGTATCCGCCGCCATGCGGTGTCTTGGGAAACGTATACGGAGTAATAGACCCGCTTACCGTATCGATAGTTGCCATTTTAGGATTACCATCTTCGCACGAAGTTGTCCAGAGCAGATGAGTTGAGGGATCGACACGCATCCCATCGCTATGCCCAGGAATGCTGAACATCTTCACCACCTTGCCATCCATCGTATATTCAACAACTGTGCTGCTATTACTGTCAGTGCAATCCTTGGCGGTAGTATTCTGGTAATCGATAAAAACGTGACCATTATCGACCACAAGAGAGTCGGGATTAGTGTACGACGACGTACTGGAGGCAAATAACGAAACCTGATAGCCGGGAAGCGCTGCGATACCGTGGTCATTGGTAGGTATTGTGCTTGTGGTCTGCTTCGTGGCAGGTGTTTGCGTTGCGCCGCCGCAGCCCGCAAATAAAAGCACGAGCGTAAGAGCCAGGAGGCTCGATGCTGTACAGAAGAGCGCCGATCTGCGTCTTCTGTAATCCTTGTGTGTTTGCATATGTCTCTCCATATTCTCATTGAGCAACTTTAAAAAATAGCTCGCTCAAGATACCGTACCTTTTCAGTATTAAATCAAAGTTATAGCATTGTTATATTTCCCTTGATTAGAGATAAATGGGCCTGTTGGTGGTTATTCATAGTGGATACAAAGAGTAGAAGAAAGAAAGCAGATTGCTGATGGTTGCAGAAAAGGGGGTTGACAGAGGGTAGATATTCTGGTATTATCCATATGCGCCGAGCGAGTTTATACAAACGTAGAGCTTGTTTGAGTGTCAATCCTGGAGCCGTGGTGTAGTGGCCTAACATGTCTGCCTGTCACGCAGAAGACCGCGGGTTCGAATCCCGTCGGTTCCGTTCCAAGAAGAGAGCGAAACACCAGAGTCAATCAAGACCCTGGTGTTTTTGCTTTTATTTCTCCGAGCGCTTGAGAGAACGCCTCAGCGTTTCTGGACTCACTCCATACTGTTTGGCAACTTGTCGTTGCGACACGCCAGAGGCCAGCAAGTTCCGCACGTCTTCCAATTGGTCAGCAGTCAGTTTCGCCACACTTGGCTGTAAAATGATCTCCACTTTCTTCGCTAAACGGTATACCGATTGATAGGATGTCCCCAACAATTCAGCGATC
>DAOTTJ010000252.1:0-4259 GCA_034437695.1 Ktedonobacteraceae bacterium
CACCGCGTCAGTCACCGCCTCAGTACCCATCACCAGGCGCATGGGCGGTCCCCACGGCCCTTCACGCAATAAAACCCAGAGCGACCAGTCACGTATTGCAAAAGCTGCAACACTGGCAGTCACAATCAAGCGGCGCGGAGCCATGTCACGCGCTGGCTGCGGCTGAATGGGTACATTCGATCCCGGCTGAGAGCTGTTCATAGGCGTTTTATTCTCACATCGACACTTTGGAATATTTATCTATTGATTCTACCCGGTTACTCAGGTAGAGCGCAAGTCTCCTGTCTGTAAAAATTGATACAATTGCATTATTGCATCTATCAATTAAAGCAGGTACAATTACAAGCAAGCCTCTCTCAAGCAAGAGATGTGTTGTGACGGAAGACCTGGAGACAGGTGGGAGGATACAAGCTATATGCCTGCTTTTCTGACTCACTGGCGCATTCTGATTAATACGGCTCGTCAGAGCCAGGATGCTGGCAGCGACCTGGGTTCGCTGATAGTTGATGCGGTGGCCCTGCGCAGGCGTGCTCATGGCTGGTCTACCCCGCCACAGACAGCTGCTGCGGGCGCAGTCTGGGACACTGGTCCACTCCCAGAAATTGACTTGCACTTTCCGGGCAGCGATATCTCAGCGCTGGCTTTCCTGGGTGCGCTGGCCCCCGACCTGCTGTACTACCAACCGCGCTACTGGCGCAGGAGACAGAGCGCAGCGTTGTCGCGTCCACTTGCCTCGGCGACCCCCCATTGGTCGGAGCTTTTCCATTCTTCGCACACAGGCGACCTTTTGATCACCTTTCTAGAACAGGTCGCGCTCGTGCCATCGCCCGCCCTGCGCAGTCAGGCTCTAGCCTTCGCGCTGGGCTACACCTCGCATATCGCCGCCGATATCGCCCTAAACCCCTGGATCGATGCTCTGGTCGCTCAGCTACCTGCCCGGCGTCAACCCGGAGCGCACGTTGCCATCGAGATGCGTCTCGACGAATACCTGGCGACCTCCTACTTTGAGCATCCGCGCTACAGCCTGTGGCGTCAGCCCTGGGGCGACTATATCGAGCCGGCGGCGCGTGATCTCTGCCGCGCCGACACCCTGGTCGCGCAGCTTCTCAAATTGCTCGCCAGCGCAGTCGAAATCTATGGTCTTGATGAGGCCGATAACGACGCCTTTGCCCAAACCTTTCAGGACAGCCTGCGAGCCTTGCGCCACTTTCTCGCTGGCCGTGGGCGTGGGCGTCTCTTAACCCTCAACGCCGCTCGGCGCGGCGTCCAGGACGATCTTATCGCCGCCGTACTGGCCGACCCGCAGAGCGACGAGGTTATCATCGCGCTCGACAAAGTCCTACACTACGCCGAACGTCTGAGCACCCATCTCTGTCGTCGCGCCATCAACTACTACACCGTCCTGCGCCGTCCCGCCGCCGAGGCCAGCGAACGGAGTTCCCAGCGAACCGCCCTGCGTAAAGACTTGCGCAACTGGGACCTCCACACCGGCTACAGCACCGACGATCAACCTCCCCTGCACAACTGGCAACACTTCGCCGACCTCTGGGAAGCACCCATCTCCGTACCCTTCCCCTTGCAGGTGTAAGTTAAATGTTTCAGATACAGGAATAGATTTTTCCCTTGAAGTGGGGTGATTCTGAACGCTTCGCCACAGCGAAGCCCAAGTCTTACCGTGCAGGAAGGAGCTTTTCAGGCGCAATCTACGCCTGAAAAGCTCCTTCCTGCACCTTCTTCTCTTTGGGGGTTGGGCAAACTTGCCCGCCATAGTGCTCTGTCAATCTTCGATTGACGGCAGCAGGGATGCAAGGGGTTGCACCCCTTGACTGGGGTCTGGGGCTGCGCCCCAGCCTTCCTTCCCCCTCTGCGTCGCCGCAGGCGACGCGTCACAGGAAGCTTGACAAAGCACTATGGGTGAGGTGATTTTTCCCAACCAACAAGAAAGAACCAAAAACACAAAGACACCTCATCAGAGGTGTCCTATTTTATGAAAAAAGGAAAAGCCTGTTAGTGACCAAGCACAATAGCCAGAACTACAGCCATGCCCGCAGAGAACAGGATCGACAAGAAAAGCAACAGGCGGATTCTAGCAAGTTGCGCACGATTATCAATAGCGACGGCTTTAGAACCACTGCGCTGGCGAATATATTTTTCTGGCATAGTCTTTTTCCTCCCGTGAACGAGATAGAAGAGATGATGAAGCGATCAACAAGCTGATCGTCTTCTACAGTTACTATACGTATGAAAAGGGCCGGTGGTTGCGTCTCTCAGAAAACCTCTTTCTGATTATGTCTATTGAATCGGCAGTTCTGTGGCATCGTGCATCTCCACTTCGCTGCTGGTGGTTGCCTGGCGCAAAATATCTTCGTGCTGTTCAAGTAGTTTGCGTGCTCGTAGATATTCATGATCGAGTAACAGGCGAAAGATCTGCTCACAGCTTGCCAGATATTCAGCCGCACTGGCCCTGCGAATAGCCGTCAGGTGGGCCAGCAGATCGTGGCGTTTGGCCGAACGAAACTGTACGTGGATCTTTTCCAGCGCCTCGGCAAACTCCCCGTGGACCTGCTCGGTCCAACTGCGACTTTCGAGCACCTCCAGCGCTCGCCGCAAAAAACGCATACACGCAGCGATAGCCGTATTGTATTCGCCTGTTCGTGCCTCGGTCAGAACGCGCAAAATACGCTGCTCGTCGGCGGGATCAAGCGCGGAGGTAAGAAAGATGCTGGCCTCGCCGCCCATATCGCGGATATCCTGGACGAGCTGGCGAAACTGCTTCTCAACTTCGATCGACGCAGGTAAGAGATAGACCGAGTTTTGCAGGGCATAGGCACCGAGACTTTGTAAGCGACGCCAGACCCAGACACGTTTCTGTGACGGTTCGCTTGGTACTTTGTATGTCAATTGTAACCAGTGTATCGCTTCTCGCTCTGGCATCGCGTGACCCTCAACCTGAAATCGCTAGCATCGCATTGCCCGTCTCCGGTTTATTTATGGTACGTTAGAGATGAGGCAAAGTCAAGGTATCAGGGCAGGTTTGCCAGGGCTGGCCAGCGCTTCGCCCCGCAAGTGAGGGGAACAAGCGTAGGTGCGCGATCCCTGACTCGTTCCCCTCACAAAATGCACCAGAAAAATTATTCAGTCGGTGCTCGCCAGTACCGTCGATTCGTGAGATTATCTTCCGGCTGATTGGCGGTACTTGAGACCAACCCGGCATGTTGCAGATGGTGCAGGGCCTCCAGGAGCAGGGCTGGCCGTAACTGCTGCGCTTTTATATCCCAGATACGCAGGTGCTCCTGGAGATCGTTCAGCGTCAGACCATACTGCGTGGGCAAGACCGAGAGTACTAGATTTGCCAGTTGTTGCTGATTGGCACGTTTGGCGATCTGTTCCGGCGTTGCCAGTAAGTCCAGCGGGTGCGATGTAGGAGAGGAGAAGCGCAAATCAAAGCGACAGACGGACGCACCCTCTTTCATACAACTGGCCTCAACTACCTGAACGCGCTGACCATACCGCTGCGCCGCCCCCTCAATCGCGCCCCATAGGAGCACGCAGAGGTGGCGCGGGCTATCATAGATCAGCACAAGACCGTCGGTATTCGACGTGAGGGTCTGGTATTCAAAGAGCGGAGGAGTCAGTCCGTCGGGCAGACGCCGCATCTGGGCGTGAGCTTTACGCATCGAAAAGAGCAGATCGCGTCCATTTGTCACTTTTGTCAATAGATAAGCGCAGAGATGGCTCGTCAGACCATTGAGCATAAAATAGCGCCCGTATTCCCACAGAAGCGTCTCCTGGGGCATCCCCGTCAACTCGCCAGCCGTGGCTACACCCGCCAGCAGGATATCGTCACTATAGGTCCGACTGGCCAGCGGCGAGGTCGCCGCAGTTTCACCAATCGCTACACGATACTCTTTGAAGAGTGTTTCACCGAAACGCTCGGAAAGGTACTTTTCCCACGTCACAAAAATTAAACCATGCATGTCCCCGTCCTCCAAAAACTTCTTCAATCAACAAGCGATCTTCCACCAGGTGCCTTTCGCTCGCCAGCGCCCCAGCAAGCGAACTACCTACCCTCTACGCAAGTATAAAGATCTCTCATCATGCTTGGTAAAGACAACTTGTTAAGCATAACATATTAATTACTATATTTCTACCCTTATCTGTAGGAAGGTACTTATAGATTAATTTGGATTTTTACTGTTATACAAGATCTTGTGTATAACAGGCAGCTATGCATAGAGTACCGTAAGAGATAAGTGTAG
>DAOTTJ010000253.1:0-8181 GCA_034437695.1 Ktedonobacteraceae bacterium
TTGTCTATCTAGATAGACAATACCTGGTCTATCAAACGAAGGAGGCAGAGCAAACCGATCATGAAGGGAGAACAGATTTGCTGGTCGCAAAACCTGCGGCTCAAGGTTGGGTGAGGGATGTCCCATTAGTATAGTACCCATATGAAGCTGCACGCTGCCGTCATTTATAAATGTTCGCGGCACAAACGTATACATAATATTGGTACCAATAACTTTATTTCTTTCTGCTGCTTTCAAAATTTCTCGTGCGAGAAACCTGCCAATCGTCACCTGTATAGGCAAAAACAAATTGGTTCCCATATATGATCGCTTTATTAGATTGATCGTCCAGAGGTGCTTGGCTATTTGCATCAGAAATGAGCTGGTCGCTTGCCTGCACAACGTAGTCTTGCGTTAGACACGTGAGTATCATTGTCATGGTAAAACCTCTAAAGCAGCTTACTGAAATGGCTCTTGGCGTTCATCTCCAACTATGGAAATGACTCCCTTTCCATTGCCAAAAACCTCTCTGAAAACAACGGGGAATGAGGAAAGGTGATCCACTACAGCGCTGAAAAATACATTACCGAAGACAAAGACGGGATACGTCAAAGCTCCTCCGTGCTTCTCTTCTCAACTCCTCAGCCCGTTCCAGAGGCCGATCGGATTCCCAGGTTCTCTCTCTGACTCGGTTGTTCTCCATCGGTTTTGTCGTCATTTTGTCGTCAAGAAAAAGTGGAAAGATGCAAGATACAAAGAGGATGGCGACCATTCCCATGAACCAGCCAGGAGGAGAGGGCTTCTGCAAGGGATAGTCGCTTATCCACGAGCGACTATCCCTTGCGTCCATGCTTCCGAGCATTGTTAGGGCAAGGAACGCAACAAGACGCTTTGCTTCTCTGTCCCTCACGTTGCCCACCAGTTCCGATCCTTTTGCCAGAGAGATACGAGCAGTGGTCAGTAGGAATGCATGAACTGGGAAAATGCTAGACCTCTGGATCGTTGTCGTTCTGCTGTTTGCGATACAGACGCGCAAGATTGGTCAGGCTGGCGCGGGTTTCGGGATGCTGCTCTCCCAGCACGGCAAGCCGGATGGCCCGAGCCTTCAGGAGCGCTGCTCTTGCCTCGTCGTATCTCCCCTGAGCGCTATAGACCAGACCCAGGTTGTTGATCGTGGCCGCTGTATCGGGATGTTGTTCACCCAGAGTCGTCAGTCTGATCGCGAATGCTTGCCGCAGGAGCACTTCTGCCTCTTCATACTTCCCCTGTGACTCGTACGCACTGGCAAGGCCATCGAAGCTGGCTGCCGTCTCGGGATGCTGCTCTCCGAACAGAGCGAGTCTGATCTCTAACGCCTGCTGAAACGCTCCCTCCGCCTGTGCAGAGCGCTCTTGTGCGCGATAGACGCTCCCAAGAGCGTTCAGACTGGATGCGACGGTCGGATGTTGCGTACCAAACACCGCTCGGCGTATCGCCAATGCTTGCTGAAGCATCGCTTCTGCTATGGTATACTTCCCCTGTGCTCGGTAGACCATGCCCAGCGTATTCAGATCATTCGCGACGGTCGGATGTTGCGTACCAAACACCGCTCGACGCATCGCCAGTGCTTGCTGAAGCATCACCTCGGCTTCACGATACTTCCCCTGTGCTCGGTAGATATTTCCCAGCTTATTCAAACTATCAGCGACGGTCGGATGCTGCGCACCAAACATGGCTCGACGTATCTCCAGTGCTTGTTGAAACACTCCCTCAGCATTGGCATGCTTGCCCTGCGACCAATAGACGAGGCCCAGGTTGGAGAGACTGCTCGCTGTCTCTGGGTGCTGCTCTCCCAACAAGGCGCGGCGCACTTCCAACACGTTCAGATGTGCCACCTCTGCCTCCTCATATCTCCCCTGTGACCAATAGACGAGACCCAGATTGGAGAGACTGCTGGCGGTGTCTCCATGACGCTCTCCGAACAGAGCGCGGCGCATCGCCAGCCCATCTCGATGCACCGCCTCTGCTTCGCTATACCTGCCCTGCGCCCGATAGAGAAGCCCCAGGTTGTCAAGGCTGCTCGCCACCTCAGGATGGTCTTCCCCCAGGGTTGCACGCCTGATCGTCAGCGCTTGTTGGTAGAGTGCCTCCGCCTCGGCGTGCCTGCCCTGCTCCCAAGACACATTTGCCAGATTGGAGAGACTGCTCGCTACCTCAGGATGGTGCTCTCCCAGAACACCACGCAGCATCTCTAAGGCGTCTCTATAGACTCCCTCCGCCTCAGCATAGTGGTGCTGCACCCGATAGACATTCCCCAGATTGGTCAGACTATTGGCGATGTCAGGATGCCGCTCCCCCAGAACACCACGCTGTATCTCTAATGCATTTCGATGCACCGCCTCTGCCTCGCTATACCTGCCCTGCGCCTGATAGAGAAGCCCCAGGTTGTCAAGGCTGCTCGCCACCTCAGGATGGTCTTCCCCCAGGGTCGCACGCCTGATCGTCAGCGCTTGTTGGTAGAGTGCCTCCGCCTCGGCGTGCCAGCCCTGCTCCCAAGACACATTTGCCAGATTGGTCAGACTGTTGGCTACCTCAGGATGCCGCTCTCCCAGAACACCACGCTGTATCTCTAATGCATTTCGATGCACCGCCTCTGCTTCGCTATACCTGCCCTGCGCCTGATAGAGAAGCCCCAGGTTGTCAAGGCTGCTCGCCACCTCAGGATGGTCTTCCCCCAGGGTTGCGCGTTTGATCGTCAGCACCTGCTGGTAGAGTGCCTCCGCCTCGGCATACCTCCTCTGCTGAGCAGAGACGTTTCCTTTCGCCTGCAAGATCTCTGCGTTCTCCGGTTGTTCACGCAACGCCTTGTCATATGTGTGGAGCGCTTCTGTGTAGCGTTGCTGTCGCAAGAACGCTTGCCCCTCTTCACTATACACCTGTATGGCGTTCGGCGGATCAAGCTGGCGGGCCTGTGCAAATGCAGCCTGCGCGTCCGCATCGCGGCCCAGTTCGAACAACCCGACTCCTCTGTGCCGACAGATCTGGGGATCGTCCGGGGAGAGATGCCACGCTGCCTCATAGGCCACCAACGCTTCTTCGTGTCTCCCTAGCTCTGCCAGCACGATGCCCTTGTACTCCAAGGTCTTGCTGTCGTCCGGGCTGAGATGTAAGGCATGCTCATAAGCCTGCAATGCATCGTTGGAGCGGTCCAGAAGATACAAGACGTATCCATAGTTATGCCAGTACACGCTTTCTTCAGGAGCGCAGTGCAACGCCTGTTCACACACGACCAACGCTTCTGCATAGCGTGCCATCTCCACGAGCACACCTGCTTTCCTCTGATACAGCTTGCCGTCGTCCTGATCCACTACCAGGCCCTGGTCCAAAGCGACCAGCGCCTCGTCGTATCGCTCCAGATCATCGAGCGCAGACCCTTTGGCCAGAAACACACGCGCATTGGTTGGGTCCATAGCGATGGCCTGGTCAAACGCGACCAGCGCCTCTCCCAGACGTTTCTGCTCCACCAGACGCTTACCTTGCTCAAACCAGACCTGACTCGCTTGCTCCATACAACGTCTCTCCTCATCAAGCGTATCGACGTTTCTCTCTTCACTTGCTGTTGAAAGTATAGCATCCATTGCGAGCTTGTCGACATTCTCTTCCTTTCTTATTCGCGTCGTCTTCAGTTTCGAGCGTTTGCTGCTCCTCAGAGACATCTGTATTCAGGGTAACTCCGATCTCGTTCCTTGTCGTCTGTTTCCATTCTCTCAATGTTGCAGACACTAATCAGAGCGTTCTGACCACCAGCAACGAACATTCGTCTATCAGGGGACCAGGCCAACGTTGTAAGCTTCTGTCGCCTGACAGGAATGTAGGTGAGGAGGATACGTTTTTGTTCAATGCTCCAGATATCGACGCCATTTTGGTACCCGGTTGCCAGATAGTTGCTCTGTGTTGACCAGGCCAACGGCCCATCGGTGCGCGTCTGGAATCTCGCAATGAGATCTTCACCCGTCCGGGCGTCCCAGATCCGAAACACATTCCTCAGGCCAACAGACGCGATCCATTTACCATCGGGGGACCACTCGACACTTCTGAGACTACTCGCTCCGCGTACCCATGCTTCATCGTCTGCAAAAACCTCTTGCGGGATTGGCCGAATGTTTGCGTTATCTTGCATATGAGCTTGGTAGAGAACGTTTTGTTGTCCTGTCATGGCATTCCAGACATGGATCGCGGCCTCAGGATACCCTCCGCCAGAGACGATCTGCGTGCCATCTGGGGACCAGGCCACACTGGTTACCACACCTTGGTGACCACGATAGCAGAAACGCGTCTTCCCGGTCATTGCCTCCCACACATGCACCGTGCCATCCCACGAAGCCGACGCGATCCCCTGGCCATCTGGGGACCAGGCCAGGCCATTGCAAATCCACGCCTGGTGTTTTTCATAGGTGGTGCGCACTTCTCCTGTTTGAGCATTCCAAATATAAATCAGCGCATCGCAGCCGCCTGACGCAATCCATTGTCCATCGGGCGACCAGGCAACAACGGTTACACAGCTCTGGTGCTCGCGAAAAAGACAGTGTCGTTTGCCTGTTTGCCAGTCCCAGACCTGAGCGGTGGCGTCTGCGCTTCCTGAAACGATGTGTGTTCCATCAGGGGACCATGCAACACTCCAGATGGCCTGGGTGTGTTCGCGGTAGACACGTACGCGTACGGGTTCTTGTTGTCTGGGAAGCTCTTCAGCAGGCGTTTCGCTCTCCTCCTGTGCTCTCTCGCCTTCAGAAGCAGGAGCGTCCAGCATGAAAGGACCATGTGCGGCCAGGCGTTCTTCCATGACTGACTCATCCATCCCTGCCCGATAGGCCCGCCGGATAGATCGCTCCTGGTAGAAGGCTTCAATGCAGGTGTGAGCCTCTGCGAGGTCGAGATGAAACGTCTCTGCCAGGACGTTCTGGAGACGCTCTGCATGCTTCAAAACAAAGCGCATATACGTCGGTTCAGGTTGGGCCTGGAGCGCCCCGAGAACCATGTAGACCCTGGCAATCTTCTGATAGACTGGCACTCCATCAAGCACGGAGAGAGCAGAAAAGGCGTGTCTTTGTCCCAAAGCATAGCACAAGGTATTCGAGGTGTGTTCCTCTCCAGCAAAGCGCGGCAAAGCCCTTTCCAATCTCCAGAGCGCCTCAAGCGCTTGGATGATCGTCTCGATCAACGTTGGGGACTGCCACGTGTCGAGCAGTTCGACCGCTTGGAAACGAAAACGATCACACACATAGAACCCTTCCAGGGTCACGCGCTCCTTTCTGGAGGAAGCCTCTCTCCGTTCTTCCAAAGATAAACCTTCAAGCAACAGGCGTTCTAAAAAAGGGAAGGCGCGTGGATCATGTCTCTTTCCGAGAACAATCGCACTGATACAGCGTTCGTCTTGGCGAACACTGTCCAAAAAAGGGAAGAGAACATGCGTCGTTTCTGGCTGATCGCTTGCTCCGAGGACACACATCGCACAGAGACGATCATCTCCCGGCCCCTGTTCCAATGCACGCAGAAAATGCTCCGAGGAAAGCCCTCCCCACCTCCCTGCAAATGCTTCGTATTTTTCATCGTTCCCATCATACGCGTACCAAGCAGCAAAACCGCTCTGGACGTAGGCTGGTACGAGCGGTGCATAACGGCTATTCATCTGACTATACCTTTCATATCCTCGCGTTCGTTCCAACAAAGAACATCTGAAGAAGTGACTCCAAGTGAACGTCTATGTTCTACAAAAAGCTATCTTAGCTATCTTATATTTTCCAGATTAAATCAAATTCATGGTATAGGTACCAGATCTATCTACAAGCAGATCTGGTACCTATACCATGAAGAGATCAACTCTCTCAATGCCCTGTTTGCTAATGGTCGGCAGCAGTTTCACCGCAATCTGCGGGCGGCGGAACAAGCTGGCCGGGGCCTATAAAGACATCTCTAGGAGTAGTCTCCTCTGCAATGCAAGATGCACACGTTGCTCTAGCCACGTCACTAAAAAGAGCTAGTTCTTTCTTCCTCTCTCCAATCCAGAAGAAAGGTTTCTTCATGGGGTATATCGCCGAGGTATTGCAGCCATTCTTCGGAGGTTACATTGCGTCCCATATGATACCTGGCTTCCTCAAACAAGGTATCGGGCGTCCAACGCCAGATTCTCACATACTGATCGCGACTTGCTGTCGCAAGATAGTGTTCATCGGCGCTCAGTGCCAACCGATAGACCTCACCATGATGCTCCAGTTCAGCCAGAAGATGACCGTTGGCAGCATCCCACACGTGAACGATGAAGTCGGTTGTGATCGTCACAATCGTGTGACCGCTCGGACTAAAGAGCGCCCTTTGTACCAGGGCCAGATGAGGCAAGGCAGACAGGCGCTCTCCATTTTCGCATGACCAGACTCTAACAAAAGCGTCATTGCTGAGAGTGAGGAGCGAGTGTCCATCAGGATGCACTGTTAGATCATGAAGCGGACACGGATGATTCAGAAGAAAGCGAGCTTTTTTCTCACAAATATCCCACAGTCCAATGATATATGTATCTGAGACAGCAAGTAAAGAACGCTCATCGCGAAAGACCAGATGACGAATCCTATGGGGAACGGTCCAGGAAAGGACGGCGCTCTGTTGGTGCCGCCAGTTCCAGAGAGAGAGCGTACGAGTTTCATCGGCAAATGCTACTTGATGACCATCGAAACTGATGGCAATTGCCGAGAGGACAGATGTGTGATGGTAGGTTGCACTGGGCTGGTAGCTTTTTCCCCGGAGTCGAAAAAGGATAAGACTTGTAGATGACGATCGAGCAATTTTATAGACTCCATCTGCGCTGAAGACTTCTTTCAAGGCCGATGTTGGAAAGCTATTTGGGTCTCCTCCAGAAAAGGAGCAGAGAGGTTCTCGTTCTGATTTTGCTCTCGCATCAGGCACAACATCCCCAGGCGTAATGGTCCATATCTGTTCCTGGGCGGCTTCTGTTTCTTTGAGCGTGATCTGAAGAGAGAGGGGGGTCCTCTGCTGAATAAATCCAAGCTCTTCAATTGTGCCTGGATAATCGACCATCGTCAACTGCCTGGAGGCCCCATACTGCCAGAAACGGATACCTCCGTTGCGGCTCGCTGTTGCGAGATAGGGTTTGTAGGGATGAAAACAGAGGCTCTGAACCGCTCCTGGATGGGGAAGAATGGCCATAGGAGTGGGCTGATTTTGTGCCAGGTCCCAAAGAAACACCGTTCCCTGTTCTTCTGCTGTGGCCATGAGATGTCTAGCAGGGTCAATCAAGAGTGTTTGAAGAGGAGTCCGCAACTCGTATGAGAAAAGAGGGTGTTCCGCATCAATATTCCAGAGATGAACCACACGCTCTTCACTTGCAACCAGAATATCGCCACTCAATCCCAGTGCAACGAGACGAGACGTAGCGCCGAAAGAGGCTGTTGCTCGCCGAGGTAATCGAAAGGAGAAATGACGCCTCTCTCTTTCCCAATCCCAAATGAGAAGCGTGTTATCCAAAGCAACAGCAAGGAGCGCTCGTTCAGGATGAAATGCGACAAGGTGTACTTCCTGCTTGTGACCAAAGGTTTCTTGACATATGCCATGGACAAGATCCCACAGTTTCACTGTCCCATCACGACTGGCTGTTGCCAGGTAGCACTCATCAAGACTCATCGTTACTGTGAGGAGACCTGGGTGAGTGAAACAACGTCGAAGCGTGGCATCGGCAAGACCCCAGCACGAAATGGTACCGTTCTGTGTCACCGTAATGGCTTCATCATCACGGCACAGGATGCGAACGACTCTTTCGTTATGATGCAAACGCTGTGGTGGCTGCCTTCTGGATAGATCGACAATCCAGGCATCATACGTCGGGGTATGACCATAGAGGAGGAATGCTACTGTGCCGTCAGAACTCATCGCCAGGTCGTGGACTGGCGTAAATTCACGAAAAAGATGCACATAGGGGTCGTCATAGGCATCCTGTATCCAGATCAATCCGGTTTCGCTAGCCGCCACAACATGGGAACCATCAGCACTGGCTGCCAATCTCGTAGAACTGGTTGTTCGTTGCACATGGAGGAGCGTTTGTGGAAGAAGGTGAAGACCTTTCTGTAATGCTTTCGTTGCTTCAAATGAAGGATGACGCTTCATGGACTCAGCGGCCAGTAAAATACTCAATTCAATAGACTCAGGACGCTGCTCTTG
>DAOTTJ010000254.1:0-3842 GCA_034437695.1 Ktedonobacteraceae bacterium
GGTGTCTTTTTGCTGATCGAGCAGCTTACGTTCGGTTATATCGATATGGGTAATCACGACGCACTGCTGATCCTGCAAGGCAGTGACGTTCATTTGATACCAGTATTCGCGACCTTCTATAACACAAAGATAGTCTTTGGAGAAAAAACTCTGTTTGCCAAGCAGTACCGCCTCGATCCCCTCTAGAACGGCGTATGCCTCCGCCTGATGCGCTCCTTCGACACGCCGACACACCTCTATATAGTTAATGCCTATACCCGTTGCGGCCACCTGATCGGGTGGACACTGTGCGCGTGCCTGCCGTTGCCATGCCTCGTTGACCGCAAAGATTTCTCCGTTGAGATCTAATACCACCATCATGACATCCACCGAATCTAAGATAGCCTGGGCCAGGGAGGCCGAGGTCTCTTTTTTTATTGCACTATTTCCATGTATTTTACTCTCTTCATACCACTCTTTTCCCATAGGTATCCTCTTCTGAACATTCAAGGAATATATAACACAATGTCTATCTTTAAGCTGACCGTTTCACATTGTATCATAAGTCCAGGGGTGTAACCCCTTGCATCAGGGCTGTTGCAAAGTCGCGCTGTCGCCTATGGCGGGCAAAAGAGGTAAAAGAGGTTTTTCGGGGACACCTCGAACTTTTCATGGGTAGGTTTTTTGGCCTTCCCTGGACTGTGGGTCGGAACCGCCCCACCCCAGAGAGAAGCATTCAGAAAAAAACCTACCTGCGTAAAGGCTTCGCCCTTGCGAAGCGTTCAGCGAAAAACCTACTCGTGCAAAGGGTTTTGGGATAGGGTTGCGAGCGTGGAGGCCGCCGTTCTGTTGTAAGCGAGCAGAAAGAGTACTCCCAGTGCGCTGTCCACCAGGCCGATCAGCATCGATGGCGGGGAACGGTGAAGCAACACGAGTGCGACAAAGATGATACCCGTCGCTTTCTCTAAGGCTGCCAGCAGCATCAAAGACCGATAACGCAGCGGATCGCTGGCGATAAGCAGAAAGCAAAACTGCCAGACCAGGCCAATGCCCACAAAACCATAGAAGTACTCAGGGTGGGTGATCGCTGGCGGCTGAAGCGCATCGATCAATCCCTCCAGGACAAAAAGTGGCGCAATCACCACGATACCGTAGATACCCGCCAGCAGAAAGACGATCCTCGCAAATTTCACTTTCATTCTCCTTTAGCTCAAACTGTTCTGTTTGGACATATGACTTGAAGTCATATGTCTAGACAGATTATAGTCGATCTGTGGAAGGTATGTCAAGGTGATATATGACTTGATAGCATAGCCAGATAAAGCGTTGATACCCCCAAATAGCGCGACATGGTCTGGAAGTGTCCTCTGATTAAAGAGGGACACCTCCAGACCGTGTGTGGCGCGTTGAGTGCTCTTATTTAATGCGAGGGATTGAGTCCCCAGACGGTCAGCAGACGCCAGGTAACTGTGAAGTCGGGCTGCTGCATCTCACACAGCATCTGCTGGTATGTCTGCTCATAATCCGCAGGGACCTGTGTCCATTTATGCAGGAAAGGCTGAATCGTACGAAAAAGCTGCTTTGTATCTTCATACAGGTTGCTAGCCTGTGCGCTTCCGGCGTGATATTCAAGCGTATGAACCTGCGTCTGCACGTTGCGCAATCCATGCTGGTGCATCAGGCGCACCATAGAGTTTGTCATGCCCTGGTGGTCGGGGGAAAAATAGTGTCCAGCCTGGTATAAGGACTGGACCAACAGTCGATTGAGTTGGAGCAAGGCGGCGCTACTACTCTCCACAATACTCTCCCCTTCGGTAAGTCGCACAGTGGCTTCAGGCCGCGCAACACGGCGAAACTCCTTCAAGAGTTTCGGCCAATCCCAGGTGCGCAGATAACTCGCCCCCAGGCGCTCATTGACCAGATCAAAGGATTCATCGCGAAAATCAAGCTGACGCAATGTGTCCATGACCTGAAACTCTACGCGGTCCTCAAGCTGCTCATCCGCCGCAAGACTCCGGGCTGTAGTAACCATCCGTTTACTGACATCGACACCAACCAGGCGAGTCGTCTCTGGATAAGCCTTCGCCACCGCCAGTAACCAGCCACCTGCGCCACATCCCACATCTAATATACTGCGAAAGCTGTCAGGCTCAGTCTGTTCGGCCAGAACTCCACCCATGCCAGCCGTTAGCATGGCATCCTGGACTTTTAAACGCGTCAATTCTTCCTGGTTGAAACGATCCTGAACGAAATAGGTGCTTGGATGTTCTCCCGCTGGTTGCGATGGTGTCGCCATGATGTGTTTGCTTTCTTTCATTGAGGTGTATCTGCTTCTTGTGAGCTTTAGCATAAGCTAAGCAAAGGGTTTTGTCGAGTATCTGTCCTCTTTTTTCATTCTCCGCAAGCCTCTGGCTTGCGACCCTCCACCCATAAGCATGAAGGTAGCAGAGGGACATCCTCTGCGCTCCCGTTTTGCGTGTTTTGCCCGAGGCAAAACAAAAAAAGGTTTGTTGGAGACACCCCAGATTACCTGTCCCGCGGACAGGGTGCCGGCAAAGGGCTGCGCCCTCTGCACTCCCGCTTCACTTCATATCTATGCTAGCTTGGAATAGCCCGGCTTTGCAGGTGGCTGAACTTGCCTGGGCTGGCGACTCTGCATTATACTGACGCTGTCCCCTCTTCGATAAAAAAGCGGGATTGATGAGCAAATAGCGATCCTTCCTTCGTGCAGAAGGTCGATGTACTGGCACGCACTACATGTTTGCAGACTAGAAAAACGGAGACTCTCTTATGGAATACCGTCCTCTCGGGCGAACTGGTTGGCAGATTTCAGCGATTGGCTTTGGCTCCTGGGGCATCGGCGGCGATGCCTGGGGCAGTACCGACGATCAGGATTCGATAGCTGCGCTCCACCGCTCTATCGATGAAGGAGTAAATTTTATCGATACAGCCGATGTCTACGGCGATGGACACTCGGAGCGGCTGGTAGCTCAGGTGCGCAAGGAGCGTTCAGAGCAGTTACTTATCGCGACTAAAGCCGGGCGACGCCTGAACCCGCATACGGCTGCGGGCTACAACCGCGAGAACCTGACAGCCTTTGTCGAGCGCAGCCTACGCAACCTGGAGACAGAGGCGCTGGACCTGCTACAGCTCCATTGTCCGCCGAGCGAGGTCTACAGCACGCCTGAGGTCTTTGGCGTCCTCGACGACCTTGTACGGCAGGGAAAGGTTCGCTTCTATGGGGTCAGCGTTGAGCGCGTGGACGAAGCGTTACAGGCGATCACCTATCCAAATGTGCAAAGCGTGCAGATTATCTTTAACCTGTTCCGTTTCAAACCTGCACAAGAGTTTTTTGCCGCCGCCCGCATCCACGAGGTCGGCATCCTTGCCCGCGTGCCGCTAGCCAGTGGCCTGCTTAGCGGCAAGTTCCGCGCCGACACGACCTTCTCACAGAACGATCACCGGCAATACAATCGCCACGGTGAAGCGTTTGACCAGGGCGAAACCTTCTCAGGCGTCGACTACCAGACAGGTCTACAAGCAGTTGAGGAGTTGCGTCCACTTGTGCGCGAGAATGAGACGCTAGCGCAGTTTGCGCTGCGCTGGATTCTCATGTTCCCCGAAGTCACAACTGCCATTCCCGGCGCGAAGAATCCTGCGCAAGCCACCGCCAATGCCCAGGCTGCCGCTCTGCCCCCACTTGACGCCGCAACTATGCAGCGAGCACAGGCAGTCTACGACCAACTGATCCGCCCACAGGTCCAGCAACGCTGGTAAAACTTGTGGGACCATCCCAACCCAGTAGCGGGGGAGCGTCTGGCTAGCCAGACGCTCCCCCGCTACTGGGTTGGGATGGTCCCACA
>DAOTTJ010000255.1:0-2043 GCA_034437695.1 Ktedonobacteraceae bacterium
AATAACCGCCAGCGGAGTACTTTTGTGACAAGGCACCGTCTCGACAGCCAGAATCTGACCGTGCTCCTCGGCGATATCTAGACATTCTCCTAAGATCGCCAGGTTGCGTTCAATCTGCTCGTCCGCGAGAGGCGTTCCCCACAGATGGAAGACTGCAACTTGCGCACCAATCAGGCTGGCCAGCCGACAACTGCTACTCAACCACTCACGCCCTTTCAGACGCTCCTGCTTATCTTCGCTGATCATAGATATCGCAGCGTTTTTCTCCACATGCACCGCTGGAAAACACAGCCCGGTCTTTTGCAGATCGCTCGCTATCTGCTCAATATTCCCAGACCAGTCGGGATAATACATAACCTCTAACCCATCAACTGGTAGCGAGCGACCGAACCGTTCGATATCGTGGTGATCGATGAGAAATGGATAACGTCCAAAGGCTCCGCTTGAGCAAAGTAATCGCATAGGTGGTATTGCCGTCCTTTACGTGTTTTGTAAGTCTCTCTATCCAGATCTGTCTCATGGAAAAAGGAGATACCATAGTATATCGATTTCCCCGCCCCTCAATCAATAAAGAGGTAAATCAGGCTGTGGGCGGTCGCCCACAGCCTGATTTACCTCTTTATAAAGACTCTGTTAACTATGTATCAAAGACACCATTTATAATATATAAATAGTCGCATGGGTGGGGAGAGAGAGAAACTTTTGAGAAAAAAAACAAAAGTGACAGAACCCAAAAGCCCATGCTATACTGCTGCTATGCTAAACCTGGATTTTATTCGCCAGTATCCCGATGTGGTACGTGCTGGTTTACAGCGACGGCACGAAACCCAGAATATAGACGAGATCTTACGCCTGAGCGAGCGGCGTAGAGGTCTGGCTACGCGTTGCGAAGGACTCTATACCTCGCTTAAACACTTACACGGCACGGTGAGTAACGCGAGCAACGAGCAACAGCGGACCGAGCTGAATAAACAGATCAAGGCTATCCGTGACGATATTCGTCTGCTAGAATTGCAGATGAGCGACCTCGATACGCGGCTCAAGCCTTTATTGCTGGAATTGCCCAATCTGCCGCATACGAGCGTCCCCGATGGTGGAGAGCACGATCACGACCGTGTACTCAGAACTTGGGGTGAGCCTTTGCATTTTTATTTCACGCCCAGGCCGCATTGGGAAGTTAGCGAAAGTTTGCGTCTGACCGATTTCGAGGCCGCCACGCAGCTAGCTGGTAGTCGCTTTGTGGTGCTCAAGGGTCTGGGAGCGCGACTAGAGCGTGCTCTGCTCTCGTTTATGCTCGATATTCATACACAGGAACACGGCTATACCGAGATTGCGCCGCCCTATCTGGTCAAACGATCGTTGATGATCGGGGCCGGACAGCTTCCCAAGTTTGAAGACCAGGCGTACGTCTGTGAAGAAGATGGACTCTATCTCAATCCAACAGCAGAAGTTCCCCTCGTTGGACTGCATAGCGATAGTATCTTGCCGGTGGGTAGCTTGCCGATACGCTATGTGGCCTGGACTACCGCCTTCCGCCGCGAGGTCGGTTCGGCTTCGCGCCAGCATCGCGGCTTACAGCGTCTCCATCAATTTAACAAGGTTGAGCTTTTTCAACTCGTGGAGCCGCAGACCTCCTACGAGGTGCTGGAACAGATGATCGCCCATGCTGAGGTCATCTTGCGCCGGCTCGAACTGCCCTACCGTGTGGTTGAGCTGTGTGCACAGCATCTCCCCTTTACCTCGGCCAGAACCATCGACCTGGAGGTCTGGATGGCCGGCCAGAATCCCTATCTGGAGATTTCGTCGATTAGTAATTGTGAAGCCTTTCAGGCGCGACGTGCGGAGATCAAATATCGGCCGCAGCAGAGTACGCGAGCAGAATATCTCCATACACTCAATGGCGCAGGGCTGGCGGTTGGACGTACGATGGCTGCGCTGCTTGAAGCGTATCAGCAGGCCGACGGCAGCGTCATCGTCCCGAAAGAGCTGCGCCCCTTTATGGGCGTTTCAGCCCTCGTCGCCGACTAAGTGGTCGGTGGGGCA
>DAOTTJ010000256.1:0-6845 GCA_034437695.1 Ktedonobacteraceae bacterium
GCCTTCGCGGGCGGACAGGACACGGTTCCCAACAGTATCATTCAGCAGAAGGACCTCGACGCAGCCGCGCAACCGTTGGTTGCCGCTGAGACGCAGCAGGCTCAGAAGCACATCCAGGGCAGTGTACTGGCAAACGAGCGTATAGTCGATAGTTCGCAGCAATGTACGTCGCATGTCGTCAGCGACCACCAGGCCGGGGATACAGCGACCGCCGCGACGGTCAATGTCAACGTATCGTGTAGCGCAGAGGTCTACGACGAGTCGGCGGCCCGCCAGACGGCTCTCGGTCTCCTGCAAGCGCAAGCGACCAGCGACCTCGGCGGCGGCTATCAGCTCAGTGGGCCGACTAGTTTTGCCATCCAGAATGTCACAATCCGCGCCCAACAGACCCTCACCCTCACTATCCAGGAGAGCGGTACCTGGGCCTACACCTTCAGCAGCACCGTACTGCACCAGCTCGCCAACCTGATCGCTGGCAAAAGTCAGAGCGATGCCCGCGCACTCCTGCAACAGCAGCGCGGCATCAACTCGGTCACCTTTGCCCAGAACGTCAGCATACCGGGCAACCCCGCAGCCATCCAGTTTGTCGTCAAATAGTTAACCAGCCATGTTTAGAGCAGGCCGTGAGGCAACGGCGAGCTACCGGAACGCTTGCCGCAACTCCTGCGCCCGCCGACGCATCCAGTCCACCTCTTCGGCCAAGATCTTGCTTACACCTGTGCGACCATCCTGTTCATGATTGCGCAGTGCTTGCTGCAAATCGGCCTCTTCATGCCAGACCCTCCCTCCCAACACCAAGAGCCTGGTAACCACATACAGCTATCACTACGCGATTCACCAGCAGTGATGTTTGTATAAAAACAACCGTATGCTTACTGCAAGCATAATTCACTGCTCGTGGCAAAGAGAACGCCAGGTGTTCCAGGCGATGTTCCATCTGTTCTGTTCTTACCGTGACACCGCATGGAAAAGGAGAGACATCATTGAAAAGAGCTGTCAGAACGCGCCTCATCGAAGAGCGCAAACGTCAACAGTGGTCTCAGCAGCAGGTTGCCGACCTTATCGGGACAACCCGCCACAACATCAGTCGTTGGGAGGCTAGTCTGACCACCCCCGGTCCGTATTTTCGCGCCAAACTCTGTTCACTCTTTGGCAAACAGGCCAACGAACTGGCACTCTTGCCAGAAGACCAGTCACTGTCCACCGGAGTGGACAAGCAGAGCGCAACCTCCACCCCACACGCACCAGCGGCAGAGGATCTCTGGCACGTCCCCTACCCGCGCAACCCCTTCTTCACCGGTCGGGAAACGCTTTTGCAGCGTCTACACGCGCAGCTTCACCGCGAGCAGAGCATGGCGCTGGCTCAATCGTGGGCCATCAGCGGTCTGGGTGGGATCGGCAAGACACAGATTGCCCTGGAATATAGCTACCGCTACCGGCAAGACTATACGGCCATCTTCTGGCTCAGCGCGGCAACCCGCGAGACCCTGCTGTCCGGCCTGGTAAGGATCGGCGAACAGTTGCGCCTGCCTGAAAAAGATGAGCGTGAGCAAAATCAGATTGTGCTCGCGGTCAAAACATGGCTGAGCACGCACCAGGGGTGGCTGCTGGTCATAGACAACGCGGACGAGGCGACCGTGGTGCGCGACATCTTGCCGCTTGAACGTCCCGGTTATCTCTTGCTTATCACACGGGCGCAGGCCCTGGGTTCGCTGGCTCAGAAGATCGAAGTAGAGACGATGGGCATAGTCGAAGGTACCCTTTTCCTGCTGCGTCGGGCCAGACTCCTTGCGCCCGACGCAACGCTCGACGGCGTCTCACCAGAACAGCTTGCCATAGCCGAGGCCATCGCTAGAGAGATGGATCTTCTCCCCCTGGCCATACGAGCAGCGTTTCCTGACGCAGGCACAAGCATGCAGCAGCTTAATCGAAGAGTATACGCTGAGGTTCGCAGAGGCGGCAACCCTACTCTTTCGGGCCGCCAACGACCTGAAAGAATACGGCTCCTACCAGCAGGCCGAGCGACTCTACAAGCAAGCACTGAACATCCAGGAACACGAGTTCAGTCCTGAACACCCCCTGGTCGCCTGTACGCTCACTAAACTGGCCGACCTCTACCGCACACAGGGCAAACACGAGCAGGCCAGCGCACTGTACCAGCAAGCGCTCGCCATCTGGGAACGGTCCCCGCATCCCGACATGGCCCGCTCGCTCAACGGCCTGGCCCTGCTCGCCCGCGAGATGGGCCGCTACGAGCAAGCCAGGCAACTCGGTCAACGCGCCTTACGCATCCAGGAAGAGGCCTTTGGACCCGAGCATCTCAATGTAGTCTTTTCGCTCAGCAACCTCGCCATCATCTACCAGGACTTGCGAAGATACGAGCAGGCCGAACAGGCCGGTCAACGCACCTTGCACATCTGGGTACGCGCACTCGGGCCTGCACATCCAAATGTAGCGTATCCACTCAACAACCTGGGCAATCTCTACCTGAGCCAGGAGAAATACGCGCAGGCCGAACAATGCTTCCAGCGAGCTTTGCACATCTGGGAAGCAGCACTCGGACCCGAGCAGGTCAAAGTGGCCTACCCACTCTACAACCTGGGCAGCCTCTACCTGAGCCAGGAGCGCTTCGCACAGGCCGAACCACTCTACCAGCGAGCTTTGCACATCTGGGAACGAGCCTTTGGACCCGAACACCCCAATATAGCCTACACCCTGCACAGTCTGGCAAATCTCTACAGTCAGCGCGGCATGGACCAGCAGGCCGAGTCAGCCTATCAGCGGGCCGCCTCCACCTGGAAACAGACGCTGGGCGACCAGCACCCCGCTATGGCAGAGACATTGCACGACTTCGCCTCTTTCCGCGAAGCACAGGGCAGATACCAGGAGGCCGCATGGCTCTATCGCCAGGCCTTGAGCATCCGCGAAAAGGTCCTGGGCGCACACGACCCACTGACCACCACAACGCTCACAAAGTACAACGCTATTGTACAACTAGTGAACCGCGCAGAAGAGACCGAGCTAAAACTGGCTCCCTTCAAAAGCGTCCAGGCAGAGAGCGCTTCCAGAACCCTGCAAACACAGGTATCGCGCTCTCTGCACCCGGACTCTACCAGCAGATAGAATCTCGCACAGCCAGCCAACACGCAGTGCGCGAGAAACGCGACATTTCAATAATACAAATTGAAGGCGTTTAGCACTTGACATTCACGCATTTCATGGGTATATTTATATGCGTAAGCGTTTACGTGAGCGCTCACGTAAACGCTTACAGACCCGGACGCAAAAGAATATTTCACAACCTGACGCTCTATTTGGCAAGGATGCGCGAGTAGAAAGACACAGGGAAGTCTCTTTTTTGCAAGGATGTTTAGTTAGCTGCAAGGATGCACATGAGACGTTGAGAAATCAGAATGCTTATCCAGCAAGGATGCACAGATAAGCAAGCAATGGCGCTCTTTTTTGCAAGGACGCAAAGGGAACCAGCAAAGGGGCTGTTTTAAGATAGCATATTCCTCCCCCCAAGTTGCGAGACGAGGGTGCTGAACTGGCGGTTTGCCTGCTCAGTACCCTCGTTTTATGTCTTAACGATGAGGTTGGTAAATGATGATATACTTATCTTGAGGATGTGGAGCGGTTGAAGGGATGGCGGGGTTGGTTGGACCCCGGAAGGCAGATCATGAAAGGGCAAGGCTGGAGCCGCTCGCTGGCTCTGGACGCTGTGATGCTGAAAGTTTCTTCTCACGTGCTGGGCAGGCGGTTGCAGTTGCTCCCCACCTGGGTCACGCTCCCAGCGCTGGCACTTGCTCTCCTGGCGACGATTGTGGGCGGCGTGAGCTTTGGGGCGGTGACGATTCCACCGGGTACGATTGTTGAGATTCTGCTAAATGGCAGCGGCCTTTTTCACTTCGCCCACCACTGGGACGCCTCGACTGAGGTGATTATCTGGCAGTTACGTCTGCCGCTGGTGGTGGCAACGGCTCTGGTTGGGGCCGCTCTGGCAGTGTCCGGGACGCTGTTTCAGGCGATCTTGCGTAACCCGCTGGCCGATCCCTTTCTCACCGGGACCTCCTCGGGGGCCGCTCTGGGCGCGACGATTGCCTTTATCCTGCCGTTCGCAACCTCCGCGACGGGCGCGTTCTTCCCGCTCACTTCGCTGCTGGCCTTCCTGGGCGCACTGCTGACCGTGACGGTGGTCTACCTGCTGGCCCGCACGGGAGGCGAGACGCCAGTGGTCACGCTGATCCTGGCCGGGGTGGTGATCAACGCAGTGCTGGTCGCGGCACAGACGGTGCTGCTGACCCTGGCCCCGCCCGGCAGTCAGTTCAGCGGGATCGAAGCGGTCTTTATGTGGCTGGCCGGGGGCGTCTCGGTGGTCGGCTGGTCGCAGGTGTTGCTGGTCGGAGCGCTGATCCTGCCAGGGATCGCCCTGACCTTCCTGCTCGCGGGCGTGCTCGACGCCTTTGGTCTGGGCGAGGAGAGCGCGGCCTATCTCGGCCTGCACATCGAGCGCTACAAGCTGGTCACGATTGTGCTGGCCTCGCTGATCACCGCAGCAGCGGTCTCGATCAGCGGCCTGATAGGCTTCGTCGGACTGGTCACGCCGCACGTGTTGCGCCTGCTGCTTGGTCCACGCCATCGGCTGCTGCTGCCAGCCTCGGCGCTCGGCGGCGCAATCTTCCTGGTGTTGGCAGATCTACCGGCCCGCGTCCTGCTTCTGCCGGACGGCGTCTTCACCGCGCTGGTCGGTGCGCCCTTCTTCCTGCTCCTGCTCAGGTATAGCAAGCGAGAGTATCGATGGTGAGCCGTCCGCCGGGTGCGGTCGACCGTCCGCTGTTGGAGGTGCTAGACCTCGCCTTCGGCTATAGCGGCGCGACACTCTTAGACAAGGTACAGATCAGCGTCAGGCGCGGCGAGATGCTGGGTCTGCTCGGTCCAAACGGCTCGGGCAAAACGACCCTGCTGCGTCTGCTGAGCGGAGTCCTGCAAGCACAACAGGGAAAGATCCTGCTTGAGGGACGCGACCTGACAAGCTGGGGACGACGCGGCGTCGCGCAACGCGTGGCAGTAGTGCCGCAGGACTTGCATGTCCCCTTCGCCTTCACGGTCGAGCAGATGGTGGCGCTAGGACGCACGCCGTTTCTTAGTCTGCTGCGCGGCAAAACCCGCCACGACCACGCGCTCATTCGCGAGGCAATGCAGCTCGCCAGCGTGGAGACGCTCACAGGGCGCATCTTTAATCAACTGAGCGGCGGCGAACGCCAGCGCGTGATGGTCGCGATGGCGCTCGCACAACAGCCGCGCCTGCTCCTGCTCGACGAACCGACCTCGCACCTGGACATCAAATACCAGATCGAGATCCTCGAACTGATCCAACAATTGAATCGCACGACCGGCGTGACAGTGATCGCCGCCATGCACGACCTCAACCTGGCGGCCCGCTACTTTCCCCGCCTGCTGCTCTTCCAGCGCGGCATAGTCGCTGACGGCCATCCAGTACAGGTGCTTGAACCGGCGCAGCTCCAGCGCGTCTACGGCGTCAATATCCAGGTCGGGATCATGCGCGGCACGCAACACCTGAGCGTCCTGCCGCCCAACGAGGCCACGCCAGCGCTCAAGGCCGCGCAGAGCTTACCACACGTCCACGTCATGGCGGGCAATGGCAGCGGGGCGCTGACCATGCGTGCGCTGGCCGACGCACAGATCGCCTTTAGCGCTGGCGTACTCGCGATCGGCGATAGCGACCATACGCTGGCCCTGCGACTCGCCAGCGAGGTCCTCGCTGAACTCCCGTTTGCGCCGATCGCCCCGACCACTCGCGCACGACTACACGAACGCCTGGCCTCGACCGCGCTGCTCGTCGTCTGTCCGCTGCCGATTGCGCCCGGCAATCTGCCCCAGCTCCAGGAGGCACTCAGCGCCTGCCAGCGCGGGCTAAAGGTACTGCTCCTTCTGCCGCCCCAGACAGAGCCGCCGTGCCTCGACACAGCGACGCCCGCACAACAGCTCCAACTGCTCGCCAGCGCCGAGCGCGACCTGGCGAACGGAGCTGGCACCGAACTGCTGCGCCAGCTCCTCGCAGCCGGAGCCAGCATCGAAGAGTTTCTCCCCCTCGACCAGCTCCTGATGCTGCGGTGACAAGTGTTGTTTTTCTCGTACATAGGTTTTCTAGTATATTTAGGAAGGAACAATGTCTATCGAGTAACGATCTGAAGACGCGACAAAGCGGCGCATGTATGCCGATCTCGGTGGAAAAGCGTGCGACGTGACAGCCCGACGGCAAGGACAACAGGCGTGGGTGCAAGGCCCGAAAGACGGTTCAATCCCGTTCTCGCTGCCTATTTCTCCCTTGAGAAACAATCAAAGCAGGGGTACAAGGGACAGCAGTCCCATAACGTGCGTTGCCAGGATACTTCTCCTCTAGGGACGCTCTCTAGCCCAAAAGGCGATTGGACAATTTTATGCTACAAAAGCGTCAGTTCGGTCCCTCTGGAGTCCACTAAGGATGCAAGCTGGAAGCCATGATTGCCTTATGGTAGAAGTACGATACATCCTACGCAGGCCCACATCTTAGCGCTCCAAATACTCACGCATATTCATCAGGTAACGACGGCCAGCGCCAGGCAGCCCAGGCAGACCAGGACGCATATCCATGAGGGGGATCAGAAAGTATTGTGTCCTGAAGCTCCGTGTCATCTGGCTCATCAAACTGCGCACGCCATTGTGTCAGTTCCTCTTCGCTCATTTGCCATGTCTGATCTGGCGTCTCCGCAAAACGTGTTTGAATGCGTTTTCGTTGAACTTCTGGGTCAATGGGCAAATATACTACCTGGCTTTTCGCTCCT
>DAOTTJ010000257.1:0-9543 GCA_034437695.1 Ktedonobacteraceae bacterium
GACGGTAGTCTGGCTGGCTTTGATCATCTTCTTTCCCTTCAAGACGAGTGAAGATGGTGGGGCAGTAGGCTTCTTTGCTATGCTTGGCGGCCTGGCTGTGTGTGTACTCTGGGTCCATTTCTTCTCCGATGAGATTTCTTTAGAGGCTTGATTTTTGCTTATGAGTTTGTCCTGATTTTACAAATCAGGACAAACATCTTATTTGTGTTGCATGTTTTGCCTCCGGCAAAACATACAACACAAAAGAAAAAATTTGTTGGGGACACCCCAGATTACCTGTCACCCGGACAGGGTGTCGGCGAAGGGCTGCCGCTCTCTGCACTCCTGCTTCACTTCATGCAACCACCCCACCCCAATCTATTAAAGGGAAAAAACTCTTTGTTTGTTAGTGTCTGAAGTGGCGTTGGCCGGTGAAGATCATGGCCATTTCGTAGTGGTTGGCCATGCGAATCGAATCGGCGTCATGAATTGAGCCGCCGGGCTGGATGATGGCAGTAACTCCTGCTTTGGCTGCGGCCTCGACGCCGTCGTCAAAGGGGAAGAATGCGTCTGAGGCCAGGACCGAGCCACGCGCCCGCTCACCGGCTTTTTCGACTGCGAGCTGTACACTGGTCACTCGGTTCATCTGACCTGCCCCTACGCCCGTTAGAGCTAGCTTGTGGGCCAGGACAATTGCGTTCGATTTGACGTGGCGCACTGCCTTCCAGGCGAACATCAGATCAGTGACCTCTTCGAGGTTGGGTTCGCGTTCGCTGATGACCTTATAGTTTAATTCGACTTCGCCCGTGGCGTCGATTGTTTGGAGCAAGAGGCCGCCTCTGACGCTACGTATATCTAGCTGTTGGTGGAGATTGGTGCTGGTCAGTGCGCCGGGTGTGGTGTGGGTAGCGAGGATGCGCAGGTTCTTTCTACGTGTGCGCAGGAGTTCCAGCGCTCCCGGTGTGTAGTCGGGCGCAATAATGGCTTCGTAGAAGAGTTGGACAATCTCCTGAGCTGTCGCCTCATCGATCGTGCGGTTGGCACCGATAATGCCTCCATAGGCTGAAACGGGGTCGCCTGCGTGTGCCTTTTTGTAGGCCTCGACCAGCGTGTCGTCGCAGGCCAGACCGCAGGGGTTGGTATGCTTAATAATCGCGACCGCTGGTGCAGTAAAGCTGTTGGCCGCATTGAGCGCGGCATCCAGGTCGAGCAGATTGTTGTAGGAGAGTTCTTTGCCGTGGAGTACCTCTGCGTCTGCTACGCTGGCCAGTTTGGGCGTATTAAAAGCGTTTTTCACGCGATAAAACGCCGCCTGCTGGTGGGGATTTTCGCCATAGCGCAGATTCTGGATGCGCTCCAGGGCTAGGGTCTTTTCCGGGGGAAAGAGTGCGGAGTCCTCATCGTGCTGGCTCATGTAGGCGGCGATAGCTGCGTCGTAGCTGGCGATATATTGGAAAGCGACGGCGGCCAGACGGTGACGCGTGGCGAGACTGATCGAGCCGGTTGTGCTCCACTCCTGGATGACCGGTTGGTAGTCTTCGGGACTCACCAGAACTACCACATCTTTAAAGTTTTTTGCCGCAGCACGGATCAAAGAGACGCCCCCGATATCGATCTGTTCCAGGGCCTCGTTAAAGGTTGTTCCCGCTCTACTCACGGTCTCTACAAAGGGATAGAGGTTGTTGACGACGATATCAATTGGGGCCAGGCCATGCTCTTCGAGTTGCTGTATGTGGTCGGGTTTATCTCTCAGGGCCAGTATGCCGCCGAAGATTGCCGGGTGGAGTGTCTTGACGCGACCATCTAGAATTTCGGGAAAGCCGGTGAGCGTGCTTACGGCCTCTGTCTCGATACCGCCCTCTTTCAGCGTCTGCCGGGTTCCGCCTGTGGCAAAGATGGTTACATTGTGCTTTTGTAATTCGCTGGCCAGTTCAACAATCCCATTGTAGTTGGCTGTACTGAATATTGCTTGCATGGTGGGTCCTTTCTTAGTTTTTCGTCTTGCCTTGTTTAGTATATCGCTTTTTACAAAAGCTGGTGTCTTTTGCTCCACCCCAGAGAATAAAAGGGAGGGAAATGAAGTGGGGCGAAAGTGTATTGGGAGCAAAAGCTTAACATAGGTTTGGGGATTGGTGGGGAGAAAATGACGCGCTAGATGGGGGAAATGGTGATGAAAAGCCAGAATTGGTTGAAAAACCTTAACCGGTTTCTGGTATGAAAGTACCAATATATGCTAATCGATGCACATTAGTAAATTTGGTCGTGGTAATATCCGAGAGCGAACGTGAGAACAATCAATCGTTTTCAAGTCGGCTCATTGTATTTCATGACCTGAATAGATTCAGGCGGGTATTAAGTGTTTTGTCGAGTGCAGGGTGTGCCTCCTGCGGCGGCGATGGCGATCTAGCAGTTTGGTACCCGACGACGATTAAGGATTGTGGCGATAATTCTCAAACTCTGTCTTTTTCCAGTTCTGACCCGGCGAGATATGTCTGATGCGGGTATTTGTGATTGTGACTATATGGATTTACCAGGGTCAAGGTAGTTTACAGTTATTGAGGGCATTTCCAGTGTGCGATGGAAAAAGATACTCGGCTAATCCTGGCGCGATGTATGGCAACTTGCTAATACATGATAATCTGGAGGAAAAGAGATGCGTAAACGGCGTAACCCTTTTGATGTCCCGCTTAAACGCAGGAGGCGGTTTTCACCTGCGGCATTGATTGGCGTGGCGGTTTCATTGGTTGTGGTGATGGCGGTGGTAGCAGTAGTCTTTCTTGGTCCCTACATAAGGACACATGCGGCGGGAGCACAGAATAATCAGGCCCCGAACATGGATTGTACCTTGATAGTTCCCTCCCATCCTCTGACTGCTAAAGGTCTGGCCACTCCGTACCAACTGGTTGCAACTGATCCTAACAACGGTCCCTGCAATGAGGCTGAGGCGACTCAGGAAGCTTTTGTGCAGGGAAGTATCTTTGATTTCAATACCGGAAAAATCTATGTGTACAATCCACTGGTAATTGATAAAGGTACGAAGCCAGCCGTGGCCCCGGTCGTGCCTGCGGTTCCCAATGGTGCTGTAGTCGCGCTGTGGTTTGGTTTTAATGGTGCCAATCTGACGTTGCAAGCTACTAATAATAGTTTACAAGAGGGTCAGTGTACTAATGGTACAAATAACTCGATCTTTGGTCAGTTTGCCTACTGTAACGCGCCGCTGTACTTTGGGGAGGTTAATCAGTCAATCAGCCTCGATCGACTGAACGTCCCGGCGTTGGGTACTGCTCTCGATGGCAAGCCTTGCCCGAGCGTGCGTGATTTTGCGGTAGTCGACCAGGACCAGAGCGATAATGTGACTTCGGCTTACCTGCTGACTGCCAAAGGTCAGACCGCGCAGGCGACTGATGCGAATAAGGCTGCGCTACCCCAGGCTACAGAGATAAATAATGGTAGCGACAATGGTCTGCTCGATGCGTTTATCGATCCGGCGCTCGGCTGTAAGCCCTGGACCGCTCCCGATCTGGCCAATCCTGGTGCGATGGCCACCGCGCTTCCGCTCAATGAGCTACAGGCGATGGTTGATCAAAGAAATCCGATGGCGCTTGTGCCTTTGAACGATCCAATGGTGCTCAATGGTGCAAATTTCAGTCGCACCAAACTGAACGCCTACCGAGCTGGTGTTGACCAGCCGATAGCCAGAAATGACGGCCAGGCCGACCCTAAAGCGTATTGCCAGAATCTGGTGACTGTAGGCTCGCCGCGTATCGCTCTCGACGCTACGATGACGGTTAAAATGACTACTCCCGATCCTGCTGTGGGGAATACGCTGTTTACCTTCCTGACTCAGCGTTTCGCCGCTAGCTATACAAATCTGAACTGCGATAAACTGCTGGGTAAGGCCAGTCCACTGATCACTACTCAGGATGGCAATGGCGTAGCAATCAGCGCGATGCTCAACGGTCAACTGATCAATACGGGTGTCGCTTTGGGTGTAACGCCCGTAGCAGGCGGTCCTTCTATTAATCCTAACTGTACGCTCAATGGTCAGGCAGTGCAGAGTTGTACTGGCTCCGCTACAGTTAATGGGCAGACGTGTACTTTCACTTTTACTAACAATACGGTCGCTGTTAACTGCCGTAAGCAGTAGTGGGGGGGTTTGTAGTGGAAGTATAGATCATCCTTCCTTCACCATTAAAGGGGGTATGGAGAGCAGTGTGGCTCCCCGTACTCCCTTTTTTCTACCTTATTCAGGCATGATATTATCGAAGGTACCATGTTCTGTTGCGTGGACTCCTCCAATCAATACATGGGTCAAAGTAAGCTGTGGGCGGCCGCCCACAGCTTACTTTGACCCATTGAGAAAAAAGCAGGAGAGTGGGGAAAGAAGCGCGACGAATTCGCCAACAGAGTCCTATAAAGAGGGAAAAGCAAACATCGGGCGGTCGCTCGATGTTTGCTTTTCCCTCTTTATAAAATGGGTGAGATTTAGAGGCCGGCGGCGGCGGTTTCGGTTGTAGCCTCTTCGACGATGAGTGAAGGGCGGCCGGGGAATTCGGTGATGATGCTGACGTTTTTGCGATCACGGGTGGCATGGCCAAATTTGACGTAGCCATCGATCAGGGCGAAAAGCGTGTGGTCGCGACCGACTCCGACGTTTTTGCCGGGTCGGATCTTGGTGCCGCGCTGGCGTACGATGATGCTGCCGGCGTTGATAAGCTGGCCATCAAAACGTTTGACGCCGAGCATCTTGGGTTTGCTGTCCCGACCGTTGCGGGAGCTACCCATACCTTTCTTATGTGCCATGAGTTAGTTATTCCTCCGCCTTCTCTTCGCTCTGTTCCGCCTTGGTCGTGCGCCGGCGGCGGGTCTTTTTCTCTGGTTCGGCTTGGGGAGTGAGGGTCTCGGTTGCTGCTTCGGCGCTGGTAGTCGCTACGGGTGTCGCATCGTCCACGGGGGTCGTTTCGACCTCGACTGGCTCTTCCTCCTCGACCTCGACGGCGGTTGCGCCGTTTGCGCGGTATTCGGGGGCCGAACCTGTGACCAGACTCTTGCCTTCAGCTACTATGTCGTCGATTGTCAGGAAGGTTAATTCCTGGCGATGACCGCGCTTATGGCGAAAACGTTTTTTCGATTTGTACCTGAAAACAATCAATTTCTCACCGCGACCCTGCTCGGTAGCAGTCGCCAGGACCAGTGCATCACCTACGAATGGGGAGCCGATCATTGTATTGTCGGCATCCGAAATCAGTAATACTTCCTCAAAACGGACCTGGTCGCCAGCTTCAACTTCCAGGCGGTTGACCTGGAGTGTTTCGCCAACTGATACTTTGTATTGTCTTCCACCACTTTTGATGACTGCAAACATTGTTTGTTTTTCCTTTCGATCCCCGTGGCTGACTCCTCTCGATACGTGGCAGGCATGGGTGGATCGCCTGTCTCACTGTTCCGTTGAGTGGTCTGACCTCTGTGGTTTTTGGTCAGAGGTCGGCATCTGTGTATAGCAGTTGCCTGGAGTCTTTATTTACCTTGTGCTACGGGGTGTTTCCCTGGTAGAACCAGGAGTACTGGTTTTTGTGCGCGTGGGTGTGCGCTAGCCGGTCCATCATAACATACTTGTTGTCTTTTCTGCAAGCTTTTTGGGTTGGCACCTGGTTTTCTCCTCTGGAGCAAGGTATCTGCCTGCATCTGTTTCAGGCGAGGGGTAGGCTGACGTAGAAGGTGCTGCCTTCGCCGGGGATGCTGTCGGCGGTTATGCGGCCATCGAGTTGTTCTACCAGGGTTTGTGCGATGGCCAGGCCGAGGCCGGTGCCGGCTCGCGATCGTGCCTGATCGGCGCGATAGAAGCGTTCAAAGATGTGTGGCAGGTCGCTTTCGGAGATGCCGATGCCGGTGTCGCTGACGCGTAGTACGGCTTCGGTTTCGAGGCGTTCCAGGGCGACGGTGATCTTGCCTCCGCCTTTGCCTTTCTCGGTACGTGTGTATTTGATGGCGTTTTCTAGCAGGATTACCATGATGCGCCTCATGCTCTCCTCGTCGCCGCGGACGCGTACCGGCTCGATGCGTCCGATCTCGATTTTTAAGGCTGAGCCTTCGATCTCCAGGCGGCGGCGCTGCTGGCGGACGAGGCCGAGCAGAGTACGATCGAGTTCGACAACCGGCGCGTCCTGGGCCAGATTGGAGGTCTGGCCGATGTAGGTGTCGCGGGCGTCGGCGCGGGCGAGTAAGAGCAGTTCTTCGACCAGACTGGCCAGGCGCAGGGTCTCACCGTGCGCGTCAGCCAGCATAGTATGCCGTTCGCCTGGTGGGATATCCTCGATATAGCGGATGAGGAAGGCCAGATTGCCCTGAACCGTCGTCAGCGGTGCTCGCAGTTCGTGGGAGGCGTCGGCGATAAAGCGTCGTTGAGCGGCTGTCGAACTCTCGATGGCGTTCAAGACTTCATTAAAAGCGTCGACGATCCGTGCAGTTTCGTCCTCGCCACCGGGACGCTTGACGCGTAGTTTGAGGTTGCCGAGGCGCTTCCCATGCGTCAAGGCTGAGGCGATCGAGCTGGCTGTTTGGACCATGTCGGTGAGGGGGCGGAGTGCGTACCCTATAATGGCCCAGCCGCAGATTAGAAAGAGCACCAGCATGATTGCCCCTGTCAGGAGCAGAAGGGTCTGAAGGAGATTCAGGGTGGTGTTGCTATCGCTCAACGATTTGGCCACCAGGAGTATGCCGATCAGCGAAGCGTGGGCTTTGCGGGTTGCTGGTAAAAACGACCCGTCTGAGTAGATGGGTGAGGCTCCCACCAGATTGGGTTTGCCCTGGATAGTGATGGTATACCAGATGGGTGGATCTGTATGATCCAATTGAGGTATCACTGTTCTATTCATCGAGATATTCATGTTGTTATTCGACGAGTAGAGGATGTTGCCTTGCGGGTCGACAATTTCAACGGTTGTATCATTTGTGCTGTAGGTATTCTGTATATGGAGTGCAAGATGGGCTGGCCAATAGGACGGCTGTGACTGGAACTGTAGCCCAGGATTGTTCTGGACAATTATGGTCTCGGCCTGGATCTCTTTGCGTACATTGTCATTGATAGCATTCGAGGCCAGGAACAGGACAAGCAAGCCAAAGCAGGTCAGGCCGAGGGCCAGCAACCCACTGTACCAGAACATCAGGTGCAGACGTAGAGAATACCAGGGCAACCTGGCGGAGTTGTCTTCCAACTCTTGATCCAGGTTGCCGGTGAGTGGGGTACTATTCTTTGAGGACATAGCCGATTCCACGGACAGTGTGAATTAAGCGTGGGCGATTGCCTGTTTCCAACTTGCTGCGCAGGTAACCTATATAGACTTCGAGGACATTCGACGATCCTTCAAAGTCTAAGCCCCAAACTCTATCCATAATGACATCACGAGTCAAAACCTGGCGCGGCCTGCGTAGAAAGAGCGCCAGGAGTTCATATTCGGTTGGCGAGAGTTCGATTTCACGCTCATTGCGATGTGCCATTCGCGTTCCTGTATCCAGTTCCAGATCGGCATAGCGTAACACTTCCTGCCGCTCTGGTTGGTTTCGGCGCAGCATAGCTTTAATACGTGCAATCAATTCTTCAGGCGCAAAAGGCTTGACCAGGTAGTCGTCTGCACCGGCATCGAGACCTTTCACCCGGTCGCTCACCGCATCACGGGCGGTCAACATAAGTACAGGTACCTGATCTTCAGCCAGGCGCAAGCGACGTACAACCTCCAGCCCGTCGAGACCTGGCAGCATCACATCGAGCACTATCAAATCAGGCGGCCTTTCTAATGTTCGCTTTAATGCCTCTTCGCCACTAGCTGCAATTGCTACGCTATATCCCTCATAGGCAATAATACGCCGCAGTAACTCTGTTATGCGCGGATCATCGTCTATAACCAGTATATGCGCTTTCATGAGATGCGCTCCTAGGGAGATTGAGACAGGGCATGGGTCACCACTGCCCTCAGGTATATTATGAGGAGTATAACACATTGTCGCACTATCGCTACAGTTATTTCTCCTGCCAGGAGTCTTCAAGCTGGATGAACCCATCATATGGTTTTCCCTCCTTGTCAGATGGTATTCGTGCGAGAGACGGTCCTTGTCTTACCTGGCACATCATCACCAATGCTGTTATGGGACCGGGTGTGCCTGTCCCGCGAGGGTCGTATGCTTTTTTCTCTTCCCCACTTTTAACCCCCACTATTCCCTAACATTACCACTCGCGTATGAACCAATGCTGTGAACACCCTGAAAAGAACCTGAGAATAATGCTCTGAAGAGGGGCGAGGAAGGCGTTGTTCGGGCGCAGGCCTGCACGTGAGATCTGTGCTTCGCCGTAGCGAAGCATCCAGAATGTTCCATAGACATTTGACAGAGCAATAGCAGAAAACCACTGGAATCCTTAAATACGCGTCTTCTAGTGGATTGTTCTCATATCTATGACTTTTGTATAATTGGTTCTCTCCCAACCCCACCCAAAGTGGCTATTTTAGACGTTTCACTGTTTCTTTGTAGCAAGCAAATTCGTACTGATGGTAAGTTATGAATAGGGATATTTTTATGTCTGACAACTATCAGTTGGAGCCGTTAGCTGTTATATACTCTGGCTCTGACCAAAGAGTGAGCTTAAAAAGCTACCTGGAAACGCGGCTGGTCCCAGACATATTGTACTTAGTGTAGGAGATGCTTGAGAATGAGATCCACTTTTCCTCGGAGAATATGTGTAGCACTTTATAAATGGTCTGGAACCAGGCTGCTGGTTGTCCTGCTGGCTCTCTCGGGTCTGCTGGGGACGACGGTAGTTTTTTTTACCCAGGTCGCTCCAGTGAGCGCTGCTACGACCGATTGGCCTATGTATTTACACGACTATAGCCGCGATGCTGCGGGGACCGATACGGTGATTGCGCCGAACAACGCCAGTCAACTGACGAAGCAGTGGGCGTTTCACACGGGTGGTCCGATCGCGTCGGCGGCCACAGTGGTTAATGGGGTGGTCTACGTCGGGTCGTGGGATGGCTACGAATATGCGTTAAACGCTGCCACGGGAGCGCAGATCTGGAAGACCTTTCTGGGTCAGACGACAGCGCCGTGCTATCCAGAACTTGCTGGAGTCTCCTCGGCGGCGGAGATCGATAATGGGGTGCTCTATGTGGGTGGTGGCGACTCCAACTGGTATGCGCTCAACCCGGCGACGGGAGCGATCCAGTGGAGCGTGTTTGTGGGTGACAACACCAAAGGCTGGTACAACTGGGCCAGTCCGCTGATCTATAACGGCTACGCCTATATCGGTACGGCGAGTCTTGGGGACTGTCCCCTGGTCCCTGGTCAGTTGCTCCAGGTGAATTTGAGCACGCACCAGGTCGTCAAGTCGACGACGTTGGTGCCGAGTGGTCAGGTTGGGGCAGGGATCTGGACGACGCCAGCGCTGGACCCGTCGACGAACACGGTGTTTGTGACGACCGGCACGCGCAATCTGCCTGGCCAGAACCTGAGCGAGGCGGTGATTGCCTTTGATGCCTCGACGCTGGCGGTCAAGTCGTCGTGGACGATCCCGCC
>DAOTTJ010000258.1:0-3781 GCA_034437695.1 Ktedonobacteraceae bacterium
TCAGGGCATTGAAGAAGTCCACCACGCGCTCGTAAATGCCATACGTAAACAAATTAGCGGATGATATAAAGACAGATAGAGCGCGGCCAGAACCTCTCACGAGGCTCTGGTCGCGTTATAAGGCCACTCTGGTGGCTGATGGTAGCGCACAAGGATTGGCGCAGCGTCTAGAAGAAGAAGTCATGGCTATTATAATCAAGTCTCAGGAAGAGCGCGAGCGGATGCGCCGTGCGGGCCATATCGTGGCCGAGGTTCTGGCGGAACTCCGTCAGGCCGTGCGTCCTGGCATTACCACTGCGGAACTCGATAGTTTGGCGGCTGCTGCGCTCAAACGTGCAGGGGCAACGGCCAGCTTTCTGGGCTATCGAGGTTACCCAGCTTCAATCTGTGCGTCTGTAAACGAAGAGGTTGTACATGGTATTCCAGGCAAACGCGAGCTTCATGAGGGCGATATTGTCAGCCTGGATTTCGGCGCAATCTACCAGGGGTGGCACGGCGACTCGGCCACGACGGTTCCTGTCGGGCAAGTTTCCGCCGAGGTTGCGCGTCTCTTGAAGGTTACAGAGGACGCCCTGTATCGGGGCATTGCGGCTGCACGTGCAGGTAATCGGGTGCGCGACATCAGCCGGGCGATTCAGAGTTTTGTCGAGAGCGCGGGCTTTACGCTGGTACGTCACTATGGTGGGCATGGGATTGGCCGCGATATGCACGAAGATCCACAGATCTTAAACTACGTAGAGGCAGGGTATCCAAATCCAGTCTTGCGACCAGGGATGGTGATCGCCATCGAACCAATGGTTAATCTGGGCGTTTATGAGACTCGTGAGTTGGCCGATGAATGGACAGTCGTAACGGTGGATGGGTGCTACTCTGCACATTTTGAGCATACTGTAGCCATTACTGCGGACGACGCCGATATTTTGACGATCTAGCCGACAGAAGCGCACTATGGACGGGTGGCGGGCAACGCTCTTTTGAACCGTCAGACTTTCTGGCATCGCCGCTGAGAGGGTAATCTGCGAAATTTACACTCTCGACTTTTGCCGGCATGTATGTTATAATTCGCAGTCGGCAGCGGCAGTTGCGTTTTGCTGTCATTTTATCCGTCTACAATCACTCAAAAGAGCAAAACCGTATACCGTGAAGGATAGCCATGAACGCGTTCACTCGCAGCAGATTGGTACTTTACTCAAAAGGAGTAAAGGTTCGAGGAAAAACACTTTTTGTTGCGCTAGATAGTGCTTTCAAGCGTTTTCATTCACCCAGCGGAACGGCAGACCATTGCAAGGGGCCGACGGTATCGCTGACATTGACTCGTTCAATCGCAGGCACGCGGATCGACTATTTTGTTCGAGTGCTATAAATGTTCTGGCTCAGACGGAGCCATCAGCTTCTCAGAAGTTGAGCATGTCCCGCTTTTCATTATGCGGGATATGCAAGCAATTGGAATTATCTCTCGTACAGCCGTCGTATTGAGAAAGGATGCTATGGCCAAGAAGGATGAAATCGAGGTGGAGGGTACCGTCCTTGAAGCCCTCCCCAATGCTATGTTTAAAGTTGAAATAGATGAGCAACACCAGGTTCTAGCGGTGTTATCTGGACGTATGCGCATGAACTTTATTCGCATAGTGCCGGGGGACAAAGTGAGAGTCGTGCTGTCTCCCTACGACCTGGCACGTGGACGTATTATATGGCGCGCAAGGTAGTGAAGTGGGGGTGATGTAACCTGGCTCCTCACCCTTCCAGTTCCTCATTACGAAAAATAGCATCTTGTTGATGGCTGCGGCAGGTGGGCGAGTGATCGATATGTATCTCTCTGCGGCTGGAGCGTTTACCTGCCTCATTTATACGTTTTTTTTGTTTTCTATCGATGGAGGGCAAGTTCATGAAAGTACGTGCCTCTGTAAAACCGCGTTGTGAGCACTGCAAGATTATCAGACGTAATCGCGTCGTGATGGTCATTTGCAGCAAAGATCCCAAGCATAAACAGAAGCAGGGTTAAGAGAGAGTTCTAGTGAGCAGAGGGAGAGAACCTGATCTCAGGGAGCCGATGCTCACTCTATCTTGGAGGAAAAGATGGCTAGAATTGCCGGCGTTGACATTCCACGCGAGAAGCGTGTGGAGATTTCGCTGTGCTACATCTACGGGATCGGCCTGACTACAAGCCGCAAGATCCTGGAGCGGTCGCGTATTAGCCCGGATACACGGGTGAGAGATCTGACTGAAGAAGAAGTTAACCGCTTGCGCGAGTTGATCGACCGCGAATATAAAGTTGAGGGTGATCTACGGCGCGAAGTTGACATGAATATTAAACGGTTGATCGAGATCAACTGTTATCGTGGTATGCGTCATCGTCGTAACCTGCCGTGTCATGGCCAGCGTACGCGCACCAACGCACGCACGCGCCGTGGACCCAAGCGGACCGTGGCAGGTAAGAAGAAAGCGACTAAGAAGTAGCGCCGAGGAGGTATTGCACGTATGGCAGACAAGAAAAAATCAGCAACAGCCAAGCCCAGGCGGCGTGAGCGCAAATCTATTCCTCGCGGCCAGGCGCATATTCAGGCGACATTTAACAATACAATCGTTACGTTGACCGATCCGAACGGAAATACTATCTCCTGGGGGAGCGCAGGCGGCCAGAACTTTAAAGGCTCGCGCAAAAGCACTCCCTACGCAGCACAGGTGACCGCCGAAGTCGCTGCTCGCAAGGCGATGGAACACGGTCTGCGCCAGATCGAGGTCTTTGTCAAAGGACCTGGCTCCGGGCGCGAGGCAGCTATTCGTTCGTTGCAGCAGGCGGGTTTGACGATTACCGCGATTACCGATGTCACACCTATTCCGCACAATGGCTGTCGCCCGCCGAAACGGCGTCGCGTGTAACCGTGCTCTGTGCGCGTTGAAGAGGAGAACTACATGGCACGTTATACCGGCCCCGTTTGCAAGCTTTGCAGACGGGAGGGGGTAAAGCTTTTTCTAAAAGGTGACAAGTGCATGACCAAATGCACCCTTGAGCACCGCAATACGCGACCTGGTCAGCATGGGACAAGTCGCCCACGTAAGGCGTCGAGCTATGCTGCACAACTGCGTCAGAAGCAGCAGGTGCGCCGCACCTATGGGGTGTTGGAGCGCCAGTTTAGTAAACACTTTAATCTCGCAGCCCGCCGTAATGGTCGGACAGGCGAAAATCTGTTGCAAATTCTGGAGATGCGCCTGGATAACCTCGTGTATCGCCTGGGTTTCGCCGATTCGCGTGCACAGGCTCGCCAACTGGTGTGCCACGGGCATTTCGCGGTCAATGGGCGTAAAACAGATATTCCTTCTTTTATCGCCAAGCCAAACGATGTGATCACTGTGCGTGAGCGCAGCAAGGGTCTGGAGTACTTCAAGACCCGTGCTCTGCTGCTTGGTCAGAAGGGCGTTCCCGCCTGGCTGAGTCTGGACACCAATGCGCTGGCTGGCCGTGTCGCGTCGTTGCCCTCGCGGACGGAACTTGAGCTGCCCTTTGATGAACAGATGGTGGTTGAATACTATCAGCGCTAAGTTGATTGCGGATGGGTATATGCCTGTACAGCCCATTGGGGTTGTTATAGGGCGCAGGACTCTTGGACTACCGGTCTTATATCTATCTGCTCAGGGTAACGTGTAAGTCAGGGTAGGAAAAGAAAGGCGGGTTTGACCTTGCAAGAATTGATTCTACCTCGTATTAAGAATACCAAAGTACAGAGAAATTAGGCGAGTTATGATATTGAGCCGTTAGAGGCGGGATATGGTATGACCATCG
>DAOTTJ010000259.1:0-13043 GCA_034437695.1 Ktedonobacteraceae bacterium
CCGGGTCCAACGGCGGCTCGCGGTTATAGTCAAGCTCATCTTGTTCGGTTTCCTGTGCGATCTCCTCACCACCAGTGAGAGGGTACTCTTCATTACTATTCTGCTCTTTCATTATACGATCCTGTTCCGAGAATACTTTTTCTCAGATAAAAGACGGCATTCCTCGCGTCATAGCGCGAAAGTTGCCTGCGACCTCCGAGGAGAAAAAGTGCATCCAGCTCTTCATCTTCAGCACGTCAGCCTTTGCTTGCTCGGCTCTCGCACCCGAATTGACCATATGCGCTGGACAAACACACCTCAGCTTGCTGTCTCCTCTCTCTGCATTCTACAATAGAGGTGGCAATGCCAGAAAGGCCGCGGACTGATGGTCCGGGAGATCTGGAAAACAAAGAGAAGTGTGCCTGCCCGATGTAAACATCTTTCGCCGCAGGAAAGCAAGTATCCAGGGCATTTCTTTTTGTGAAGAGGACTCTACGTGAAAAGCCTATAGACACTTTCAATCGTGTTAGAGCAGAGATTATAATGAAGAGGGCGTACGTACCGACGCCTGACTAAGTAACAGGAGTTTTTATGACTACCACGCAAACCGATCCCCAGGTCCAACAATGGGTGAACCTGGCACAACAATTGCGGGTCGACAGCATCCGTTGTACAACGGAGGCTGGTTCGGGCCATCCTACATCTTCAATGTCGGCGGCTGACCTGATGGCCGTTTTGATGGCAAAGTATCTGCACTATGATTTTGACGATCCTCATAACCCCAATAATGACCATCTGATCTTTTCTAAAGGCCATGCCGCTCCATTGCTCTATTCAATGTATAAAGCCGCAGGCGCAATTACCGATGAAGAGCTGCTGACCCTGCGCAAATTTGGCAGCCGCATCGAAGGTCATCCTACGCCCATCCTGCCCTGGGTGGACGTGGCAACCGGCTCCCTGGGCCAGGGTCTGCCGATCGGTGTAGGTATCGGCCTGGTCGGTAAATACGTCGAAAAACTGCCCTATAAGGTCTATGCGCTGCTCGGTGACAGCGAGATGGCCGAAGGCTCGATCTGGGAGGCGTTCGACCACGCCACACACTACAACCTGGATAATGTGATAGCCATCCTCGACTGCAACCGTCTGGGTCAGCGCGGCGAGACCGAACTGGGCTGGAATACCGCTGCCTATGCCGCCCGCGCCAAAGCCTTTGGCTGGAACGCGATCGTCATCGATGGCCATAACTACGACGAGATCGACCAGGCTTTTGCTCAGGCTACCACGACAAATGGCCAACCCACCCTGATCATCGCTAAAACGATGAAGGGCAAAGGCGTTTCGTTCATCGAGAACAAAGAGGGCTGGCACGGCAAAGCCTTGAATAAAGAGCAAGCCGAGCAGGCCATCAAGGAAATCGACCCGCATACCCGCAGCCAGGTCTACCCGGTACAGAAACCTGCGCCGGCTCCGGCCCCAACGACCAGCACAAAGGCCGCCCTGCAACTGCCGCGTTACAATGTCGGCGACTCACTCGCCACACGCAAAGCCTATGGTGAGGCCCTGAAGGCCCTGGGTGCCACTAATCCCGATATCCTGGTAGTAGACGCCGAGGTGAGCAACTCAACTCACGCCGAAGATTTCGGCAAAGCCTATCCCGAGCGCTTCTTTGAGCAATATATCGCCGAGCAACAGATGGTCGCAACCGCGGTCGGCATGAGCGTCCGCCACAAGGTCGCATTCGCCTCAACCTTCGCTGCCTTCTTCTCACGGGCCTATGACTTCATCCGCATGGCCGCAGTCTCGCGGGCGAATATCCGCCTGTGTGGCTCGCACGCTGGCGTTTCAATCGGCGAGGATGGTCCTTCGCAGATGGCGCTGGAAGACCTGGCCATGATGCGTGCTGTCTTCGGGAGCACCGTGCTCTATCCCTCAGACGCCAATCAGACCGTGCAACTGGTCGCGCAGATGGCCGAGCACAATGGTATTCTCTACCTGCGCTCTACCCGCGAGAAAACTCCTATTCTCTATAGTCCCGACGAAGTCTTCACGATCGGCGGAAGCAAAGTCGTCCATCAGTCCGACCACGACGATGCAACCGTCGTAGCTGCCGGTATCACTCTGCACGAAGCGTTAAAAGCCTACGACCAGTTAAAGGATCAGGGCATCACCATCCGGGTGATCGACGCCTACTCGGTCAAACCAATCGACGCCGAAACGCTTTTCATCGCAGCCGAGGAAGCTGGCAATAAAATCCTGACAGTCGAAGATCACTGGCCCGAAGGTGGACTGGGCGAGGCTGTGCTCGAAGCGTTCTCAGAGCGCGATGGCTCACAGGCCGAGATCGTCAAACTGGCCGTCCAATCACTGCCAGGCTCGGGAACTCCGGCCCAGCTGATGGAAGAGGCTGGCATTAGCGCTCACCACATCGTCCAGGCGATCCACGCTCTGGTACGTGGTAAATAAATCTAAGATACCCTTCGTGTTCTCTCTCCGCGCCACAGCTGGTCCCACCCCGTGCAGATCAGCCAGCAGCGCCAGAGAGTCCACGCTATTTAACCGCTGAGACTGTGTTTCTTGCTCCAAAGCAAAAGGACAACAATGAAGTTGTCCTCTTTTTCTATAGATGTTATAGTTCGCCTCTCTCAATATAGCCAGACACTCAGATAAAAGCAAGACAAAGCACTAGAAGCCATTTCAGATCCGTGCTATACTGGCGCAGTGATTTTTACTTTTGTATATGATTTTTATCCGATACCACCGCCAACCACCAAGACAGAGGAGATAAAGGTGCCATATGGACGACAGACAACCAGGCAACAAATCCAATGCCGCCCAGAACGGGCTGGTCAATCTGGAAGCCAGTCAAGAAGAACAAGAATGGACAAATAAGGGCAACAAGGCAGCAAAAGACGAGGACTACGAGGCTGCTTCTGAGGCCTTCGCGCATGCAGTCGAACTCAATCCACACGATGCTCTCGCACGCTATAATCTGGCGCTGGCTCAACAGCTTCTGAGCGATAACGAAAGCGCTATCGCAGGCTACCGCCGGGCCATCGATATCGACCCCCAGCTCATCGAAGCCTATATCAATCTGGGCAATCTCTATAGCGAGATGGGCATGCAGGAAGAAGCTCTCGAAACTTTCCAACAGGGTCTAGAATTTGACCCCGATAACGATGAACTCTATGTCAATGTCGGCGACGCCTATCGCCAACAATATCTCTATGCCGATGCCATTCAGGCATATCGCCAAGCACTCATTCTCAATCCCGATAACGAACCAGCCGCCGATAGCCTCCTCGATGTACGCGAACGTGTCAACCACCAGATGCGCCGCATCATGGAACAGGAAAAGCTTATCGACGAAAACCCCGGCGATACTGCCCGCTACACCGAACTGGTCAATCTGCAACTGGATATGCACAACTACGACGGCGCTCTCTCGGCGGCAAACCAGGTCCTCGGCCTCGATCCCGAGGAACGCACAGGCTACGATGCCCTGGCCTCGATCTACGAAGCAATGGGCGATCGCGACCAGGCCACACAGACGTACGAACAGATAGTTCTGCTCGATCCAGAAGACGCCGAAGCCTGGGAACACCTCGGCACCTGGCGCTCTCTGCAAGAGAATAACGACGGCGCAGTCGAGGCGTATCTCCGCGCTATCCAGCTCGATCCCACGCGCTACACTGCTCGCTTCAGCCTGGCCGAGGTCTATCTCGACATCGAACGCTACGAGGAGGCTCGCCAGACCTATCAGAATCTGATCGACGATATCAGCGAACTCGATCCCGATGACGTAGCCGCCGCCTATGCCGGTCTGGCCGACACGTATAACAATATGGAACGCTACGACGACGCGATCCAGACCAGCAATCTGCTCCTGGAACAGTTCGAGGACGATCCCGAAGGCTACTATCAGCTTGCCACGGCCTACGATGCCCAGGGCAAACTCGATGAGGCCATCGACTACTACCAGAAGGCTCTGGAGAGCGATCCGCTGAATGCCGACTACTACAACGATCTCTCCGATACACTCCGCGAGGCTCACCGTTATGACGAGGCCCTGGAAAGCGCTCAGCAGGCGATCGCAATGGACCCTTCACTGGTCCTCGCCTACGAGACACTCGCGCAGATCTACGAAGAGACTGGACATGGAGAGGAAGCAGCCGCAGCTATCGCTCAGGCCAATACTCTCAAAGCAGCTCAGGAGCTTTAAGCTCCCTCCACCAAATATATCCGGGTTTTCCAGTTCCAGCTTCTGACTTGCCAAGAACTGGAAAACCCTAAGGAAAAATCCCCTCGGGTTCCCAAAACAGCATCTTCTGCGCTACAATGATCTATAGAGTAAAACGATATCTACTTTTTGTCCACCGACAAGCAATGTCGCCACCAAAGGGATTGTATATATGACTATCGCTGTTATTGCGCTCTCTATTCTCTGGCTGGCGCTCATCACCTACGCAGTCCTAGGAGGTGCAGATTTCGGGGCCGGGATCTGGGACCTCTTCGCTGTGGGAAAAGAGCGTCACCGCCAGCGCGATCTGATCAATCACGCGATCGGCCCGGTCTGGGAGGCCAATCACGTCTGGCTTATCTTTCTGATCGTCGGTCTGTTTAATGTCTTTCCCTCGGCCTTCGCCACGCTGACGGTCGCGCTCTTTATTCCGCTGACCATCGTCCTGATCGGCATAGTCCTACGCGGAGCCGCTTTTATCTTTCGTACCTACGAGCTGGATGCAAATAACAACCTCACCGAGATCTGGAGCCGCGTCTTCAGTTCAAGCAGCCTGATTACGCCTTTCTTCCTGGGTACATCGGCCGCCGCGGTCGCCAGCGGAGGACTGACCGACGCCAGCGGCCAGGCACAGACGAACTTTGGTTCGGCGTGGCTCTCGCCCTTTGCCCTGGCGATCGGCGCAATGGCGGTTACGCTGTGCGCTACTCTGGCGGCAATCTACCTGACCCTCGAAGCCAGCCGCGCCAACGAGACAGACCTGGCCGATGTCTATCGACAACGCGCTCTGGTCGTGGGCGCGTGTACCGCCGTCCTGGGTGCGCTGGGACTGCTCCTTTCGCGTTTGGCTGCACCAGAACTCTGGCAAGGTCTGCTCGACCGGGCGATACCTGTCGTGGTGGCAACTATGCTGATCGGTCTGGCAGCCGCAGCCCTGCTCTATCTCAAACACTATCAGGCCGCACGCATCATGATCGTCCTGGAAACCGCCTTCTTGCTTGGCTCATGGGGCCTCTCGCAATATCCTTATGTCATCCCGCCCCATATCACCATTGGGAATGCAGCCAACGATCCCAGCGTCATCACCGCCCTGGTTATCTGCATGCTGGTCGGGATGGCGCTCCTGATACCTTCGCTCTACTACCTTTTCTTTGTCTTCAAGCTCGCCTCGCCTGCACCAGGCATGGTGCAAGAGCAACAAGATCCACCCGCCGAATGAGCGCTGTCCGCGAGGGGAAATGAAAATATATGCAACAATCGTTTTTAGGTAAACTCCAGCGCACCGCGCTCCTCAATCTGCTCGGCGCACTCTGTCTGCTGCTCCTGGTACCCGCACTCCAGCTACTCGTCCTGGGTCCACTGGGCTATGGCACTGCGCTCGACACCGCGCAGTCCAGTCTGGCCTGGATTCACAGCCATACAGCGCTCTTTGTGCTCTATCGACTGGCGCTGTGCGCGGGCTTCGCCCTGCTCCTCGGCCTGCCCTTTGCTCTTTTTCGCATTATTATCGCCCAGGAGATCGTCGGACGAGCAGAGTTGGCCGAGCAAGAGGGCGACGACTACGACGAAGAGGCGGAGGAGGAAGGCGAGTTTGAGGAAGAGGCGGAGGAGGAAAACGAGGCAGGTGGACTACCCGCCTTCGCCTGGCGCGGCAAAGGCTTCGCGGTCCTCGCAGCCTGGAGCGGCACGCTGGGTCTGCTTCTCCTTGCCGGCACGACGCTGGCCAGTACGATCTATCTGTGGAGCAGTGCAGGGACGAGCAACGGGCAAACGCCTGTACCAGAAAACTTTGCCGGGATTTCAACTGCTCTGGGGGTGCTCACCTATACTGTTGGTGGCGGCTTTCTGGCGCTCGCTTGTATCTTCTTTGGCATCGTGATCGCTCGCAGTGGACGGAAACTCTGGCCCGATAGCTGGGTGGCCTTTGGCTATATCGGCATGGCAATCGGAGCAATCGCCAGCGGCAGTGCGGTCCAGGTGGCTATCGGCGATCAGACGGCGCTAACCACTCCTGCGATCCTCGGCGTTGCCCTATGGGCGCTCTGGTTTAGTAGTGTGGTCCTTCGTCTCAAACCCGAGCTGGCAACGGCTTCATGAAGTGTGAGGCCAGAGACAAGAACTGCAGAGAAAGGAACTCGAAAAGTAGTCCCCCACCCCTATAGTTAACTCCGGCCTGATGACTCATATCTGACGATCGTAGAGTGCGTACGCTGACTTCCAATAGACGATCGCACGATCCTGCTTGCCTGACATCTCCAGAATATGAGCGAGACGCCCATAGACCTGGGAAAGTTCTATCCTTGCTTGCAAAGGCAAAAGTGTCGTTTCAGCCTTTTGATACCAGGTAACTGCCTCTTCTATTAGCTTGCTCGCCTCGTAGCCCTCGGCCTCTCCAGCCTGTGCCTCGACAACCTTGCCATAGACAATGTAGAGCATCGCCAGAATGTGCTTCCGTTCAACGCGATCTGCATATTCAAGAGCATGCTGACAATATCGCCGCGCTTCGTCCAACATCCCTTCCTCCAATCTGACATCTGCCAGAGCAGTCAGATTGGCCACAATCACTCCCGGTCTCTGAGCGCTGACAGCCAGCGTAAAAGCCTCGGTGAAGTAGTTGGAAGCAATTTGAAACTCACGCATCTGATAGTAGATACGCCCAAGAAGATTTCGAATACGTCCCTCGAAAGCCTTGTCTCCACGCGCAGCGTAGATCTTTAAAGCCTTCTGCCCATTCTCCAAAGCCTGTTCAAAGTTGCCAAGATGACGATGAGCATCAGCCAGACCATACTCAATATCGGGCAAATCAAGATGCACTGGATCGTCTCCACAGAGCCGTAAGGCATCCTCATAGTGATTGAGCGCAACATTGTAGAAACCGGTCTGAGTATACGCTGTGCCAAGACCAAGACGCGCCTTGATCCTCACACCAACAATATTCATCCTTCTTTCGTCAAGAAATCGAATGCATTGGTTGTAATGACGCGTTGCCTCTTCGTACCGACCAAGATTGGACGCGATATTCCCCAATAACAAAAGGTACGATGCCCGACGACGACGCTCGGTTTGCCCAAATGCCTGAATATCCCCCTCGCTTTGCGGGGTGACATCCGGGTCAAGCAGAAATTGTGCAGCTTCATCCCAGCGCCTGTCTATGGTGCAACACCAGGCCTGTAAATACGCTACCTCGCGCTTCTGTGAAATGTCCTCAGGTTGGATCTGTCCTAATGTTGCCAGCGCCTCCTCAATTTGACCCTCTGTTATAAACAGATGAGCACGATGTAGTAATTGATCAACGGTGGCGGTCTCTGACATAACGTATCTTCCTCCTTTATAATATGTATACAATCTATCATACCACACATGTTTCACAATAGAAATAGCCCATGCAAAGATAGAAAAACATGAATTCACTATGAATGGGCTTCTAAAGCCTCTCGATGAGATTCTCTCGTTCTGACTACATCAGAACTCCTTCCGGCTCTCCAGACGCTCATCCTTGCTTCACACCCCATGCCACATGATTCATTTCTCATTTTATACAATAAAACCCAAAAAGTAAATACGAAGCTGGCCCGGCACATTCTATCGATTCTTCAAGCTGAGGTTAACAGAGGGAATGCAAGTATCGCGCATAAATACAACGGAAACCTTAAACCTTTGCCACCGCGCCCACAGAGTAACAAAGAGATTTCCGTTATATAGATTATAGCCAAAATACATTTAATACACAAGGCGTACATAACTATATTGAGGGCCTTCAAGGCAACCAGACCGCATTGACGCTCGTTTCAGTATATTTAATTTAAGATATGATCCTAGGAAATCTTGATTATGTAGAAGCAAGAAAACAGAACACGAAAGGCAAACGCAGCGCAAAAACGAGTGAAAAGCTGCCAAGTATCTGCGAGGATCGGTATACTCGTCCGCTGGATGAAGCTTGCCTATTTCCTATGCTATAATGCCTGCGAGTTGTGAAAGGCAGGTTCGTTCGGTTATGACAAAAACATCAGCAGAGAAGATTCTCGGACGTTTAAAGGGACTGCGCACCTATATACATGAAGGTGAGCAGCCGCTCTATAGCATTCCAGTCATCTGGGAAAACACTACAGACAAACAGAGTAACGCGTGTGACCTGGTTCTGACCAACCAGCGCATCTTTGGCTATATCTACCAGTCCTTCCCACGCGAGCGCCTGTTCCTCGATGAGCTACAGCTAGAGAGCATCAAGGTGGTCTCGGTCAGGCAAAAAAATTTAGAAGGCCTTTTTCGCGAATTATTTCTCAGCGATGGGACAAAAAAAGTGTATATTCGCGCTCAGCGAAAAAAAGTCGAGGATGCCTATACTGAACTTCACAACGCGATTACCGCCTATAGCTCAACCAGCCGAACGCTGACAGACGAACCCAATGCGTCGGCAAACGGACGAGCCGATGCCCCGGTCGTCTTTAGCAGACAGGAGATCCACCGACCGATGGAGCATTCGCCTCTGGCTATCACGCTGCTCCTGGTCAGCGGCCTTCTCCTGGAGATCGTCGGCGCAGCAGCCTGGGCCTTGACAGGCAGTCTGCAAACCGGGCTACCGTTGTTCATCGCAGGCTTTATCGCGGTAGTCGTCGCGGCTCTGACCCGCTATCAGTTACGCTAAAGGTGGTTAAGAAGGGCTGCAACTTTTGCATTAGACGCAGTTCATATGTATCAGCTACAGGGAGATCAGGCAGGAGATGATGGGTGAAAGCGTCAGTAGCCAGCGCAACTCCAAAGCGAAACAGATAATAGAAGGGTCTGGTAGGAAAGGGAGACGTTACCGCAGTCGGCGATGTCCCTGACGAAATCCCTGGCATTATTTCAAAACTCAGCAGGCAATTGCCTATCCCCAGATCTGGCGTATTGTCACTGCTTCCTGTATAGGAAAAGGGCGGCAACTTGTTCAGAGTTGTTTCAACTATCAATGCCTCAGTGTCGTTGCTGCCTTGCTGACAGAATATCGTGTCGTTACCCACGCCAACAAGACCACTCAATGGCATAATCCGCCAGTTTCTCCCATCCCAGCTAATATGCAGGATCATAGAATGATAGGTCGAGGAACCGAGGAGGAAGGAATCCGGCTGATTGCTGGCAACAACCTTTCCGGTGGGCGTTGAGTAAGACCACAAGAGCTGCGCCAGCGCCATCACGTCCCAACCAGAGAGTACCTGAGACATATTGACGGGGTTGGGCAATGCACAGAGATGCCAGCACTGGTCCTCACCCTGCAAACACTGGTGCGCCTCAATACACGGATCGTCATTCTGTGGTCCAGCGTGTAATTGAATATGCAGACTCGCTTTGAGCGCCTGTGTGGCATACGCTATGCAGACAGCCAGACGCACAGTCTCGCGACAATATGTGGCACCAGGCTGATTAAACAATTGCGACACTGCGTACGCTTCACCGGGATAGACTGTTTCGCTCTGGTCGTACGCATTAAAGAGATGCTGTATAGTCTGCGTGAGCGAAGTACGCAATGGCACCGTTAGATCGCTCATTGAGGCGAAAAAAGCAATAGTAATCACTGGTACCCCATTGTGAACGATCGATCCATCGATATCGCTGGTTCCACTGGTCATTACATCTCCACCCACGACAAAGCAGGGACTATGAAAGACGCTCCCATTGGTAATTATCAGTTGACAACTCCGCCGGGCAAATGGCGGAGCGCTCCAGACCAGCGTGTGCGTACCAGCTTCCAGACTCAACGGATTGTCGCGTCCGATCAACGGGTTATGCTCGACCGGTCGACCGTCAATGCTAAACGCTCCCCAATCAGGGTCGCCCTGTAAGTAGAAATAGAAGGTGGTAGAAGGTGGCTTCGCCGCGGTAGTATGAACAAAGGTATGGATGAGAATAGATGAGAAATTGAATGTACTATTAAGTAAAAACACCAGGAGTAATACGCCCAACACTAGCGAGGAGTTCAAGGTTATTTTCCGTTGACGCACAGTCAGAGGCCAACGCGGGAGCCAGCGCGGATAGGGTCGCTCCGCAGGCTCGTCCAGGTCAACGATTTCGACCGCCTGATCTTCCTCGCGATTCTTTTCTTCATCCATCATGACTCGGCAAGGTCTTTCTTTAAAAATTCACATGTATCTATTCTATCATACCATGATGCGTAAAGTTCGATCTACTACTGGCGACGACGAACACACAAGGGAAAAATGGCAGAAGATGGATCAACGCTCTAGATAGGGTCCTGCATTTGAGACGAGTGGTACGAGCGCAAGGCATATCTTGACTCGCGCCCGCACTTCCGCGCCAGATCTCTCTAGAAGAGGCTGGACAGAGAGAAAGATCAGGCTTCGACTTTAAAGAACTTCTCGATATCCTGGAGTTCGTATTCGTTGAGCCGGAATTCGGCGGCTCCAACGGTCATATCTACCTGTTCAGGACTGCGCGACCCGACGATCGCGGCTGTCACAGCCGGGTTGTCGAGCGTCCAGGCAATCGCGGCTTCGGCTGGCGTCCGCCCATAGAGGTCGGCGATTTCGCGCAATTTGTCGACCAGCGCGAGGTTGCGCGTCAGGCGCGGCTCCTGAAACTCTGGCGATTTTTTGCGCCAATCGTCGTCGGGCATGGCCGCGATGCGCTCCGGCGTCATACGACCACTCAGCAGACCAGACTGCATCGGCGAATAGACGAGCACGCCAATCTTCTGCTCCTGACAGTAAGGCAGAATATCCTGCTCGATCTCACGCTTGATAAGCGAATAGGGCGGCTGGAGCGAACTGATCGGCGCAATGGCCTGCGCACGGCGCATCTGGCTGACGTTAAAGTTTGAAACCCCTATATAACGCACTTTGCCTGCTTTTTGCAGATCGGCCATCGCCTGCCAGCCTTCTTCGATATCCTGCTCAGGATCGGGCCTGTGGATCTGGTAGAGATCGATTACATCAACTTGCAAACGACGCAGACTATCCTCCGCCTCACGCTTGATAGACGCAGCTTTAAGGCTTCCGTGAATCCCATATTCACCTTCGTCCCAGACACGGGAACATTTGGTAAAAATATAGGGCTTCTCGGCTCTCCCTTTGAGCGCACGCGCGACAATCTCCTCAGAGTGTCCGTGACCATAGACCGCGGCTGTGTCAATCCAGTTAATCCCTAGATCAAGCGCCCTATTGATGGCGGCAATCGAGGCGCTATCGTCCTGGTGACCCCATCCAAAGGACCAGTTACCTCCACCAATCGCCCAGGCTCCAAAGCCTATCGGAGTAATCTCTAGCTCAGTGGTGCCAAGTTGTCGGGTTTTCATGTATGTATTTCCTTTCTTGCTGTCTGCCTGGCAAGCACATTTTCTTCGTATCCTTTACCTCTATTGTACGCACGTCCACGCCAAAAAGGTTCGCACAATCCTCTGACGCCTCTCCCCCAAACTCTATCGGCTGTCCCGTCCGACCTCGCCAGACGAGGCCCGACCACTCACTAAACAGTGATTACGACGCCACAAAAAAGACCGAGCAACGTTCACCCGCTTCTGGCGGGCAATCGTCCTCGGTCTCTCAGAGGCTTGAGAAAGTTTGCTCGATTACTGGCTTATTCTACGTGCCAGAGGCTGAGATAGGCCGTAGGAACATTGGGATTGGTCGACTGGGCGGCAACGATGTCGCTGTCCGCCGACCACGCGAGGTGCTCGACCCTGCTTCCCTCTGTGATGGTATACGTTTTGACAACGGCACCCGTGCTGGCGTTCAAGAGATATACCCGTTGCGTTCCCGAGACTGCCAGGTATTTTCCATTGGGCGACCAGACGACCTGCCCCTGGTTACGCGACAGCGCAAATGTGTGAACGATGGTCCTGGTGGCGAGATCGTAGATCCTGATCTGGCCACTCTGCGTATAGACCAGCCTATGCCCATCGGCGGAAAAGGAAACCTGTACTGCGCTACTCTGAATACTGTCGACGAGGCTCCCGCTGCTAGCACTCCAGATACAGATTGTGTTTATACTGCCCGCAGGAGCAATCGCGGCGATATACTTGCCATCCGCCGACCAAGTCACATTGCGTATCCCGTAGGCCATATCATTGGGGCAGGCGAGCGTCAACAGATGAGCACCCGTAGTCGCGCTCCACACTTCGACACCGTAGGTTATGCTCGCACCGAGGACGTACACCGAAGCAATACGCTTCCCATCGGGCGACCACGTCGAGTCCCTAAACGCGTTGCCACCACCACTCTGGCTAGCCAGCAGGGCTGTCCCCGTCGCTGCCACGCCAAGATTGGCAGGATTAACACTGTGCATTACCAGCACATGCCCCTCAAGATCGAAGATCTTTGCATCAGCCCAGACGGCCAGCAGCTTTTTGCCGTCGGGCGACCAGTCGGCATCGGTCGCCTGGCCGCTAGTCGGGGATATCACCTGCTTGCACGTGTGTACGTCAAAGGTCTTGACATTCCACGCGGTCGTCGTGATCTCGCCCAGTGGCGACAGACTCAGCGAGTGCTCGATATTGGAGCCTGTAGGCAGATTCGTCCCTTGATCCTGCATCGCGCAGGAAAGCTTTGGCGCACTGGTTGGAGCTTGTGGATGGATGCCCGATCCCACATTCGGCCCCGGACGCTGAATGGTATAGGTCAGCAACGTCCAGGCAACGAGGGTCAGTGCGACAACGGTGACCATAGCCACGAGGCCAAACGAGCGCCAACTCTGTTGAGACGCTTTCTGTCTGGCAGGCCGACCGGTCAGTGTTTGCGGTAAACGTATTGTACTTGCTTGCATTATCTCTTCTCTCCACTCGGATTGAGTTATATGTATAGATTTCATACTTTTTTCGCGTAGTCGAGTCCAGGTA
>DAOTTJ010000260.1:0-7677 GCA_034437695.1 Ktedonobacteraceae bacterium
AACAGGCAAAACAAAACAAAAAGGTTATTGGGAACACCCTAAACCCCAGCAAAGGGTAGCCGCCCTCTGTACTCCCGCTTCACTTCATGCCTATACTCTGGCTCGCAACCCGATCTTTTGTTTACGGGGTAGAGTCACAAGCCGAGCATTACATAGCCCTGGGCCAGGGCTGTAGAGCTATTTACTTTGTTGACTGACTATGGTATAGTAGCTGTAATCAATACCGGCATATACGCGAGACATGTCTTTTCTCAGGGGTCTCCTAGAGAGGAAGCGCCATCGGCTGAAAGCGCTCCGGCCAGCAGGAAAAAGGTACCCCTCGTCAGCCTGCGCAGAGAACATTGTAGGACCAGGAAGCTGTCTGGCGACAGGGAGACTGGCACGATGACATAGATAATGCGCACGTTAACCCCGTTAGAGGTTGTAAGAGCGCGTCTGCTCGCTTTGCAGCTATCGATGCTAGCTTGATAGTTTTTGTATAGCGTGAGCGCGAAAGCCGGGTGGAACCACGGAAAGCACATACTGCCTTTTCGTCCCAAGAGTGGGATGAGAAGGTTTTTTTGTTGTCAAAGGAGGCTTATTATGTCCGTCGAAGCGGAAATTATGGAGACGGTGAATTATACGCCGCTCCAGCGCATGCGTCACTCTGCGGCTCATGTCATGGCCGAGGCAGTGCATGAGATTTTTCCAGATGCGAAGTTTGCCATTGGGCCAGCCATTGAAGATGGTTTCTACTATGATTTTGATCTGTCGCGTCCATTGACGCCGGAAGATCTGCCCGATATCGAGCAGCGCATGGCGAAGATTATCGCGGGCAAATATCCATTTTTGCGCGATCGCTGGCCACGCGAGAAAGCCCTGGAGTACTTCGCCGCCAGAGGACAGATCTATAAGGTTGAGTTAATTGAAAACTTGACCGACGCCGAGGTTGGCATCTATAAGCAGAGTGCCTTTCTTGACCTCTGTCGAGGCCCACACGTCGAAAATACGAGTGAGGTTGGACCTTTCAAGCTAATGAAGATTGCGGGCGCGTACTGGCGTGGTGACGAGAAACGTCCGATGTTGCAGCGCATCTATGGAACGGCCTGGTTTTCTCAAGAGGATCTTGATCAGTATCTCTGGCGTCTGGAAGAGGCGGCCAGGCGTGACCATCGTAAGCTGGGTCGTGAGCTGAAACTGTTTGTAATGAATGAGAATCTGCCCGCTGGGGTACCAATGTTTTTGCCAAATGGCGAGATGTTGCGTCACCAGATGGAGTCTTACGTGCGTGAGACGCAGGAACGCTACGGCTATCAACACGTCTGGACATCGCATCTGGGGCGGGTGCGTCTGTATAAAACGTCGAAGCATTGGTACAACTATCGTGAGAATATGTTTCCTGTGATGATGGGAGATCAGGAGCAGTCGGAAGACGATGCCTATATTCTCAAGCCGATGAACTGTCCCCATCATATTACGCTTTTTAAAACGCAGGCGCATAGTTATCGCGAGCTGCCTGTGCGCTATGCTGAGTTTGCGACGCTCTATCGCTACGAAAAGACGGGTACATTGACGGGTCTAGCCCGCGTGCGAAGTCTGACGCAGGACGACGCGCACGTCTTTCTGCGTCCCGACCAGATCCAGGAGGAGTTTAATCGGGCAATTGACCTTACGTTGGAGATCTTTAAGACGTATGGACTGACGGACTACTGGATTTCACTTTCGCTGCGTGATCCAAAGAAGAAAGAGGAATACGCGGGGAGCGATGAAATCTGGGAGAGGGCAGAGCATATCCTACGTGAGGCTGTAGAAAACAAGGGCATCAAGTATACGGAGATGCTGGGAGAAGCTGCATTTTACGGACCCAAGACGGACTTTATGGTGCGCGATGCTCTGGGTCGTGACTGGCAGTGTGCGACAGTTCAACTCGACTTTATTCAGCCGGAGAATTTTGAACTGGAGTACGTTGCAGAGGATGGTCAGGCCCATCGTCCGGTGATCATTCACCGTGCTGTGACGGGTTCGACCGAGCGTTTTATGGCTATGCTGATCGAGCATTTCGCGGGAGCCTTTCCGCTCTGGCTGGCTCCTGTTCAGGCTATCGTCATTCCGATTTCCGATCGGCACAACGAATACGCCGGGCAGGTTCAGGAAAGGCTCAAGGCGGCGGGCATTCGCTGCGAGATCGATTTACGCAGCGAACGCATGAACGCCAAAGTGCGCGATGCTCAGATGCAAAAGATCCCGTATATGCTGGTTGTGGGTGATAAAGAGGCGGCGGCCGATGCTGTCTCGGTACGTTTGCGTACGAATGCCAATCTCGGTGCGCAACCGCTCAATCAGTTTATCGAGCACGTTCAGGCGACCATTAAGAGCAAAAGTTTGGATTTATAATAGAAGCTTTGCCAGTGTTCTGGCGTTGTCTCACCTCAAAGACTAAAAAGTGCAGGAAGGCGTTTTGCGGGTACACGTGTGCGCCCGCAAAACGCCTTCCTGCACGTGAGATGGGTGCTTCAGAAATGTTAGGCACCGTGACATTTTTTGTATTTTTTCCCGCTGCCACAGGGGCAGGGATCGTTGCGTCCGACGCGGGTGGATGGGCGAACCGGGATATCGCTGGCGTAGGTGCGGCCTTTATTGCCAGCGTTGGTGTTCTGACGGCGCTGTGGTGGGCGTGCGGTCTCGCGCTCGTCCACTTTTACCTGGCCGCTTGCTTTGGCGATCACATCGGCGTTAGTGCGTACGGGTCGCTGTGGCTTGCGTTTGGGCGGCTCTGGTGGCTTGACCGTGATAGTGATATTCCCTTTGAGCAGACGAAGCAACTGGTCGACGATATAGTGTTGAATCTGAGCTTTAAGGTTCTCGAACATAAGGTAGGCTTCGTTTTTATACTCTACGAGTGGATCGCGCTGACCGATCGAGCGCAGGCCAATGCTGGCTCGCATGACATCCAGAGCGTCGATGTGGTCCATCCAGAGCTTATCGAGCACCTGCAACGTATAAGAGCGCTCGATGTCGCGGATCGTTGGTATGCCGACGCCGGGGTTGTCGGTTGCCAGTTGATCCAGTTGCTTGCCCTGTTTCTCGTAGTGTTCGATAAAGGCAGTAACCAGGCGTTTGACGAGGTCATTGCGGGTAACCGCGTGCATATTCTCGGGGAGAGCCTCGTCGGGAATGACCATCCAGTTTTCCAGAATAGTAAAGAGCTTTTCCAACTGCTCTTCTTCCTCAACCATCGTGGATGGGACGTGGTCGTGGATGATTTTAGTCACTTCGTTGCGGATCATATCGAGCACGCGCTGGTGCATATCGGCCTGTTCCAGCACTGCGCGGCGGTCGGCATAGATGACTTCGCGTTGTTTGGCGATCACATCGTCGTATTCGACGACATTCTTGCGGGTGTCAAAGTTGTACCCTTCAACGCGGGTCTGCGATTGTTCGATCAGGCGTGAGACCATTTTATTTTCCAGTGGAATATCGTCGCCCATGCCGGCGAATTCCATGACCCTGGAGACGCGTTCACCGCCAAACCGGCGCATCAATTCGTCTTCCAGCGAGATGAAAAAACGTGAGGAGCCGGGGTCGCCCTGGCGTCCGGCCCGTCCACGAAGCTGGTTATCGATGCGCCGCGACTCGTGGCGTTCGGTGCCAATGATATAGAGGCCGCCGAGTTCAATGACTCGTTTGCGGTCCAGCTCGCATTCCTTTTTCTTGGCCTGGAAAAGGGCGTCTTTCTCTTCCTCGGTCATCTGATCGAGGTACTGTTGCGTGGCCTCTTCTTTCTCGGCGCGTTGTTCGGCGTTGTCTGCGGGCATCTCGCGGATAAAATCTACCTGCTCGGCGTGTTTGCGTAGGATAGTATCAAAGTAGCCCTCGGGATTGCCGCCGAGTAGGATGTCGGTACCGCGCCCGGCCATATTGGTTGCGATAGTGACCGTGTTACTCTGGCCAGCCTGAGCAACGATCTGGGCTTCGCGCTCGTGGTGCTTGGCATTTAATACATTGTGTGGGATGCCAGCCTGCTCAAGTTTGTGTGCGAGGTGTTCGGAGATCTCCACCGAAGTTGTGCCTACCAGAACCGGCTGGCCTACCTCATTGTGCTTGATAATTTCAGCGACAACCGCATCAAATTTCCCCTCGGCAGTGCGATAGATGTAGTCTGAGCCGTCATTGCGGACCATCGGTTTGTTGGTTGGAATGACTATAACGTCGAGGTTATAGATCTTGTTGAGTTCTTCGGCCTCGGTAAGCGCGGTGCCGGTCATGCCTGCGAGTTTATTGTAGAGACGGAAGAAATTCTGGAAAGTAATAGTGGCCAGCGTATGATTCTCGCGCTGGACGGTTACGCCTTCTTTGGCTTCGATTGCCTGGTGAAGTCCTTCGCTATAACGTCGACCGGGCATCTGGCGACCTGTAAATTCGTCGACGATGATGACCTCGCCGTCGCGTACGATATAGTCTTTGTCGCGCTGGAAGATGATCTGGGCTTTCAGTGCATTTTCCATATAGCGTGGCAGGTCGGCATTTTCTTCGGCGTAAATGTTTTTGATGCCAGCCATCTTTTCGATTTTGTTAATGCCGTCTTCAGTGATAATGACCGTGCGCGTCTTCTCTTCGATATTGTAGTCGGTGTCGCCCTTGAGGCGGGTGGCCCAGCGGGCAAACTTGGCATACATATCGGTCGATTCCTGGCCTGCCCCGGAGATAATCAACGGTGTGCGTGCTTCGTCGATAAGGATATTGTCGACCTCGTCGACGATTGCGAAGTTTAGTTCGCTCTGCACCGTCTGTTCCAGCGAGACTACCATGTTATCGCGCAGGTAGTCAAAGCCAAATTCGTTGTTGGTACCGTAGGTGATGTCGGCTTGATAGGCAGCGCGGCGCTCGGCTGTTTGTGGTTCAACGGAGTTGATGACTACTCCCACGCTCAGACCCAGAAAGCGGTGGATTTTGCCCATCCACTCCGAGTCGCGCCGGGCCAGGTAGTCATTGACGGTGACCACATGTACGCCTTTACCGGTCAGTGCGTTCAGGTAAGAGGGCAGGGTAGCGACCAGAGTTTTGCCTTCACCTGTGCGCATCTCGGCGATTTTTCCGTGGTGCAGGACGATCCCGCCGATTAACTGGACATCGTAGTGGCGCATATGGATAACGCGTTTGCCGGCTTCGCGCACGACAGCGAACGCCTCTGGGAGTAGATCGTCGAGGGTTTTGCCGCCTTTGTAGCGTTTGACGATCTCGGCTAAAAGCTCGTCCATCTCTTCGGCTTTGAGGGCGACGATCTCGGGGCGCAGGGTGAAGAGCAGTTGAGTGAGCAGTTGTTCCAGGCGCTCGTCGGTTCCCTGTTCTTTATCGGTGGCGGCTTTGCGTACTTCTTCGAACTTTGACCATGCTTTCTGGAACGCTTCGGCCTGGAGTTCTGCGTCGACGGTTTCCAGGACTGGCTCGGCTTTTTTCAGGAGTTCAAGCGTTGCCTTTTGCGGATCAGCGGCCTCGTCGGGCCACTCCTGGGTCTCCTCGGCAATATCCATTGCTCTACTAATGCGTAGCGTATCGAGGGTTGGACTCAGGCTCTCATAGCTTTTTTCAAAGAACTCTGAGAGCGTATCGCGTAGATGATCGCGGAGCATGTAGATGGGATCGCGTTTCTGTTCTATGTTCAGGCGGTGCTTATGCAGAGCCGTACGAACCTGCTCTTCGGAGCATTTCTCTGCTAACGACTCCACGGCTGTCAGTACTTCGCGGAAGAGGTTCAGGAGTTCATCTTCCAGGATCAGACCACCTTTGAGGTATAAGGCCAGATCGGTGCGAAATGCAAGCGTTTTGGCGGCCAGTTCCTCGTCGCTGAGTTGTTGTATGTCTTTTTCTAGCGCATTGATCTCGTCGATCAAGGGTTGGATGAGTTTCAATTCTTTCTTATTGGGATCACCCAGCATTTTCCCTAGTAGTTGCATGGTCTCGAAGTTCTCCTTAAACCGGGGTGTTAGTGCAGTTGTCTGGTCTGTGTCTCTGGTCTATCTATTTTAATAACTAAAATATCTTTTAAAATATCTCATTCATTATACCATACCTCCAAATAGGGGGTTATACGTCTGGTTGAGAGGGTCAGGGCAGTTGCAATGTCCGCCCTTGCCGCGGCGGTGGGCGAAAGAAGGGAAAGAGGTTTATGTAAGGCGAGGTGTCAGGCGTTTAAGCAGAGTTCATTTATTTCAGTGCTGTGACCGTTTGGCGGATACCTGTTCGCTAACGGAATCTTCCATTTTAATAAGGACTTATTCTAACCTCATTAGCTGGTATAGTATTGACAAAGATACAAGAGAGTTGATTAGAATACAAAGGCAAGATGATGCAAACATTCAAGTGGCAACAGGTTCATGCCTGGCGTTTGTCCCAACATGGCCTTACACCGCGTTTGAACCGGGAAAATTTTATTGAAATTGTGACACATACGGGTGGTATTCAAGCTCAGGTAATGTCGGCTGCCGAACTGGCATTGTTTACCCGTGTGGAAGAACTTTCCCCCCAGGATGTCAGGTCTGCTCTTTGGCAAGAGCGCACCCTGATAAAGACCTGGGCTATGCGCGGCACATTACATCTGCTCTCAGCAAACGAGCTTCCCTTGTATGTAGCCGCACGTGACTGGCATTCTACTCCTGCCTGGTCCAACTATTTTGCTTCTTATGGTCTTACTCCATTACAGCAGGAATCCTTTCTCTCTGTTGTCCCGCAGGTTTTAGAGCAGGGGCCAATGACTCGCCAGCAACTTGCTGATGCTGTAGCCAAGCAAACGGGGATTACTCAATTGCGTGACTTGATTGTATCCGCAAACTGGGGTTCTCCATTGAAACCCTTTGCCTATCGTGGTGAACTTTGTTTCGGGCCAAGTCAGGGCCAGAATATCACGTTCGTAAACCCCAAGACGTGGGTTGGCACCTGGCAATCCATCGAGCCAGAGCAGGCGCTCAAAAAAATTGTCAGGCTTTATTTGCAGACGTATGGTCCGGCAACCCCAGAAGACTTTGCTCGTTGGTGGGGAGGATCAATTACTCTGGCGAAAAAACTCTTTGGAACAATGAGAGATGAATTGAAAGAAGTTGAGATAGAGGGTTGGCAGGCATTTGCCTTATGTGTAACACTTGAGCACATTCAAAGCTTTAAAGCATCAGAGACTATCCATCTTCTCCCAATGTTTGATGTATATACATTGGGGCTTGGACATGCATTCAGGGCGCATCTTTCACAGGCTCATAAGAAACTAGTTTTTCGTCCTCAAGGGTGGATCTCTGCCGTTGTCCTGGTCAACGGGTCTATTCAAGGGATTTGGCAAGCTACCAGCCGCCGCCTGCAAACTGCCGTCAAGGTGCAAATGTTCTCTCCCCTCACTGCTGTGACACAAAAAATGATTGAATCTGAAGCGGAACGGCTTAGTTGTTTTTTCCAGAAAGAAATCTCTTTGGAATACCTGTAGGAAAGAAAGTTTCTTAACTAGAAAAGCCAAGAGAACGGATACTAAGATTAGAAGCCTATTATTTTTTTCCGAGAAACTCATGGTATTTCTGATCTATAAGAGAACTTGGACTTTTACCTTCTCGTTTCAAGTTTATCAAAGCAATTAGGTCCTCATCATTAAGGAAAAGAATAACCTCGTCCTTAATTGAATAAGCCTCCAAAAACTCTTCGTAATCCTTGAGTCCCTTT
>DAOTTJ010000261.1:0-24620 GCA_034437695.1 Ktedonobacteraceae bacterium
GCCCAGTAGCCAGGTAGCCCGGCCAGGGTCGAGTCATCAATCCCCAGGTGGAGGTTCGTGTTCAAAAATCGCGCACAACCAGTGCGATCAATGGCAATGGTCGAGTCTATGTCAATGGCATAAAGCATGGCATTCCCTTTCACAACTCCTCTACTGGACAGTATAGCAAAGTCTACGAAGAAGAAAAGATGCGAAGCAAGCTCATAGAGCAGCAAAAGAGAGATCGCGAAGGGCAACAAAAGTGGCTCCGCTTTTTATGCGTACACACGCTTTAGTGGATTGAGGATACAAACGAACGCCTGAGAGAGAAAGCACCACTGCCACCAGAGCTTCAGCCGCCCGAAGAATTCAAGCCGTTGTTCTCAAGCAAGCAAAAGGACCAGCAGGCCGATGCTATTCTTGGAGCCTGTGCTGCACTCCATCGCCAAACCGTGTACGATGTAGCCCACATTATGCGAGCAAATTCATAGCGATACAGGAAGAAGCACAACCAGAAGAGCAGGTTGTGCTTCTTGACGACTTGGTCTCGTTTTATTTGTTGATGGATTGTTCGTACCCAGTTGTAATCTTCCACTCATCAGATGATGAGATGTGGACATACCCGTTGTACCACAGATCTACAAATTGATCGTGGACTGACGCGTGTCGGCGGGGACGCTCAAGGAAGGCACGCCCCAGGCGCTCGTTGCGTCACCCAGTACACGTTCAACGACCACGAACTCGCCCGGCTCGAACGTCAGTCCGGCCCGCTGCGCGACCAGCCGGTAGCGGGCCTCTGTGTCGTGCAGGGCCTGCACAGCCAGCTCTTCGCTTTAACTGATGCGACACCAGCCCGGCCACTCCAGCGAGCAGGCAATGACCTTTTTTCCGCCCAGTTCTATATAGATATCGGACACTTCTTGTTCTCACTTCTTGTTTTAGGCACTATGCTAGCAGAAGTCGATGTAGCGAGTCAAACCGTTGGATAGGTGACCCCTCGTTTCTCTCACGTATGGAGATCGCGCAACAGACGTTGGAGCGCATCTTGGTACGCGCTTTCGTCCTGCCATCGCCCGAAATCGCCGATCCTGCGCATGCGGCGGATATCGCCAGCCCAGGCCGTAGGTGTTTGCATCACGGCCTCGTCGAGTCGGATAGGAAAGAGCACGATCGGGAAAGGTGGTTAGCGTTCGCGCTCGAAGATCACTTCGACCTCGCTATCGACCCAGTAGCTTGCCATTGAATGTATGGAGAGGACCAGCACCACCTTTTTCCTTTGCGCAAGCACATCGTAGATCTGCGTGCGTATTTTGCTGCCGATAGTCAGATCCTCTGGAGCGAACCAGCAGGAAACGCCGTGACTTTGCAGGTCACGGTACAGTTTCTCGACAAAGATATGGTCTTCGGCTGCATAGCTCAAGATGCACGAGTGATAGAGGGCTTGAGGCTGTAGCGGAGCGGGTGATGGGGCGAGAGACAGGTTCGCTGCGTGGGTAGACGTGGGAGCGGGATTGGTGGTTGAAGCCGCATGTAAAGCCTGGAGGTGCGTTACGGCGATCCGAATAGCACTCGCGACCTCGCGTAAAGCTTCGTCGCGGTCGCTCCACTGTGTGATGGCCTTCGTACCCGCAGGAACCTACTGTAGGTGTGCAAAAGGTGTTCCCTGCCAGTCGATGGGACGCAGTATGACCGAGATGACGTGAGCCTCACCTGTAGTGTGGCGAGCCAGTGCGCGTTGCATCTCAACGCCATAGCAGTAGTTGGATGCCAGAAAGTTGGAGCTGATGAGCAAAAGAATAATATCGGCTGTCAGGAGCTTTTCGTCGATGCTTTGCTGTCGATCGGAGCCAGCGATGATCTTCTGATCGTGCCACTTGGTAATCACGCCCTGCGCTCAAATGTGTTTCCAGGCTCTTGAGGAGCTTTTCATCCTCCGGGGCATAGCTCTAGAAAAGTGAGATCGGTTTCTGCGTCTTTTGTGCGTTCATGGCCTCGTCTCCAGCTTCGTATCATATTCTTGTCGCTTTATTATATCATTAGTGCAATGAAGAGATAGGTATTTAGGAACAATCGATTAACAAACCCGATCGCTAGCGATTGGGCGGTTCTAGGCCAGGTCCGTTTGTCCAATCGCTGGCAGCGCAGGGAAGACGTCTTGGCTGTATTCAGGAGTGAAGGCTGAGCTGGGAAACGTCGCTCTCCGGGGAAGCAGGCTGTTCCTGTGGTTGCTCGTGCTGGTGCTTTTGCCAGCGCGGTACGCAGATCATCGCTCCCAGGGCTGCGAGTAAGAGGAGGGTCGAGACCAGGAATGCGCTGTGCATTGCCAGGAGTGAACTTTGGCGGGCAAGCAATGTACCGGTCAGACCTTGCGCCGCGAGTTGCGGGACGTTTTGCTGGCTGAGTGTCTGAACCAGATTGGAGAGCAGCGCTACTCCTGTGGGTGCAGCGACTGCGCGAATGACGGTGACCAGTGTTGCACTGTGCGCGACCGCCAGGTGTTCTTCTTGCTTGATCTTCGACATCGCTGCAACCGGCATCTGTTGCGCTAGCCCATTGGAGGTTCCGAGCAAGACCAGGATGCCGACTATCAGCCAGAGCGTTGAATTCAGGGTCAGGAGCAGCATGAGCATGGTTGTTCCACCCATGATCGCCAGACCAACGATGACGATCGAGCGTGGCCCAATCCGTTCGGTTCCGCTATTGCACCTGGAACGTAGCAAGCGTTCAGGGTGTCTTTTTTGTTTTCTCTCGTTCTGCACAGGAAATGATAGAGTTCCTCCAAAAGGGGACACCTACAGTAAAGCTGCCGCAGGTGTGAACACTGACTGAAATGAGCGCCCATTTGCTTGCGCGCATGAATCAACTGCAAACGGAACTGCTCTATGGACAATTTTGTCCGGGGAAGAGTGTCTTTGCCTCTCTTCCCCGGACAAAATTGCTTTGCACCTTCACCCTTAGACCAATCAGGGTGAAGGTGCATTATGGTTAACCTGATCAAGCATTTTTTTTGATAATAACCTTCGGTGCCTGCTCAATCATCTGATAGGCAAACGTTGCCGAGGTACAGTTTGACGCAATATCCTGAGCCAGACGCGCGATATTGAGCGAGCGAGCGGCTTCGTTGCTCCAGGGGAGGGGATCAATCGGTGGCGTGATTGGATGCCCCTGGCTATCGCGCAACTGTTTGTAGAGATGCTGGTCCTGGTTGGTAGAAATGTCAAAACCAAAGTGCAGCATCTCCGCCTTTTCCGCCATCGACACACTTTGCAGGTCGCCCGCGAACAGACAGAGCAAGACAGTGCTGGAAAGCAGCTCCTGGCGTAAGAGCTGGAGGGGCGTACCAGGAGGATTGTCTGTCGTGAAAAAATTTTCCTGGTCGCTAGCCATGATATCAAGAGTGGGCCAGCCGGCGACCAGTGTGGATCGTATCAGAAAGCCAGTCACCGTGGGATATGGATTGGCCGCCAGGTAGGGATCGTAGGCCGTATCATCCGTCAGATCCGACGGCGTGGTCCGTCCGATACTAAACGCTCCATCCATGAGACAACTGATCCAGAGCGGATCGACACGGAAGAAGCGCAGCGACTCTGCGGGAAGCATGCGTGCGTCTGGAACCAGATAGGTAAAAGGCACGCCTCGCAGCAGGCTGAGATTTTTCAGCCAGGTAACGAGTGTATCGGGGATGCTCGATGCGCTTGTCTGGAGCAACGCCTGACGCTGCGAGGGGAGATAGGCGTAGGCGGTTTGTTGACTCTGGCGTGCCAACTCCTGCGCGTGACTGCGTTTCCAGATATACAGGCTGGTCGAAAATGCCTTGTTCTGCAAGGCCAGGAGCCGCCCAATCTCCCAGGCTGCCGCGTAGGAGGTGTCGAACAGGCCCGCGTAACTTTCGTAGCGGAGTAACGCATCCGCTGCTCTGGCTGGCAACGGTAGCGTCATCGTAAGCTGGCCCGGAACCAGGGGACCGTGGTAGAATGAGGCCGTAAGTTCGCCCTGACGCAGATGATGGGGCAGCATCGTTTTGCCAGTGGCAATGGCACTTTCGGCGGTTGGGTCGCCGACCGGCGGCAGGCGGAGCGTCCCAGGATTATGGTCGAGATTGCTGATCAGTCCGGTAAACTGCTGTTCTTCAGCCAGGCAGGAGAACTGCCAGCTTTGCAGGGAAATCAAGCGCACCAGTCCAGCACCCGGCGCGTTAAATTGCTCGCCGTTATAGCGATGTTCCAGCGAAACCAGGTAGACCGTACTGGCTGCGCCCTTACGAGGCAGCCGTTTCCCGATCAGTACCGCCATCGTACTGTCCGTATTGGGAGCCACCGCGCCCGTGGTCTGGCGCACGTGCGCCAGCAGAGAGAGTTCATTGCCAGCAGGTACAAGCTGAGCCAGCAGTGTACTACTGACATCGATCACCGTCACCAGGTCGTTTGTCTGCTCTCCAACCTCCAGTTGCTGCCATCCAGGCCAGTTGAGCGTGCCGGAAGAAGCCTGTTGCAGGGCGCTGAGCGGCAGCATCTGTGGACCGCGCCAGTGATTGAGCAGCGTCTCCACCTGCGCTGTGCTGGCTGTGTAGGGAGCGGCGAGAGTCTGTACAGCGCGTGTATCGCTTGTCATAATCAGCGCCGTATCCGCCGCTGGCAACGCTTGTAGCCAGCCAACAGGCGTGCTCAATAGATAATTCCAGAGCGTCGTACCGTTCGGATCGGGAAAGCTCTGTAAGAACGTCTGTTTGCTGATAATGCCGCCTAGTTGTTCGCTTTCGTCCAGCAAGAGCAACATCAGCCAGGGTTGCCCGTTCTGCTCATTGACATCCGAAAAGCGCTCCCAGGGCAGTGTGCTGCGTGTAAAAACAATATGGGGGAGCGTATTAGCGTGATCCCCCAGGCTGCCAGCAGGCGGGAAGACCGCCGAAATATCAGAGGGATCGAGCGCATAGTGCGCACCCTGGATAGCGAACTGTCCACTCTGCATGAATGTTTGCGCCGCAACCTTCGCCGATTTCTGCGTTTTCAGCGTTTGCTGGATCGTCAACGTATAGGTCGCAGCGGGTAAAGCCGGCTTATGGTATTCCAGAAAGGTAAGTGTCTCTGTCATCGCTTCTTTCTCATCCTGACGAGCATATGGCTCCTTTGACTTGAGTTCAAACTGACCCCAGCATGCAGGCCGCGAGAGACGGGTGAGCAACGGGAGCCATCCTCGCGTCTGCTGTCTTACTTGCTCTTGCTTTCGTGACACTTTCACTACATGCACTGCCTATGTGCTACGCGGCGACCTGTGGCGCAACCAGAAAACTGGAGGCCACATCCGCAGTCACATTCGCTGAGAGCGTCATGCCGAGCGCCGCCAGGAGCGCGTTACGCTGCGTGACGGTGTTGGATGCGGCAATGGTAGAACTGATCGCCGTGCGTCGATCCGCATCGTCAGCAACCGAATTACTAGCGGTGAGAGGCGCATTCCAAGCAAAGACATTACCAAGCGGATCAGGCAGGAATTGCAGCACATTGGGCTGAATAGTCACCGTCGCCCCGGTGGACGGAGTCTGAGCCGGGCTGATTGCAAAGCCTGCCAGCGCGTTGGGAACAAAGGCCGGCCCATTGAGGGCAGGCTGTAATTGTTGTCCCCAGAGAGCCACAGGCATGTTTTTGTAGATCGGCGTACAGGCAAATTCGGACTCAGTAATGACCATTTTGCCACTGCTGAGCGTGATTGCGAACGTCGAGAGGATATCGTCGCTCGTCACCGCCATCGGACCAATTCCAAAGGTCGGCGCGGGCAGATTACCAATCGCCTGCGTATTCAACGTGGCCTGGCTGATAGGAATGACCGACCCCACGGCGATGGTGAAATCGCTGGGATTGAGTACCCATTGGACCGGGCTGCTCGGTGGTGAATTCAGCAGGCCCTCTTGCATTGCAATGGTACAGGTCGTGCTGGCGTCAGGCAGGAATGAGGTCGAGAAGCTGGACCATGTGATCGGCTGCGGAGGCGTATTGGTGGCCGCCCCAAACGTGATATCGAAGGAGACGATAGAAAGATCGACGTGCGCGATGCCGCTAAAGTCCGGTCCCCACATCTGGATACCAGCTCCCACATCGACCGTGAGTTGATGGGTGCCGAAGAGTTGGAACGTATAGGAGGCACCGATATTCACATAGGCACTGGCCTTGTAGTAGTAGGGTTTCCAGCCCAACAAGAAGTCAGCTCCCGCGTTGAACCAGGCTTTAAAGTCTCCACTTTCCCAGGTTACTTCCAGGTGGCCTCCGGCCATCAGCGCCGAGGCCGTCAGGGCATAGTAGAGATTGCCCTTAGCCATCAGGTTGCTATCGACCTGCCAGTTGAAGCCCAGGCGTGGCACTTGCGGATAGTGCGCGGGCACGGCAAACTGGGGATGGTAGCCACCGAGCGTAATCACAAAGTCGCCTGTGTGCTCCTTTCCGAACCAGCTATAGAACGCGAAACCGCCGGTCAGGTGGCAGTCTTTGGCAAAAATGTACGAGGCATTGGTCAACTGGGCATTCACGGCCAGGGTACCTTCTTCGGGTGCAAAGCTGGCTTTCAACTCCAGGTAGACCTCGGCCAGGGGCGGCACCGACTTTCCTACCTCCGGTGTTGGAGCGATTAGCGTTGAGAGTCCCAGCACGCCGATCTCGACACGCTGGCCGAGGCTCACCGTCAACAGCGCAAAGGAGTCCATCATTTTGAAGGACGTAAAGCGTACTCCTGCCGCGAAAAAGAGATCGCCCATACTAGGAGGGATGTACGTATCCAGCGCCTTCAGCTCATCTTCCAGGCTCCGCTTCGTGTTGGACAGCACATCTGCAATTAACGGAAATTGTCCAACCTGCTCGATGGGAGGCAGAATCAACTTGCGGTTATAGCCAAATCCAGCCGCCACGCCAGTGACAAAGAAGAAGGGCGGACCGCCAAGCGGCTCATCCAGGAATGCGTACACAAAGAGCGAAGGATTGCCATTGAGTAAGGCATAGGAACCGAGCGCGGATAGCGTCAGTTCCGAGGTCTTGATTAGAGCCTCGCCGATAAATTCGTCGTTGCCCGCATTCAAGAAAGCCCCGGTTACACTCACCACGTCGCTGCTCTGATAGTTAATGCCCATACCGTCCAGGCGGAATGATGGAGAGAAGTTACTGATGGGCGAACCCATCGCCAGACCCTCCAGATCAACTGTCAGACCGAACGCGCTGAGGGTAGCATCGAGCAGGAACCAGATGGCCGCATCCTTATATTGAAAGCCGATCTTATTGAACGTCACCGGCCCGAAGGTTTTTTGCAGATTGAACCACTTGATATTATTACCAGGAGTCACCCCAGGCTGGGCCACAGGGGGATGCGGCGGCGTCACACCGCTGGCTACTACTGGAACAGAGATCACCTGCGGCGCGGCGCTCCCGAATGTGATCGCAGCGGCCATTGCCAGGCCCGCGCCCAGATCCGTGTTGGCAAGTTTTGTCACACCTGTGGGCAGGAGCGTATTAAAGGTTTGCACCTGAGCCTGCGTCACACTCTGGGATGCCACCAGGATTTGCAGATTATTGACCGCAATCGTCTGATTGGAAGGCAAATCCTGTCCAATCAACGGCAGATCAGAGAGCGAAGGCAGGGTCGCCGCGATATCCATCCCAAAGACAAAGGTCGTGCCCGCTGTGGTTTTATCAAAAATGATCAGGATCTCCTTGAGGTCAATCTCCAGGTCATCGGGAACATACTGTGCTAGCGTTGGCGACAGCGGCGCAACCAGATCGTCCTTGATCAGGAGTTGCTCACCGTTCTTATTGGTGTAGGTCGCGATAAACGTCGTCGAGGTCGGGTCCGCGCTGAACGTAAGCGAGAACTGGCGTGAGCCAATCATAATCAGGCCGCTGAATGTTTTGGTATACGTACCCTGGGCATTTTTGATAATCGAGATATTCACCAGGATTTTCGTTGTCAGCGTATCGCTCATGGGGAAATCTGCCCCGCAGGAGAACTGGAAATTTTTACTTTGCGTATTGAACTGAATAGCAAGCATGGTGATGCCCAGTCCAGCCAGCGATGCTGGCAGAGTCGCATCGATACCAAACAGCGTAACCAAGTTCTGAATGAGCGAGCCAATGGGAATACTCTGGCGCGGGACCGCGCTTCCCGCAAATTGCCAGCCCGTGCCAGGGTCGCCTGAATAGTTGGCACTGACATTGATCGCCACATCGCTGAGCGCGAAGATGCCGCTGGCAGCCACCTGCGTCGTGTTCTCCTGGTGTTCAACCTGCAAGCTCACCTCGGTAATCCAGAGGATATCATCCAGGCCCCAGTTATCCACGAAGACCAGTTCCAGCGAAAACTGGCTGGCGCTAATGTCCATGCTGAAGGTTTCGATCTCCATGTTTGGCAGGCCAGCAGAGGTTCCCAGAACGTCTGCCAGCACCTCGCTCAGATTGAGCGTCGTGTCGTCCTGTAACACGAGGCTAAAACTCCAGTCGGGATAGCTTGTGCTCAATTCAAGCACGCCAGCCGCGCCCAGGCTGAATGCGCCACTGATGAACAGTGCCGAGTAAGCTTTGGCCGTGCCTGGATTGTTGACGCGAAAGCTTAGCATGGCCTTTTCCAGCACCCAAGCATGATTGGTCGCAGGAAAGTGTACGATGGTCCAGGGTTGCGCGTTTTCAACGTCGACACCAAGTAAGGTCAGCGGTAAAGCAACCGTAGGGTCGAGATCGAAGAAGAAAGTGTTAAGCGAGAGATACTTCTGAAGTTGAAAATTGCCCGTCGTCGGCAACAGTTGTTGCAGGGGCGTGTTCTGCATGAGCGTCTGAATCTCATCAAGCAGGGCATCAATGGCACTGCTCAGATTGGCTGAGAAGCGAAATGGACCTGTCAGGCTAGCCAAGCTGAGTGAGATAGGAAGGGTGCGATTGATTCCATTGGCCGTAAAAGGAATGGTTGCACTGAAGACCAGCGAGAGCAGCGTATAATGCCAGCCATCATATGGACTGACGGCAGACCAGCCGGTAATCCCTACATTGAGCGTGGCATTCTGTGTCACTCCCAGGTTGATGCCGCTGGCAACCTCGCCAGTGATGGTGAAGTCGCTGAGCGTATCGCCCTGTTGCGTCAGGAGAAATGTGCCGGAGAGCGCCTGATATTGTCTGCCGAGCAGCGTGTTCAGGCCAGCGGTCAGTGCGTTGAGATCGATGCTGCCCGCGAAGGTCAGGCCCGCCTGGTGGCCGTTGATGGTGTCAGAAAAGAAATAGAGGGTTGGCGGATAGGTTGCTGCAAAGGTCATGGCATCGCCAATGCTGCCATTCAGACTGGGAAAGGATGAACTGAAATGCCAGGTCTGATCGCCGATGACGACCATCTGGAGGGAAGCGGAGGCGTTGAGCAGCGAAAACTGCGCACTGCAAGGCAGATCCTCAAAAGGCAGGTCTACCCCGGTACCATGCACAGTCATGCTCTGCCCATCCGTTGCCAGTTCCAGGCTGGCAGATGACAGGTGGAGCACTCCGCTCGCCAGCATATTATTAGCCAGCGTTGTGAGCGTCGGTGAGCCAAGGGTGGTCAGATTCAGGGCAAAGTCCGTATTCGTGAGGCCCGCTCTGACCAGACTTTGTAGTGTGCTTATATCCATAGTACATACTTTCTGTAGGGCCCTGGTTAGCTGTTTTGCAAGCTAAAACGCAGAAATTGACCGGGAGCGTTGGCATCGTCCCGGTCAATAGCAAAAGCCGTCTCGCGAATATTCTGCAAAATCTCTGAGCGAAAGAGCGAGCCCCTGAAGTCGATCGCATAACACACGGTTGGTGGTACGTTAGGTATTGTATCGAGATATCTGTAACTGCCATCCGATTTCTTCTGACAAGGAGTGCCATCCGTGTCCCACTTTTTTGCTCTCTTATTTGCTGCATCCTGGTCAGTATCCCAGTAATCAAGCATACGGGTGGTATCTGTGCCAACGACCAGCTTCCAGCTATCCATCGTAGCCTGGCGTGGATGACGATGTCTACGCCCTCTCCATGCAGCGCTGACGACGAGATTGTTTGCGCGGACCCTATTAACGAAGTTTGTGGAAGATGCCTCATCCGAGCCGTGATGAGGTGCTGCTGCCAGCGTGACGCCCGTGATCGCAGCACTCTGATTTTTCAGTAGAAAGGCCTCGGTGCTGAAGGTTGTATCGCCGCAGAACAGCGCAGTCGTAGTCGCGCCGATCTTCAGTTGCGTCACCAGCGACCTTGCATTCACATCCGTCGATCCATCCGTGTAGGTACCAGGTCCCAGCCCCGCAATAACGCCAGCCCGGAAAGGAACATTACCCGCAATAATACGGATGCTCCAGGGAAGAGTACTTTTTCCCTTGCCAGGGATAGTCCCCTCAAAAACGGTATACGCCAGGTGGTCGATTGTCTCAGTCCTTTTAACTTTCGTGAAATTGTCATCCTTGGTCCAGACTTTGGCGAAATTGTTGGCTGGATCATTGATCGTTACTTCGTGAATTTCAGTTGTGCTATAGTACCCTCTGTAGACTGTCTTGCCTAGTCCTTTATATCTGCCGAGTGATGAATCACCATTCGCATTACTGGCATAAATCTTATCAATCGTCAGCCGCTTAAATGGTGTAGGAGCATTTGGTTTGCTGTCCGCAACGAGTGAATTTACCTGATTATAGTGATCGAAATCGCTATGGGTCAGAATAAGCGCGTCAATGCGTTGTGCATAGCCTGCCCATTCGGGGTCTCTGAGTTGTTTGATGATAATGTTGCGATGCGGACTAGTCGCAGAAAAATCTCCTGTAGTTCCACAGTCAATTACCACAATTCTCCTATCCGGGCAGCGAATCATCGTGCAGTCTCCCTGGCCGATATAGAAGCAAATAATATCAAACTGGTTGGTGTCATCGTTAGACGCTTTCCGCTTTTTTTGAGGCATAGTTGGCCATGTTCCTTTCTGTCTGGTAAGTAGCAATCTGCCTTCTCTCTGCAGAGGCCGGGAGAAAGAAGAGAAAAATGGTGGCAGACATCTCTTCTGCGCAACCTGTAGTTCCACTGTCATGCTCGACGGCTTTAGAGTTTTATAATGTAACAGAGCGCGTACCAGGCCGGGCGATTATTATCTGTGCTGGTCGAGGTGGTCGCATTTGAACTGTTCAGTGTGACGGTATGTGCGTGAATACCATCGCTACTTGTCAGCGCTCCAACCACGCTCGCGTCGCCGCGATCGATGGCGTTATAGCTTTTTTTGCCTGCAGCCGCGACATCGTCCAGTGCGCCTCGGTCGTACCAGCCGCTCGGAACGGCATGCGGATGCACGCCAGAAGAGTTGGTGCCACCCTGACCGCTAATCGTCACTGTATGTGCATGCTGCGTCGCGTTGCCGCTGCTGCCGGGCTGATCGGGATAGCCGGTGCCACCAGCACCTACCAGAAAACGACCGCGTAAATCGGGCGTATGGTTCGTGCCATCGCAGAGTGCCCAGCCAAGAGGAATGTTGCTGGCTGCACCTGACCAGAGTTGGATGAGTCCGGTGGGGAAGATGCTGCCATTGTTTATAGAACTGTTCTGAGCCAGGATCGCACCTATGCCCAGCTTGACACTCCTATCAGGCGCGCCTGCCAGCGCAATCAGCAGCCAGTTACTGGGGGCATTAAAACTCTGCGTATAAGAAACGAGATTATATTGAACGGCCTCGGCCCCGCCGCCAATCGTATGAACGCCGTAGAGTGCCTCTCCACCTTGTAGCAGCAGGCCATCAGCCGTCGCGGTGCGGGCAGCATTGCCATAGTACGGGTTAGCCGGGATAGTGTTGGGAAACATAAAGCTGATCTTGCCATCTGGAATAGCATTGGAACTGCGCAGGGCTTTCGCGTTGCCCATAGAGATCGCCACAAACTCCTGGGTCCATCGAAGATAATTATTTTTCCAGGTAATCAATCCTCCACCACTCAGCGTAAGCTGAGCCTTTTGATAGTCATTGGCAGCGCCGCTGAGCACGCCGCTGCCAGTATCCAGGGCCGTGCGGGGAGTGTTCGTGCCAATGCCAAGCATATTCTGAGTGACGACCAGGGGAGATTTGCTTAGAACGACCACAAACTGACCATCCCAGTAGCCAGGGAAATTCTCATAGTCCAGGTAGATGTTCGTTGGCCCGGCGGGCAGGGGCGTGATGAGATTGCCGAGGGTCAACTGCACATATTCCTGGGGATGCAAGGTCAATGGACTTTTAGGCGTAAATTCAAACTCCTGGGCAGAGACGCCGATATGCCAGAAGCCGTTGCGTGAATCGGTGGCCGAGGCAGTGATGCTCTCGGAGTAATCTGCCGTTGTCAAGGCCCAGGAATAGCCAAAGGGATCGTCCGTAGAGTTCTTGCCCTGGGGCTGCACATCAAAGGAGATGGTCAGGTGTGTGGGGGCCGCAGAGGTGGCGGGATTCAGCGTGAGGTCGCTATCCGAGATATTCGCCACGCGCATCGTGACGGTATTACCTGTTGAGTTATCGTTAAGAATGGTGTTGGTACCTACAAATCCTAAGTGCAGCGGAATATTTTTCTGCCCGGTCTGATTGATGATACTCAGATAACTAAGGCGGCTCCCGGTGAGCGCCGTTGTATCCTTCTCATACGTCATCTGCCGATAGCGCATTTCTGCGCGCGAACCACGTGTGCCGCCTGTACCATCGGCCTTTATATGCTGCAATTGCAGTGAGAGGCTCTGGCCGGTGGGCAAGGTCAGACCAAGGGTATTCAGCAAGTAGATCGAAACCGTGCCATCGGTCTGTTGCAGCGTGGTCAGTTGCCAGTCCGCTGCCGTCGCCAGCGAGATCTGCGTCAGGCTGCTGGTAGCCAGCGTCGTGGGACGAAAGCGGAGTTCGAGGTGACTGTTGCTGGAGGAAACGCTGGTCGTTGAAGGAGGAGTAAACGTGATGTTCTGGCGCGAGACATTCGTCACCGTGAGCGTCTGGGTTTCACCCTTGGGGTCGTCGGTAATGCTCAGGACCGGCTGCTGGTCACTGTTCAGCAACGTAAAGCCGAGTGGATACGTCATTCTGAAGGCCGAAGAGGTCGCCTGATCGGACTGGAGGTCGCGCTGGATCATCTCGGCAGTCAGCGCCTGGTTGTAGATACGCATGTCGGCGAGGTAGCCATTCAGGTATGAATCCACCATGCCGATGCTATACGTGGTTGTGGCATTAGAATAGAGCGTGGCGGGAGCGGCCTGTGTCGTGAAGAGCGTGCCATTGCGATAGAGTAAATACTGCGTGCCTTCTTTGACCCAGGCGATATGCACCCATTGTTCGGCGGCCTGGAAGAAGGAGTCGAGCAGTGCAAAGTAACGATTGCCAGCGGGATCATAGGAGTCGAAGTGGATCTGGCCGTTAACTGGACCGATCCACATACTCGGTTTACGTGAACTTTCGTGTTTGCCAAGAATGGCCTGATAACCTGAGTTGATCTGGTTCGGCTGAAGCCAGTAAGAGATCGTGAAATCATTGGTAGGCGAGCCGAAAGGATCGCTGACCTCAAAGTGAGACTTGCCATCGAAGCTCATACAAGCGCCCAGCATAGTCTGAGGGACCACCAGCGGACTGCCGGTGATCGTGCCGTTGCGATTATTGCCAGAGAGATCCGGCACGGTCGTATGGTTATTGGTAATTTGATCCAGTGGCATATAGAGTGCCAGCGTATTATCAGCCATGAGATATCTATTCCTTTCGTACCATGAAGATGCACACGACAGTTCTGTCTTGCGTGGGAGTGAGTTCAGTTACTGCTCAGCAGCAGCCAGCCATCACGCAGTTCTTGAGCCTGAGCAAACATTGCGGAGAGATTGACTGGACCAATCTGGATCTGGTTCAGCGCAAAAATCTGGTCGATCATACTTTCCAGGCCAGCAAAAACGTCAGGCAAGCTTGCCGCCGCTCGTGAGTCGCTGGCTACGATAAAGGCTTGCGTGGCATCGGTTGGTGTCACCGTCAGCCAGGCCGTGTGTGGACTCAGTAAATCCTGCCAGAGCGTAGCCCCTAGCAGCGCCGTGATCTGCTGCTGAAATGAGGCCAGCGTGATCGTGGTCTGGTTAGCCAGGATTTTTTCGATGATTGGTTGCACGCCGGAGAAGCCGTTGCCCAGATTGGCCGAGGCGCGGTTCGCACTCGCCACAACACTGGCGGTCTGGGTGTTCTGAAGCGTCACCGTCAACCAGGCAATGGTTGGGTCAAGCAGGGTCTGCCAGAGCATGTTCGCAAAGGCCGTTTGCAGGCTCTGCTGCGCAATAACGGGTACATCCCGAATGCGGCTCCAGGTGGACTGATCTTTTTGCAGCCAGTTCCAGTTATACCCGGCCTCTAGCGGCAGCGGCAACTGGATCTGTCCCTGATTGGTCAGCAGCGGAGCGGTCAGGAAGCTGATCTCCATTGCCTGAATAGCGGGAGTGAATTGATCGGGAGGAATAGTGATCTCCTTGACTGGTACCACGCCAGCGGTTGCATGCATTGTGCCGCGTGGATCGACCAGCATCGTCAGCGTGATCGGCTTATCCAGCAGCGTCTGCGTCAGCGTCGTTAAGGTCGTAATCTGGGCATTCTTCGCGTCGGCTACGTAGGCGCTGTGGAACAGCTGGCCGTTGATACCCTGAGCATTGGTTTCCTGCCAGAAACCAACCACGCCATCGTTCAGTTGTTGCGCCTCGCCAATGCGCAGGGGAAAGAGCACATCCGTAAAGTTGTTGGTATCTTGCAGCCCGTAAACCATTTCCTGACGCAAGGTATCCCAACCCTGATGAGTGGCAGGCAGGCCCTGGAGTTCCAGATTGAGCGCCGCGCGGACCAGAGCAATCGGGCGTCCCATCAACAGCGCCAAGTCCGTATGCTGGGCGAAGGTTTCTGGCTCAATCTGTTCCAGCGCACGGTTCAGGATCTGGAAAAACGGATTGAAGAAAGTCTGACCTCTGCTCAACAACTCGTTGACCAGATTCTGAAGCGCCAGATTAGCAATCATCGCGGGTTCGATGGCCTGCGCCGCGCCAGGTGCAGGCTGCCATGTACACTGTTGTGTGATCTGTCCGAGCGCCGTGCCGGTGTTATTATAGATCATCAGGCTCAGATCCAGATCGTTTGGTAGCAGCCAGCCGCAGATAGGAGAGGAGGCCGGATGATCGTTCATTTCCTGGTCTCCATAGGTCGCAGAGAGCCAGCGAAAATCCAGACGCGCGGGCTGGCTCAGACGCAAGGGCAAATTGATCAGATACGGATTGTCATCGGTCGTCATCTGTTGGGTGGCGATGACCGCCGCCCGATCCAGGTTCCGGCTCAAACCAAACGTATCCAGCAGGCGCAGGCGTTGGAGACGCATGTTACCGTTGCGAATAGGATTGAAGTCATTGAGTGGTTCTGGCGAAGTGCTATTGCCATCCTGCACCAATGCGCTGATCTGCTGCGTAAAGGTCTGATAATCGTCAAAACCGAGCGGGTCAACCAGCGGCAACTGGAGCGTCTGTTTGCGCATCAGCAGCGCGTTATTAAAGCCGCCGAGCGACTGAGAGAGACCATGAAAGTCACTGGCAGTCAGAAGGGCGTAAGCCTGGGTGAGGGTATAGAGGACATCATCCTGACTTTTGGGATTGTGACTGCCCTGATACCAGGAGATAAGCGTTGCGCTATGCACGCTGAAATAGTCGGCGCTTTGCTGGTCTGCCGGAATATGGGCGCTTTCATAGTACCGTGGAACCAGGTTTTGTTGCAGGAAGGTCGTCAGTTGATCGAGCAGCAGTTCGCTCGCATGAGGAACCAGGACGCTATAGCCGGTATACAGATTGGCTCCCCTGGTGATGGCCCCCTGACCATCCAGCAGGCTCAGATCAATCTGCTCGACGGCAAGCGGTGAACTATCGGTGGGCAGCGGATCTTCCAGTAGAGTGAAAGGAAGTTCGCCGTTATTCAGGAGCATATTGGACGTGACAAAATCGCTCGCGTACTTTCCACGTGACGGGTCCAGGTTTCCCTGATTTTGAAGTGGAAAGACCTCAGCCTCCCATTCCAGCACAATAGGATTCCACGGCTGCACTGTCCAGTTAGCGATGCCGATGTTCTCGCCTGACTTACTGAGGCCATCTACCAGTTTGCGTAGATCGGCGAACCTGGTTGTACACATATTCGCCACAGTCGTTGAACCCGGCAGGGTTTGCCCTTCTAATAAATCATCCTCGTTCAAGCGCCCATCCTGTCCGTGGCGAGTCGTGGCCTCCACATCAGGTCCAATCGCCAGGATCACTGGCTCGTTGGGTTGCCAGTAACGGGGGCTAGGCAACTGCTTCAAGAGATACGTGGTTTTCAGATTGTGTGCAGCATTGGCCTGATTGAAAGCCGTGATATCCGCCAGCGCATCATTGATAGCTTTCGCCAGTTGCGCACCCAGCGTCGAACTGGCCTGATGGGGAGCCTGCGCCCCGGTCAGGAGACCAGTGCTATCAAAAGCCAGTTCAAGTGTGCCAGTCGCATCCAATTGTTGCTGAAGCGGCTTGCGGTCCAGTTGCTCGATAGTAAAGCGGATCTCATCGATATCGGGATAATTGGCACGGGCGTCTTCGGGTCGATAGATACTGAGGATATATTTATACCAATCGGCAAAGAGTTGCTCGCGACGGTCTGCAATTTCCTGATTGGCCCCATCAAAAGTCTGCTGCAACGTATTCAGGGTATTCAATTGATGCGCCATCGTATCGGGCAGCGTCACCTGCTCCTGATTTTGCTGAGCCTGGCTGGTCGTTGAAAGATCGGGCTGAATGGTCCAGAGCGAGCCACCGTTTGTGCCTGTGAAGCCTCGGGCATGGCGAGCCTCAGTAAAAGCGGGGCCAATATCGATCTGCTCCTTCTCAAACTGGGCCATAATATACAGCGCCTCTAGCTGATCCTCAATTATTCCCGCTTTGCTCTCGTCAATCGTATGCGCCAGGTAAGCCGAAAGAGCCTCCGTGCCGGTCGCTCCGACCGCGATTGTCAGATCTGAACGTTGATCTGTGAGATCAGGAGCGGTATCTACGGTAAAGGTCAGGCGACTGAAATAGAGCGTTGCATTCGGGAAGGGCTGCGTATCGCCCAGGGTAAATGTCCACTTCGCCTGGTCCTGGAGGGCGCTCAGCAACGTAGGGCTATCGGGTGCGGTGCCATATTGTTTCTGGTAGGAGCTGGTAAAGCTCTGAAGAAAGATCTGAAGAAAATCCTGGCTGGCATCGCTATACCAGCCGACCAGATCGTATTGGAGGTTCTGCATGGAACCGCCGGTATAATCGGCGTCTCGCAGACCGAAAACGCTGTAGCAATTAGGATAAAACGCGGCAAACGTAGGTTCTCCATAGCCTACTGCTGTCAGGGGCTGAAAGTATTGGGTTCCGGCTTCTGGTGCAGGAAGTGCATTGCTGGTCAGCAAGGTTGTGCGACCTAGCAAGCGATAAGGTTGGACCTCGCCCTTGCTGTGATCGGGTGTATAGGGGATCGAAATGCTGGTACCCAGTGCGTTATTTTGCTCCGGGTAGAGATAGTCACTTTCGACTAGCCATTGTTTTTCGATGGTACCATTTTTGCTCCGTAAAACAATCCAGCGATTGGGAACCAGCGGAAATTGCTGGCCCTGATTCGTCTGGCGAGCAGTGGTTAAGGCATCGGGTAGCGCCCAGTGAAGATGGACACCCGCCTGAAGGTAGAGTGCCTGATCTTGAAAAGGCGGAGCCACACATGCTTCGCTCAGGTAGGGAAATTCTGCATTTCTATCCAACGTACCGTCAGTATAGGGAAGTTGGGAGAAATCCGCCATAGGACCGGCCACGAAGTGATCTCTAGGAAGTACAAGTGCATCGAGCTGAAGGGGAATTAAGAGGAAATTATGTGCTGTATCTTTAGAGAGCATTAGTAGTATGCGCCTCCCTATATGTAAAGAGTAACATCTGTATAAATAACAATCAGCCAGCAGGAATAGATTTCTATTCTTATGCTACATCAAGTATAGCTGATTTTATGAAGAAAAGAAAGGGATTTATTGCTTGAAAAATGCTTTTATTGCTACCATTATTTCTTTTAAGGAATATACACAATTTGCCAGGAAGCAGAAAAGGTTCCGGCTGCCGTCTCGGTCATCGGTTGCGACAATATCCCGCTGGCTCCATTCAGCATTCCTCCGCTGACGATGGTGCATTTTGGCTTTGGGCAAGCGCTCGATCTGCTGGTTGAGACGCTTGTGGCGGCGAGTCGTGGTCTGACGAGTACAGAACTGCCTCATTCCAGTCTGACCCTCGTTGCGCGGCAATCGTCCTGAGTGAGGCGAGGCGGCGCGTAGATTGGAGAACCGGCACTCCCGCTGGCTGGCTGGTGGGCCTGGAGCGGGAGTTGGCTCGTTCTGCGCTGTCGTTGTAATTAGACGAAGAGTGGCTGCATGCCAGTGCTGGCGATCAGGTTTTCCATCTCGGCGTCCTCGGGACCGCTCTGGAAACGACTGGCGGCGTCCAGCACGCGTGGTAGCAGGTGGATATCGCCTACCGTATTCAGGAAGATGCCCGGCTGGCTGAAGACCCAGTGAACCGCCAGGTCAATCTGTGCCTGTTCGGTTAACGGTTCGTACCAGGTGTTGTGGGTATGTGGACGACCCAACCAGGGTTTGTAGGCTATCGCTTTGATCGTCTGAAACGCCACATTGCGCTCGCGGCAAGTTGCGAGCAGAGCCAGAAATTGCTCGGCGTAATAGGTGTTGCGCATGGTGATGTAGTTGTACGGCAGGAGTACCGAGTCAAAATCGAAGCGTTCCAGGCTTCTGCGATGCGCTGCGGCAATCTGTACCCCGTGGCCGGTCACGCCAATGGCGCGAACCAGTCCCTCTTGTTTCGCCTCGCTCGCTGCTTCCAATACGCCCCCCGGACTGAGTGCGATGTCCCATTCAATCGGGTCGGCCAGGTTGTGCAGTTGCCACAGGTCGATGTATTCGACGCCCATGCGTTCCAGCGATGTGTGTAGTTCTTCGCGAGCCTCCGATGCGGTGCGTTTCCCGGTTTTTGTTGCCAGGAAGAAATGCTCACGGTGTTGCTTCAGCCAGGGGGCGATGCGCAACTCGGCCTCGCCGTAGCTGGCTGCAACATCGATATGATTTACTCCATACTGGAGGAGTACTTCAAGTGTCTGGTCTGCTTCTTTCTGCGTTACCGAGCCAAGCGCGGCTGCACCAAACAGGGTGCGTGTGCTCTGATGCCCGCTTCGCCCAAAGGGGAGGGTAGGAATAGCCATGATTGTTCCTCTTTGCTCTTTGTAGACTTATCTCCGGTTGTGTCTGGGGGCCAGGGGTGGGAAGGCTGGCCACCTGAGTGAGGCGGAGACAGGTTTATTGTAACATTTTTCTGTTTCTGGCAAGCAAACAATATGCAGGAAGGTCAGGCGGTGTCTGCCTGTGTAGCGGTGTCTGCCTGTGTCTGCTGCCTGGTGAATGCGTCCAGTTCGGCGAAGGCCGAGGCAAAAAAGCCTTCATACGTGGCCTTATCGACATAGCCGATATGCGGGGTACAGAGAACGTTGTCCAGGTGGAGTAGTGGATGGTCTGCGACTGATCACATCGACGGCTGCGTAGCCTGGACGCCCGGCCTTCAGCGCCGCTTCTAGCGCCCCTGGTGCGATCAGTCCGGCGCGACTTGTATTGACCAGGAGGGCGTCGCTGGCCATCTGTGCCAGGTGTCGTGCGGTTACGATGCCCCGCGTCTCTGGCTGCAATTTAAGGTGCAGGCTCAGAACGTTCGCCTGTTGGAACAGCGTGTCCTGGTCGGGCGCGGTGGCGAAACCGTCGGTGTGGGCCTGTGTCAGCGAGTGTTCGCGTCCCCAGACCAGCACATTCATTCCGAAGGCTCGCCCATAGTTGGCTACGACGCTGCCAATTCTGCCGTAGCCAAAGATCCCCAGAGTCTGACCGTGGAGACTCTCGCCCAGCGTGCGCTGCCAGTGACCTGCCAGCATATTTGTGATTTCCTGGGGAATGTGACGGCGGGCCGCGAGGATCAGTCCCCAGGTAAGCTCTGCGGTGGCGTAAGGACTGATCCCGCCTTCGCCAAACCTTACGGCAATCCCATAGCGCTGACAGGCGGCGAGGTCAAGGTGCGGTGCCTGACGACCCGTCTGTACTATCAATTTGAGCGCGGGTAGGCGCGAGAGCAATGCTTCACCGACTGGCGTGCGTTCGCGAATAAGCACCAGTGCGTCGGCCTCTTGAAAACGACTTGCCAATGTCTCACTATCTTCTATATGATCGTTATAGACGGTAACCTGGTGATTGGCCAGTCTGTTAAAGCAGGCCAGGTGCCTCACTGCATCCTGGTAGTCATCGGGAATAACAATGTTCATTGATTGATACTTTCCTCGTATAGGTGTGTTTGCATTTTGCGATCCCATAGAGATAGTTTAGCGTATCCGTTTGCTCGTGTGTTCAGTGCGTGAGTATCGACAGTTGTGTATACGCCAAAAAGAATGTCCCCATTTCATCGCATCTGCGTTTTTAATCATGCACATATATATGTACAAAACATTCGATGGCTAGTGCTCAGTCAGTTACAGCTTGGCCAGCAGGAATGCAAGGGGTGCGAGGGATGCAACCCCTTGACTGGGGTCTGGATCAGCGCCCCAGCCATCTTTCCTCTATGAGCCACCTGAGTTTTCGGCTGCATGTGGTTTCCGAAATGCAGCCGAGTACCGAGGACGGCAGGGAGGTTCGGGGGCGCAGTCCCCCAAAAACCTTTCTTGCTTGTGTTGCAGGTCGCCGCAGGTGACCTGCAACACAAGCAAGGTATTTGTCCTGATGTGACAAAATCAGGGATGACTTATAGAGGCTTGACAGAGCACAGGCTACAAAGAGTATGAAGAATGGCTTTTTTCAGGGAGAAGCTATGCAAGAATCTATGCAGGCACCACCTATGAGCGACACAGACGAGGCCGAGTTGGTGCGTACGGCTCAGTCCGACCCTTCGGCGTTCGATCTCCTCTACCAGCGCTACCTTACACGTGTCTATAACTATGTCCGTGCGCGTCTGGAGAGCACCGACGATGCTGCCGATCTGACGCAGCAGATCTTCCTTCAGGCTTTGGATGCCTTGCCTACCTACCTACCACGTGGCGTACCTTTTGCCGCCTGGCTCTTTCAGATTGCCCGCCACGCCGTGATCGATGCTCATCGGCGACAGCATAGCGTTGTCTCCTGGGATGCACTCCCTGTCGCGTTTCATCCATCCACGATAGTCTATCAGGATATGGATGAGCGACTTGTACACGAGGAACGCTTGCTTAGGCTCAAGGAACTGCTAGCTGAACTCGATCCCTTGAAGCGCGAACTCCTTACCTTGCGTTTCGCCGCAGGCTTGAGTACGCCGCAGATTGCCCTGGTGGTAGGCAAAAGTCACTCTGCCGTTAAGAAACAGCTTACACGTCTTCTCCATATGCTCAAGGAGCACTATCATGAAGCATAAAAATTTTCTCGATGCTCGTTATCACGATCTTCTGGAGGATCAGAGTGATCCAACTCTGCTGGATCTGATCCAGGATCTCGATATGCTCTATACCGCTAATCAGGTGCCAGAGCGACTTGCCAGTCTGTCGGAGGGTTCGTATGGTCGCACGGCCTCGCCACACGAGGTTCCGGCTGCCCAATTTGGGACATTCTCTGTGCTCACACGACCTGCCCGGCGCTGGTCGCGCTTGACTTCGCTGGCTGCGGTTCTGTTTACGCTTCTTCTGGTAAGTATGTTGCTCGGAGCATATTATGTGCTGCGTGGTGGCATCGCTACAAGCCCGGCACAGAAAAAGACTTCTGGTACACCCCCCGTTGCATCTACGTCGTTGGTGGTGCTTGGTCCACGGGCCTGCCCCCAGGAGATTGCTCGACCCGCTCATTGGGAGTCGATTGTTAAACGGTATACCTATGGTGGCCCCTACCACGTTGAAATGGTCAGTTGCGCCAATATCGTGGGAAATTCCTCGCTCCAGGCCCTTGTAACGGTGCGGCGCGAGGACGATAGTGATACGCTCGATGTTTTTGTCTTTACCGCTATTACCGCCGTTCAGCCGGTCAGGGTTTTTCAGAGCATGGGCCTGGTGAAGGGCAGTGCAAAGATCAGTGGCTATAATACAGTGCTGACCGCTCAGGTCGAGGAACGCTCAGCGCTTAACGCGGGCCAAGCGCTCTCAGCCATGACCGCCGATCTGTTCCGCGAATTCAAGTGGTCGCCGAACGCGAAGACACTGCTTCAGACGGTCTTCCCCGGCATGTTCCCCGATATGACACGTTACCAGGCCGAAGACGACCAGTATCAGGTAACACAGGGACATCAGCCGTGGAAGGTGAGCGCGACTGGCGTGGCGACTGCTCTGACGGTGAGTCTGCTCAACTGGTCGATCAACTCGACCGCTACGGTGAGCAGTGGTGGTGGCTTTCACGATGTCAACGCAGTCGTGAGCGTCAGGAGCACGCAACAGGTTGCGGGCATGATTACGGTGACGCTCTCGCGCCTGGAAGGCAACACGAACAGAGGCATCTGGGAAGTCATCGCCGTCGCCGGGCCAGGTGTCTCGATTAGCGCACCTGCTTCGCGTACGCAGATCTCTAGCCCGGTTCAGACGATGGGAACAGGCACAGCCTTTGAAGGTGTCATTGGCCAGCTCCAGGTGCTCGACCACGCGTATACTGAACTCGGGCATGCGAGCGCCATCGGAGCCAACGGCATGGGCCAGACCTCGTTCTCGACCAGTGTAGACTACCAGTCTACTTTCCCGGCTGGCGTTCAGGAAGGTATCCTGGCGCTCCTGGTTCCCAGCAACGCCAATGGCTCGATCGCAACTGCTTTTATGGAGAAAGTGCTGATCAAAAGCCAAGCCTAGACCGTGTAGAGCGCTTAGCGCCGATGGTAACGAGGGTACCAATGTGGAAAACACCTGGTACCTTCGTTATCGTCGGCTCTGGCTGTGTTCTTTCTTCTGGCCACTAACGAACTGAGGTGGTCTATGAGTCAAGGCCTGTAAAGAGGTTATTGAGCGACTCTGCCAGTGTGGGGTGAGCAAAAACTGCGTCGCGCAACGTTGTATAGGGCAGTTTGCCTATCATTGCCAGTTGCAGGGCCGACATGATTTCGCCACCCTCAATCCCCAGAATTGCGCATCCTAGGATCTGCCCGCTTTCGGCATCTACTACTGCTTTCATCATCCCGCGTGATTCGTCGAGTTCCAGGGCGCGGGCCACGTAGTTCATGGGCATCGTGGCTACGCGGATCGCTCGTCCCTGAGCGCGGGCCTCCGTCTCGCTCAGTCCGATGCGCCCAAGTTGCGGATCAATAAAGACGGTGTAGGGGACGAGCCGATTGTGGATGTCGGCTGTGCCGTGCTCGATCAGGTTGGTTCGGATGATACGGAAGTCGTCGTATGAAATGTGCGTGAAGGCCGGACCACCTTTTACATCTCCCAGCGCGTAGATGCCTTCGACCGTGGTTTCCAGGCGCTCATTGGTGGGGATAAAGTCGTGCGCATCAAGTTGCAGGCCGGTGTTGGGTGTACGACCGGCTGCAATCAGCAGGTGGGTACCTTGCAGAACGCGTTCTCCCTCGGGTGTCTGGACGTTCAACTCAACGTGATGTTTGCTTACTTGCTCGACGTGGAGTGGCGTGGTTTGCAGGAGAACCTCGATCCCATCTTCACGTAAAATATCGGCCACTGCATCGGCGATATCGTTGTCCTCGCGGGCCAGCAGGTGCGAACCACACTGAATAATAGTGACCTGGCTGCCGAAGCGCCGGAACATCTGCCCAAATTCGAGACCAATGTAGCCACCACCGATGATCAGCAGGTGCTCTGGCACATGATCCAGTTCCATAATCGAGGTCGAGTTGAGGGCCTCGACAAGTTCAAGACCGCTCAAATCCGATCGCGCTGGCCGTGCTCCAACGTGAATAAAAATCTTGTCGGCGCTTAACTCAAGCGTTTCGCCACTATTGAGCGCGACCGAGAGTTCTTTCACCCCCGTGAAACGCGCCTGTCCCATCAGCAGATCCAGCCCCTCGGCGGCTTCAATGCGCTTCTGACTCCCGCCGCGAAAGCTCTCCACAATAGCGCGTTTGCGCTGACGTACCACTGACATATCTACGCTAATGTGACCCAGGCCAGTGTGGACGCCATAATCGGCAGCTCGCCAGGCCAGGTAGGCCACGCGAGCACTTGCTACCATCGTTTTTGTCGGCGTCCATCCTTCATTTATGCAAGTCCCACCGATATGCTCCTGCTCGATCAACGCTGTCTTTAAACCGGCCGCAGCCAGCGCTGTAGAGAGCGGTCCACCTGCCTGCCCGGCCCCAATAACAATTGCATCATATGTTGCATTTGAAGCGTCATACGTTATTTACACCTTTGCATTCATGGTTTTGATTGTCATCTCCAGTGTATCACACAGAGAAAAAGGCGCTGGGTGCCACTCCCCTCGTGCAGGTTCAATAGACCTCTTGTGTAAAGGAGAGAAAAGTGGCTAAAATAAGCATGGTGCTTCGTACCCACCATCAAAACACGCAACGAAAGGAAGCCCTTATTCTATGGATGAGTGGAAACAAGACCGTATTGGTTCAGCAGAGCGTGGAGAGAACCCAACGGTGCTTACTCGTATGCGCAGCGGC
>DAOTTJ010000262.1:0-9099 GCA_034437695.1 Ktedonobacteraceae bacterium
AGGGCTATGCTAACTAGACAAGTCTATCATAAATGCTCTGAATTAAACACCAATAAGAGAAAAAGAAGGACCATTTGGGGAATAATCGGCCATCTTACAGATATCGAGTTAAAGAAAGCCGATCTCGTTAGAAAAGCGTGTTCTGTTAACGTATATATATACAAGAAAAGGGAGCTGGTAGTACAAACGTTAAGCAAAATCTGCCTGTGAGTCTACAGGCGTGCTGGAAGCGACAAAAGTACTGAGTATTCTACCCAAAAGCGATTATCCAGCGACCTGATTGTTATATAAGACAAAGCTGGGAACGTCTATTATCTATAACGCAAAAGGCATTGAGATATCTCAATAGCCTTACCGGAAGTCCTAACCGTTTTGACCTGTCCCGTGCGCATTGCTATCCTGTAGTTATGCAACGAAGAGGAAAAGGCTCCTGGCATAAGCTACATATCCTTAGCAACCTTTCGCCGGGTCTGCCCTGTGCAGGTGCGCCAATCCTTGAAGATATATGACAAAGCATAGTGTAATCCGAGACCATACCTATGTAGAGAGGGGAGTACTGAGGTGATTACCGTACGTACTGACCATGAGCGCGAAGTACACCAGGTCTTGCTCTCGTTTGCCAGTAGCATTCAAGAGCGGGATATTGTCACGTATGAACACTCAAGGCGCGTGGCAATGTACGCCCAACGTCTAGCGAGGTACCTGGGATGGAGTAGACGCGATGCCCGTGATCTCGCTCTGGCTGCGCTCGTCCATGATCTGGGTAAAACCTGGATCACAAATGATATTCTTATGAAGTCAGCCGCGCTTTCAGCGGAAGAGCGCCTAACGATGGAGCGTCACCCCGTTATTGGTGCTCGCATCTTGATTGGTTGCGATGTTCATCCTTTTTATGTAGAGACTGTCCTCTACCATCACGAAGCCTGGGATGGGCATGGTTATCCGACTGGTTTGAAAGGCGAAGAGATTCCACTCAGCGCTCGTATTCTTACTGTCGCTGACGTTTTCGATGTACTGACATCGCAGCGTCCCTATAAAGCGCCGCTCTCGCTGGACGCAGCTCGTGAACGGCTTCTGCAAGGGTCTGCAGCCAGCTTTGATCCGTTGATAGTGCGAGCATTTCTCCAGTTGCTCGACACTCATCCGAGCTTTATCCTTCCGCAACGACTTTGCGCAATTTCAGTAGATGCAGATACACTGGCAGCTAGAGAAAAATTACGTATACGCAAGTTATATAGTAGCCATGCAGATCAAAGTAGACTACTGGCTCAGTAATAGAGTTCGCTTAGTGCGAAGACTGGTCCATCCCGGCAGACCAGTCGCAGGCCACGTTGTGTTTCAACCTGGCAGTTCATACAGGTCCCTAGTGCGCAAGGAAGCGCCTCCCCCAGGGCTACCTGTGCAAAGGATGGTTCTTGCCATCGGACATCTGTCCGCATCAATAAAGCAAGAGTTTCACGTGAAACACTACAATAGACGTTATCGGCCCAACCCAGATAAGCGCTAAGCTGGTGAGCGAGCTGCTCTGGCGTTCCTGAAAAAACCTGATACTCGATCTCAGGCGACAAAAGCGCGGCTGGATAGCCCGGCCTATGCGTCTCTCCGACATAATCGATAAGAGTCACGGTTAACTCCTGAGCCAGCGCGTGCTGTGCCAGGCAGGTGACCGCTGCTAAGAGCGGTCTTTCGCCGAGTAGAAGAAGGTTGCGTGTGCGCGAACTCAGTGTCCAGCCTCGACCTAGCGGGCCGAGGATGTCCAGTTCGGTACCCACCTGCTGTCTGCTCAACCAGCCAGTACCGCGTCCATAGACAGAGAGGAGGAAACGACAGATGCCTCGTTCTCGCTCAATTTCGTGTACAAAAAACGCGCGGCGCAGAAAGGGATCACTGGCGTAAAGATCGGCACAACGCACCATACAGTATTGCCCCGGCTGGACCGTTTGCGCGAGTTGCGGTGCGTGGACCTCCAGGAGGTAGGAGTCCGGGGCAATTTCGTGTTTTGTCATTAACTGAGCGGTGTAGAGAGGCATAAAACTATCCGATCAGACCCAGAAACTCACGCGTGCGCTCCCGTTCGGTGTGTTCAAAAACCTGTTCGGGGGTGCCTTGCTCGACGATCTGGGCTTTATCCATAAAGATCACATGGTCTGCGACATCGCGGGCAAAATGCATCTCGTGGGTGACAACTACCATTGTCATACCTTCTTCGGCTAGCTGGCGCATCACCCTCAGAACCTCGCCGACTAGCTCGGGATCGAGCGCGGAAGTCGCTTCGTCGAAGAGCATGACCTTAGGTCGCATGGCCATTGCGCGGGCAATCGCCACGCGCTGTTGCTGGCCACCCGACAGGCGGTGTGGAAAGGCGTGCGCCTTATCGGCCAGGCCAACCTTGTCGAGCAGAGCCATCGCCTGCTCGGTTACGACGCTTTTAGGCTGACGTAGCACGTGGATGGGTGCTTCGACAATATTTTCCAGGGCGGTCTTATGCGGAAAAAGATTGAAGCGCTGGAAAACAAAGCCAATCTGCGAACGTATGCGGGCGATATTGGCCTCGCGGTCTGTCTGCATCTTCCCATTCACCTCGCGGAAGCCGAGCAGCTCGCCGTCGATATAGATGCGCCCATCGTCGATCTTCTCCAGATGATTTAGGCAGCGCAGCAGAGTAGTCTTGCCCGACCCGCTGGGTCCAATAATCACAACGACCTGGCCGCGCTTCACCGTGAGGTCGACCCCATTGAGCACTGTCAGGCTTCCGAAGCGCTTGACCAGACCTTCGGCCCGCACCATCTCTCTATCGTCTTCGTTCTGTATACTCATAGTTAGCTCCCTCAGCGCATCCCGGCGCGATTAAATCCAAATCCAAGGATACGATTGACCAGACTCTTTTGATCCAGAGCTACTTTCATATCGCGACTGGGATTTATACGCTTCTCCAGCCACCCCTGGAAGTAGCCCCAGAGGGTAGTCAGGAGCAGATAATAGAGCGTAGCCAGCACCAGTAGCTCGAAGATCGCAAAGCTCGGCGAACCATAGGTTTCCGCAGCATTGGTCAGCTCCACCAGACCAATCACCGAGGCAATCGAGGTAGTCTTGAGCATATTATTAAATTCGTTGCCCAGCGGTGGCACGATGACTCGTGCGGCCTGGGGTAAAATAATGCGGCGCATCGCCAGCCAGTAGCGCATCCCCAGCGAACGGGCCGCCTCTTCCTGACCAGTATCGACAGAACTAATGCCTGCACGCACAATCTCCGACATATACGCCCCCTCGTTGAAAGAAAAGGCTATCAAGACGCACGCCCAGTCGGCCAGGGGAGGTAAGCTGGGGAATACTCGCGGCAAACCATCAAAAAGTAAGAGGACCTGAACCAGGAGAGGACTGCCGCGAAAAAACCAGACATAGGCGCGAGCCGGCCAGGAGAGCCAGGGGAAACGCGAAGTCCTCATTAAAGCCAGGAAAAGACCGATGATAACGCCCAGGCTTTGAGCCACAACCGAAATCCAGAGAGTTGTCCAGGCAGCCTGGATAAAAAAGGGTGAAATAAGAAATTGCTGAAAAATGTCCCAACGAAACACAGCGTGTTCTCCTTTCAAGGCAAAAGTAATGGTGTCTTATATACTCGGCGAAGCTGTGGACTCAAGAATAGCACATTTATACAAGAATGTTAATCTCTTTCTCTCTCCCCACCCATAAGCATGAAGGTAACAGAGAGCACCTCTCTGCTGGCAAAACAGGCAAAACAAAAGAAAAAGCTTATTGGGGACACCCCAAGCCCCAGCAAAGGGCTGCCGCCCTCTGCACTCCCGCTTCACTTCATGCTTATGCAGAACGCTGTAATGGGCAAAACAGGCGAGCATGACGGCAACGTTGTCATGCTCGCCTGTTTTATGCAAGAACTCTTGCTTACTCAGGCGACAAACTGATTGCGGCGCTCCATGAAGCTGATTTTTTGCGCGGCACTCAGATGCCATTGTGAAAAGAGCTTATCGTAGGTGCCGCTGCTCTTCACCTGGTTAAAAGCGGTCTGGACAGCTGACTGCAAAGCGGTGTTGCTTTTAGCAATAGCTATGCCCTCGGGGGCCGCATTGACGACCGAGCCGCCGACCTGGAACTGACTGGAGTTTTGCGCCAGGTAGTAGTCGGTGACGGGCGAATCTTGATAGGTCGCATCGACGCGCTTGGTTACCAATAGCTGTACCACGTCGGTCTGATTGTCCAGGGCGGTCATAGTGATGCCAGGTTTGTTAGCCTTTTTACAGGCCGCATCGGCTGCTGTTGTATCGTCTTGCTCAACCGTACCCTTCTGTACGCCGATCCTTAAACCACAGGCGGCGGCGATTGAGGTAAGGTTTTTTGGATTGCCCTTAGGAACCAGCAGAGATTCGCCGGCACTAAAATATGGTACAAAATTCACCTTTTTTTCGCGGTCGGAGTTGATAGTGACGGCCGAGATAACCACATCAAAGCGTTTCGCCACCAGCGAATCGACGAGTGTCGCAAAGTCGGCCCGCACAACATTGACCTTCAAGCCCATTTTTTGGGCCACGGCAGTAATTAAATCGATGTCAAAACCGACATATTTGCCTGTTGTCGTATCGACATACTCTTGCGGCGGATACGTAGTATCACTGCCTACAGTCAACGTACCTGGATTTATCAGGTTCAATGGATTGCTCGTAGGGGTGCTACTGCCGCCGCAGCCAGCGAGCACCATAACGACGACAACCAGCATGCTGAAAAATAGCGTTGGTGTGAAAAGCCGTTGCGCCCTCCCTTTAAAGGAGAATGATCGCATGAAGAACCTCCTGGTGATTAGATAGACGAAAATAGAGCCGTTCAGCCTATTACTACGTCTCGCAGGCCTTTTTTATCACAGAAAGGATGAGTTTTAAAGTAACGTAAGCAAATGTACATCGAATAGACAACATATTCTCAAACAATCGTTAGAAAAAAGTCAGAAAGGACTCCCAATTGTAGTATACTGTGTGATAGACTTAGAGTAGCGGATGAAAGAACATACATAAGAGTTTGCCAAGTAGCTGTTTTTTCGTAGCTGGAAACCACATATTGAGGGGCTTGGAGGGACTACAATGCCCATCTCATTTGAGCGCAACATCTGCTGTAACCTGGAAGAGACCATTTCGCGAGAATGGTTGATTACCAATGGTCTTGGGGGGTATGCAGCAGGAACAGTGGCCGGGACGCTTACGCGTATGCAACAGGGTCTTCTGGTCGCATCGACCGCCGATGAGGCGGTTCCACAACTACTGGTCGCCAAGATCGATGAAGAGGTTCTTTTCGATCAACGCACCTACTACCTGGGTACAAATGAATATCAGGACGGCACGCTGAATCCAGCGGGCTTTGTTCACCTGGAAGCATTTCGCCTGGAAGAGGGTCTTCCGGTCTTTACCTACCGCCTGGGTGGTATTGATGGCGTCATGCTAGAAAAGCGCATCTGGATGCCTCATGGACAGAATACGACCATCATTCAGTATCGTGTTCTACGCGCATCCATGCCTTCGTCTAATTCGCGCAACAGCGATGACTATGGGGCTGGCAGAGGACGGTCGCGCTATAATGGTTACCTTCGCGCCTCTGATCCCCTTGAACATGCACCGCTGCCTCTGACCTTAACACTTCTGCCCTTAGTCGCGCAGCGTCCATACGACCAACCGCAGTACGGTAACGATAACTGGCACTTTCAAGTACAGAGCCTTCAGCAAGACACCGATCTGGACGGCGATGAGCAGGACCTATCCCTGCCACGCGGGGTCGCTGGATGCAGCATTCGGGCGCGTAAAGATAGTAGAGCATACCATATTCTCGCGGTCGGACACCCTGAAAGTCAGACCCAGTTTATCCCAACAGGTGTCTGGTACTGGCGCTTCCTGCGCCGACACAACCAGGCGGCTCATCTACCACCAACCGATGATCTTTATCTCCCAGGCGTGGTCCGTACACGACTCTGGGCCGATAAAGATGCGACGTTGACCATAGTAGTGACCGCCGAGGACCTCAGTTCACTGCCGCTCAGTCAGAAACAACTTGGTCACTCCTATGAGCAGACGCTTGACTATCAACGCAATCTGTTTCAGGGACAGCGCTACTTTGGCGATGGCGGCGGCTCTATCCAGACACTCCCGGTTCTACCTCTCAAAGATGCGGTAAATACGCCGGTTAAAAGCGAGGAATTTTTGCAGTTGCTCTATCAGGCGAGCGATCGCCTACTTAGCAGACAGACGCTACCTTTCCACGGACGTTCAAATGGACCTGACTTCTTTTTCCAAACGGCTGAATATATTTCAGCGATCATACCAGGTTACTATCACATGGCAAGCCATACCCGCGAGACACTGATCGCGCTGCCAGGTCTGACCCTGGCGACCGATCGCCAGAACGAGGCACAACGTCTGCTCCGCTCTATCGCCCGCCATTTCAGGCAAGGCCTCCTGCCGGATCGTCTGCCCACGACTCAACGTCCAATGCTGGAAGATGCAGACTATCACAACGTAGATGTCGCTCTCTGGTACTTTTATGCTCTCGATAAATATCTGGCGATCACTCGCGACTACGAAATACTCGACGAACTCTACATGCGCCTGACAGACTGCATCACTCACTACGTCAATGGCACGCGTCACGGTATCCGCGTCGATCCCGCCGATGGCCTGCTATCGATCGATGCACCTAAACATGCACTGACATGGATGGGTGGTTCAGACGAAGGGAGCGCAGCCACGCCGCGTACGGGCAAGCCGGTTGAGGTCAACGCACTCTGGTATCACGCATTGCGCCTGATGGACGAGTGGTCACAGTTGCTCTATCAGCGCAACCATATCAATCATCTGACCACCGGGTATGCTGAACTGAGCGAGCGCTGTCTTCAGAGTTTTAACCAGCGTTTCTGGTACGGCGAGGGTAACTATCTTTACGACGTGATTGATGGACCCGATGGTAACGACAGCAGTTTGCGCCCGAATCAGTTATTCGCTTTTTCGTTGCGTTATCCAGTGCTAGACGTATCGAAGCGAGTAGCGGTCCTGGAAGTGATTGCGCGTCAGCTAGTCACCCCCTATGGTCTGCGCACGCTCGCGCCAGACGACAAAGCTTATCGAGGACACCTGCCGCTGGATCACACCGAGTTGCAACAAGCGCAACACCAGGGAGCAGCGTGGCCGTGGTTGCTGGGTCCCTATATTGATGCGCTTTTGCAGAGTGGACTAGAAACATCCACCGTGCAAGCCGAAGAGAGGGTTCGCAACTCAGCGGCAGAGCACTATAAAGAGCTTATCTGGCGGCGGGGCCTGGAGATATTGGAGCCACTGCGCGAACAGATGCAACAGCACATGCTTGGAAGCATCGGCAGTGTCTACGATGGAGACGCGCCCTACCAGATTGGACCTCAATTGACCAGCGCCCTCAGCATTGGTGAAATCCTGCGAACCTACAAAGTGCTGGCGCATCTGGGAGTGCAACATTTTGACCATGTCATATCCGTGTAGATAAGATATTGTCACTTCTGCACATTTTTACACAGAGTTATCCACATTTTGTGTGGATAACTCTGTAGAGCCAGCAGGTACTACACGTCCCTCTGCCATCTATCCGCCTTCCTCCCCATTAAGCTATTTGCACCTTTAGACTGTATATATCCAGAGAACGCTGTATACCTTTGTGCATCAAACACGGAAAGAAGCGTAGAAAAGTAGTCCTAACATCTTCTACCTGGATACACCGTTAAACAGATAAACCACCTAAAGCCCGCACAGATAGATTGACGTAGATAGAGTTATCCACATCGCGATTCTGACAAATCGATGAACTTCACTTATCCACATAAAATGTGGATAAGTTATCCACATTATCCACAGAACATTTTTTCACATAAAGTTATCCACAATCCATGTGGATAAGTTATCCACATTTCCACAATCGGTCAGTTGCACGGTGAGTTATCCACAATCCATGTGGATAAGTTATCCACATTTCCACATAGGTCTGTACAGGCTTACAGACTTATCTACATTTTGTGTGGATAAGTAGGGGGGATTATCCACATTTTCACAGATGTGCCATATTTTGCATCTGCAAGCTCCTGAGTTATCCACAATCCATGTGGATAAGTTATCCACATTTCCACAATGCAAAACCGGCATTAGATGACCAAAGAGACAATTGCTCTGACCCTACGACTTATCCACAACCTATGTGGATAACTTATCCACATTTCCACAATGCAGAAGGGGATATAAATGCACTATATACAATAGTGGTATATCGACAAAAGACTTTGCATCTTGATAGTGATATTATCATTATCATATATTTGTACATGCAAATATAAGACTTATCCACATTTTATGTGGATAAGTTATCCACATTATCCACACCCTGTGGATAACCTGTGGGTATTTTTCCGCAGTCGTAGTCAGAGGGAACGTGGATAAATCGCCCAAAAATGTGGACAACTCTTGAAATATGTGCAAAACTTCATCTCCAGGCCATACGTTCACAAAAGTTATCCACATCGCGATTCTGACAAATCGATGAACTTCACTTATCCACATTTTATGTGGATAAGTTATCCACATTATCCACACCCTGTGGATAACTTTGATCATAAAAAAAATTGCACACGAGTTATCCACATAAAATGTGGATAAGTTATCCACATTTGCCTATTCCCTGTGGATACGCTGTGGAAAACCTGTGGATAAGCATCTGAGAGTTATCCACAAAATGTGGATAACTTATCCACATGCCAGAGGTAATGGGGATAACTCTCCATAGAGAGGCAAAAGTTATCCACATTGCCCCACGACTTATCCCCACTTATCCCCCACTTATCCACAGTCTTTTTGGGCAGTGTGGAATAATCCGCACCACACTAAAGACGCTCTACAGGCCACTTTATCCTATATGGCACTCTATGTGAGGGACAGGTTTATCCACATATCCACAGTCCCTACTACTACGATTCTATCTTTCTTTTTATAAATATATATAAATATATTAGTAGTCATACGTATAGAGGGTGTGGAAATGTGGATAACTTTTTGAAAACAAGCAACCTACGATCAAGGGGGTTGATTACGG